>JAWOGY010000010.1:0-19258 GCA_046496425.1 Vicinamibacterales bacterium
ACATCGCCGCGCGGGAACCCGGCACGCGTGTCGCCGTGCAGATCCTGCGCGAGGGCCGCGCGCAGGACGTGGAGATCCAGCTGGCCGCACGCCCGCCGCGCGAGCCGGGCGAGCCCGTGCCCGCGGCCTCTCCGGCCGGCGAGGCCATCGACGGGGCCCGCGGCATCGGCGTGAGCGTCCAGGACCTCACCCGCCAGATCCGGTCGCGCTGGAAGCTGCCCGACGCGCTTTCCGGCGTGCTGGTGGCCCGCGTGGCGCCGCTGAGCCCCGCCGACGAGGCAGACCTGCGCCACGGCGATGTCATCATCGAGATCAACCGCGCGCCGATTCGCACCTCCGGCGACTACCGCCAGCTGGCGGCGGCCGCCCGCCCCGGGGACGTGCTGACCTTCTACATCTACGATTCGGCGACGGGCCAGCGCGCGTTCCACTCCCTGCGCGCCGAGCGCCAGCCTTGACCATCCGGCCACCCACGATGAAGGCACGCATTCTGGTCGTCGACGACGAGCCCGCCATCCGCGATTCGATGCGGATGATCCTCGAATACGAAGGGTACGAGTTCCTCGGGGCCGCCACCGGCGAGGAGGGCATCGCACTGGCAGAACGCGAGTCGGTCGATCTCGTGTTCCTCGACATCAAGATGCCGGGGATGGACGGCCTCGAGGTGCTCGGCAGGCTCAAGGCCCAGACCGATCGCCTGCCAGTCGTGATGATCTCCGGACACGGTACGGTGGCGACGGCCGTCGAGGCCACCAAGCTCGGGGCGTTCGACTTCATCGAGAAGCCCCTCGCCACCGAGCGCATCCTGCTGGCCATCCGCAACGCCCTGGGCTTCAGCCGGCTCCGCGACGAGAACCAGACGCTCGCCAGGGCCATCGACCTCCGCCACGACATGGTGGGGTCGAGCCCCGTCCTCCGCGGCGTGATCGAGTCGGTGAGACGTGCGGCGCCGACAAGCGCGACCGTGCTCATCCGTGGCGAGAGCGGCGTCGGCAAGGAGCTGGTCGCGCGGATGATTCACAGGAACAGCCTGCGGGCGCGCGAGCGCTTCGTGCAGGTCAACTGCGCGGCCATCCCCGACGACCTGATCGAATCGGAACTCTTCGGCCACGAAAAGGGCTCCTTCACCGGCGCCACCGACAAGCAGGTCGGGAAATTCGAACTCGCCGACCGCGGCACGATCTTCCTCGACGAAGTGGGCGACATGAGCATGAGGACGCAGGCCAAGGTGCTGCGCGTGCTCCAGGAGGGAGAAGTCGAGCGCCTCGGATCCTCGCGCACGCTGAAGGTGGACGTCCGCGTGATCGCGGCCACGAACAAGGACCTGGAGGAGGAAATCCAGCGCGGCCTGTTCCGTGAAGACCTGTTCTTCCGGCTGAGCGTGATCCCGATCCTGGTGCCGCCGCTGCGTGATCGCGCGGACGACATCCCCGCGCTTGTCCGCCACTTCGCGGAGCAGTTCACGCGCGAGAACAACTTCCGGCCGAAGCGGTTCACCGCCGAGGCGCTCGCCGCGCTGCAGCGCGCGCGGTGGAAGGGCAACGTGCGGGAACTGCGGAACGCCATCGAGCGGGTGATCATCATGACGCCCGGCGACGCCGTCACGGCCGCCGACTTCCCTGAATCCGTCCGCACGGATGCGCCGGCGGCCGTTCTGCCGGATGAGCGGGGCGAGCGGCCAGGCACCCTGCGGGAGTTCAAGGAGAGCGCGGAGCGGGCGTTCCTTCTCGAGAAGCTCCGCGAGAACGACTGGAATATTTCGAAGACGGCCGAGACAATCGGCACGCCACGCAGTAATCTGTACAAGAAGCTCGAACAGTACAACATCCGCCAGGACACGGAGTCCTGAGCGGTACCGGCTCCGTCGCAGTCAGCCAGACGACCGCTGTTTCCGGGCCAGGCTCGAAAGGGCCGATCCCCGGGAAGGGAGGAAAGTCCGAACTCCGCAGGGCAGTGCGCCGGGTAACGCCCGGTCAGGGTGACCTGAAGGAAAGTGGCACAGAAAATATACCGCCCGACTTCGCGCTCCGCGCTTCGTCGAGGCAGGCCCGCGAGGGCTTGCCACGCCGCAGCTCGCCGGGTCCGCAAGGCCCCGGCGAGCGGAGGAGGGTAAGGGTGAAAAGGTGCGGTAAGAGCGCACCGCGCCCGCGGCAACGCGGGTGGCAGGCAAAACCCCGCACGGAGCAAGACCAAATAGGGAGGCGTTACGAGAGCGGCCCGCTCCAGGCCTCCGGGTCGGTCGCTAGATCCCGTCAGTGATGACGGGACCAGAGGAATGGTTGTCGCCTCGCCGAAGCGCCGCAAGGCGCGAAGGCGGGGACACAGGATTCGGCTTACGGCTGGCTGCGGCGGAACTTAACGGGGACGGCGTCGCGACCTGCGTGAACGGCGAACGGGTCGCGACGCCGGTCTGATCGGGGTCCTTATGGCGCATTATCTGGTGACCGGCGGCGCGGGGTTCATCGGTTCGCATCTCGTGGAGGAACTGGTTCGCCGGGGCGAACGCGTCCGCGTGGTCGACAGCCTCGTCACGGGACACCGGGAGAACCTCGCCCCGGTGGCCGGCAGCGTCGAGTTCATCGAGGGGGATCTCGCCGAGGCGGACGTCGCGAATGCGGCGGCCTCCGGCGTGGACTATGTGCTGCATCAGGCGGCCATTCCGTCGGTGCCCCGGTCGGTTGCGGAGCCGGTCTTCTGCCATCGGGCCAACGTGGACGCCACGCTGAACCTGCTGGTGGCCGCACGGGATGCCGGGGTGCGCAGGCTGGTGTTCGCCGGGTCATCGTCGGTGTACGGGAATACGGCGGCGCTGCCGACGCGCGAGGACACGCCGCTCGACCCGATGACGCCGTATGCCCTTCAGAAACTCATCGGCGAGCAGTACGCGGCGCTGTTCACGTCGCTGTACGGCCTGGAAACGGTTACGACGAGGTATTTCAACGTGTTCGGCCCGCGGCAGGATCCCTCCTCCCCGTACTCGGGCGTGATCTCCCTGTTCATTCGCGCGCTGCTCGACGGTCGCCCGCCCACGATCTTCGGGGATGGAGAGCAGACCCGGGACTTCACGTACGTCGCCAACGTGGTGGACGGCGTCCTGAAGGCCTGCCACGCGCCCGGCGCCTCCGGCCGGGTGATCAACGTGGCCACCGGCGGCCGGGTGTCGCTGAACGACCTCTTCCATGCGCTGCGATCGCTGACGGGCGCCGCGGTCGCGGCGAAGTACGGCCCGCCGCGCACCGGCGACATCCGCGACTCCCAGGCGGACATCGAACGCGCCCGCATACTGCTCGGCTACGTCCCGGCGATCGCCTTCGACGAGGGCCTGGCCCGCACGCTCGCCTGGGCGCGCGCGTCGGGCGCCGCGGCAGGGTAGGCCGCCGCGGCAACGTTCCTCGCGGCAACCCGAGTGGACACGCGCGCCGAGACGGGGCGCCGACCGCGCGACCCGCGACGCGGCGCAGCGGCGCATGCGCACATTCCTCAGACAGATAGACGGACATCCGCGCACCCGGGCGCGCTGGCGGCGGTCTTGCGATGGCGGACGCATAGCCCGGCGCGGGCGGCGACAGAGGCGGTGCCCGACCTCCACCGCTGACGGCGCCGCCCCGACCGGGCGCCGCGCGGCATCCCGCCGCGCCGAAGGAAAGGAGCGTCCCGTGCGTCACCTGTTCGTCGCCGCAATCATCGCTGTTGCCGCCGCCCTCACCGTGGCGGCGCCCTCGGCCGCCTCAGCCGCCCAGGAGAAGTCCCAGGACGCCAAGGCCGCGCCGGCTCAGGTCGTCAACCTCAACACCGCGCCTGCCGACCAGTTGGAACGCCTGCCCGGCGTCGGTCCGGCAACCGCCGCACGCATCGTCGAGTACCGGCAGAAGAACGGCGGATTCAAGAAGATCGAGGAACTGATGAACGTCCGCGGGATCGGCGAGAAGGCGTTCTTGAAGATGAAGAGCCAGGTCACCGTCACCGCGCCGAAGGCGGGCCAGCAGTGAAGAGGTCGCGCCGCCTCTCCGCGGAAGGGCGCCGGAACGGCGGCCGACGCGGGGAGGCCGGCACGACGTTCGCCGAGGTGCTGACGGCGGCGGCGACCGCGCTGATTGTCGCCGCCATCTCCGTGCCCGCCCTGACCGCGCAACGCGGCGCGCTGCACGCCGCCGGCGCCGCCCGGCACGTGGCAGCCCTCGTCCACGCGGCGCGCGCCGAAGCCCTGAAGCGCGGTGTCCACGTCGCACTGGTGTTCCAGCCGTCGAGCACGGACTTCCGGTTCGCCATGTTCGCCGACGGCAACTACGACGGGGTGCGCTCGGCCGACATGGCAGCTGGCGCCGACCGGCAGGTGTCAGCATGGGTGCGCATCGGCGACCAATTCTCCGGGACCGCGTTCGGCATCGTTCCCGGTGTCACCGACCCGGACTCGGGCGCCCTTCTCTCGGGCAGCCCGCTGAAGCTCGGTGGGTCCAGCATGTTGTCGTTCGGGCCCGCTGGGGGCGCCACGTCTGGAACCGTCTACGTTCGAGGCCCGGCCAGCCAGCAGTACGCCCTGCGGATTCTGGGAGCCACCGGCCGGAGCCGGCTCCTGCGCTACGAGTTCGGAGCAGGGCGATGGGTCGAGGCCTGACGGACACGGCAGAGCGTCGCGCGCACAGTCGGCAAGGCCCCGCGCCGGGCGGCTGCACCTGTCCAGCCGCCCGGCTTCGAACGGGGTCGCCCCTCCGCGTGCTCAACACCTCGCCCGACGGCATGCTGGTCGAAAGCCCCGCGCGCCTGCTTCCGGGCAGGCAGGTCAACCTCGTCCTCGACAGCGGATCGACTCAGGAACAGGCCCCGTGGGTCGTGATCCACAGCCGGGTCGGATGCATCAGCGGCAGCGCGGATCTGCTATACCGCGCGGGCCTGAGACGTGCGGCGGGAAGCAACTACCCAACGCGCCGTGAGGCATCGCGGCCCGGGCACGCACTACCCGCGGCCGGTGCTATCAACAGGCCAGCCGCTCCCGCAGGAGAGCACACCGCGGAGCTGCAGGGCGTTGGCATCAGGTTTGGTAGGCAGGATCCGACATGAGCCACCAGGATCCCGCGCGGACTTTGCAGGCGCAGTTTCCCGCGTGCCGCCCGCGCGGCGGTCACCGTTGTCTCGTCGATGACGTGCTCCGACGGATGTCGAGACCGTCGGGAGGCGGGGGGCGAGGCCGGCCGCTGTCGGAGGCGCTCGAAAGCGCGTTGCGCCGCCAGCTTGGAGCGCAGTGGGTGCGGATCCGCGCGCAGTTGGGCGCGCCGGTCCGCTCCGGCAGTCCTCCAGACGTCGAACACGGCGTGATCAGGGTCCCGGTGCCCACGCGCGGAGACGGCCTCGGCTGGGTGCTCGAGGTTGGTCTGCTGCCGGGCCAGGTGCTCTCCGAGGAGCAGTGGCGGGCGACTCGCCGGGGCGTCGGCGTCTGGGAACTGGCTGCCGAATTCGATGGGAAGGGCGGTGCGCTCCCCAGGCTGGTGCACGCGCACAACCGCGTGCGCGATGGCGCCGCGCCGCTCATCGGCAGCAGCCAGGCCATGTGCCAGCTTCGCGAACGCATCGAGCGCGTCGCGGCCACCGACTTCACGGTGCTCATCGAAGGGGAGAGCGGGAGCGGCAAGGAACTGGTTGCCCGGCAGATTCACGACGTGAGCGCCAGGCGCAGCAATCCGTTCATCGCCCTCAACTGCGCGGCCATTGTCGATTCGTTGCTCGAGGCCGAGCTGTTCGGCATCGAAGACCGCACGGCCACCGGCGTGCGTGGGCGGCGCGGCAAGTTCGAGCACGCGTCCGGCGGAACGCTGTTCCTCGACGAGGTGGCCGACCTGTCGCCCTCGGCGCAGGCCAAGCTCCTGCGGGCCATTCAGGAGCGGGTGGTCGAGCGCGTCGGCGCGCACGCGAGCCACGCCGTCGACATCCGGCTGCTGGTGGCCACGAATCGGCCCCTTCGGGTACTGGTCCAGCAGGGAGACTTCCGATCGGACCTCTTCTACCGGCTGAGCGGCATCGAGCTCAGGGTGCCTCCGCTGCGAAGCCGTCGAGAGGACATCCTCGAACTGGCACGCTACTTTCTCGTCCGCCACGGAGGCCTGCGGGCGCTGGGGCTCTCGGCCGCTGCGGAGAACGCCCTCTTCGCGTACGACTGGCCGGGCAACGTCCGGGAACTTGAACGGATGATGGAATACGCCGTCGTGCTGGCAAAGGGTAGCCAGGTCGAACTCCTGGAACTGCCCCGGGAAGTGCGCGCCGACTTCGCCGACGTGCTCGACCCGTCCATGCGGGAAGGGGACACGCTCCGCGGCTGGTGCACACGGTATGTCAAGCTCGTCCTGCACCGGTGCCACAACAACAAGCGGGCCGCATGCCGGGCGCTGGACATCAGTTACCACACGCTGCAGACGTATTTGAGGGACGCGGGCCCATCCGATGCAAGCCCCGACGTCCCGGAAACGCCGCTGGCGTGGCCGGCCCCGTCGCCCGGCCCGCTGGTACACGAGCACGCCCCAGCGAGGACGGGGCAGCCGGCGCGGGCGGGCCCGTAAGGGGCCCGCCCGCGCCTGGAAAAGTGGCGAGGTCGGCCTGCGCGGGGGGACCCGCGCGATTCTACCGGGAGCCTCCGGGAACACTCCGGCGAGGCAGGCCGCGAGCGCGTGGCGCCGTGGCGAGGTCGCGCGCCGGGGCGGCCGGCTCGTCCGGCGAAGAGCGGACCGGCCGGCGGGAGGTTCGAACGTGTCAACGATGCGTGTGGCGGGATGGTGTGTGATGGGCTGGGTACTCACCGCGTCAGGATCAGTGGCCGGGCCGGCGCCCTTTGTCGAGCGGCTTGCTCCGGCGAGGCCGCAAGCGGAAGCGCAGCGCTTCGAGCGCGCGGAAGTGGTCGATCCCGGGACGGGAGCCGACCTCCGGCTCACCGCCCGGGCCGGCGGAGCCCTCCAGGCATCGCTCCGGTGGACGGAGCTCGACTCCAGCAAGGTGGTCCATCCGAACGGCGACTTCCACGTGCGCATCGCGTGGCGGCAGGACCTGCTGGTGCTGGTCCGCACGGGCAGACGCCTGCGCGTGGCCAGGGACGGCCGGACCGCCGTGGTCCTGCTCGACGCGGGCGACGAGGACGGCCTCGACCTCGCGCAGCAGGTGCTGGCCGGGTCGCACGCCGCGCGCTCGTTCCGCGGCGTGCATCAACGGCTCAGCCAGGAGAGCCGCGAATCGGCCCCCGGGGTTGCGATCGACCACGTCGATGCCCTCCTGGGCATCCTGCAGGGCGACATCGGCGCGGTGGACCGCCGCGCCCCCACCCGGCGGTACGCCGAAGGGCGGGTGTGCCGCGTCGGGTACGGCGCGGGTGCGACCTGCTACTCCGAGTACGAAGGCGAAGTCATCTCCGCGTGGGACGACTTCTCGCAATGCGTGGACGACGTGAAGTGGTACCCCGGCCTCCAGGAAGTGTGCGCGTTCACCTGGCTCTTGCGGGTGGAATCCGCCTGGTTCCGCTTCATCGGCTGCTCGTCAATTCCCTTGAAGGCGACCTAGCATGCGCACGCACCTGCGCGAAGCGCTCGTCACGGCGGCCATCGCCGTCTGCCTCGCCGGGCCGGTCACGGCAAGCGTGCTGCCCCTCGCGCCGGAGGCCTGGCGGCGGCCGCCCCTCGTGTGGGGCATCCTGCTCGCGGCCCTCGCCTTTGTCGCCGGCTACCGCCGTCGACGGATCCTCCGGCGGTAAGAGCCGGCGCGCGTCCATCGGGCCAGCCCGCACCGCTTGACCGGCCCGCGGCGGCCATAGTAGTGTGGGCTGGTCTTTGCCCCTCTCGCGCATCCCATGACCCACACATCAGACGCTCCATTGAAACTCACCCCCCTGAACGCCCGTCACCGGTCGCTCGGCGCCCGCATGGTGCCGTTTGCCGGCTGGGACATGCCGGTCGAGTACTCCGGCCTGTCGCACGAGCACCTGGCGGTGCGAACCCGGGCCGGCCTGTTCGACGTCACCCACATGGGACAGGTCGAACTTGCCGGCAAAGACGCCCTCGCGGCGGTCCAGTGGATCAGTTCCAACGACGCCTCGCGCCTGAAGATCGGGCAGGCCCACTACGCGGGCCTTACGACGCCCGCCGGGACCTTCGTCGACGACATGCTGGTGTACCGGTTCGGCGAGGACCACTTCCTCCTCGTGATCAACGCCTCGAACGTCGAGAAGGACGTCGCCTGGATCGCGGAGCAGACGAGGCGCTTCGACGTCGCGGCGGTGGACACCAGCGCGCGGTACGCGTTGATCGCGCTGCAGGGCCCGCTCGCGCGGCAGGTCATGCAGCGGCTGAGCAACGTGGATCTTGCCGCCATCAAGTACTACTGGTTCGCCCACGGGGAAATCGCCGGCGTGCGCGGCACGCTGTCGCGGACGGGCTACACGGGCGAGGACGGCTACGAAGTGTTCGTGCCGCCGCAGCAGGCGGTCCAGGTGTGGGACGCGATCCTCGAAGCCGGCAGGGACGAGGACGTGATCCCCGCCGGGCTGGGCGCCCGCGACACGCTGCGCCTCGAGGCCGCCATGCGCCTCTACGGCAACGACATCGACGACACGACCACGGTGCTCGATGCCGACCTCGAGTGGATCATCGGCTGGAACAAGGGCGAGTTCCTCGGGCGCGAGGCCCTCGCCGACCAGAAGGCCAGGGGGGTCGCCAACCGGATCGTCGGGTTCGAGATGAAGGACCGCGCCATCGCGAGGCACGGCTATCCCGTGATCATCGGCGGCGCCGTGGCTGGCCGCGTGACCAGCGGCACGCAGACGCCGTTCCTCAAGAAGGCCATCGGCATGGCGTACGTGCCCGCCGCCCGGGCGGTGCCGGGCATGGAAATCGACGTGGAAATCCGGGGCCGTCTGGCCCGGGCGCAGATCGTCCCGCTGCCGTTCTACAAACGACCGAGAGGGTGACATGTATCCAGCCGACTGCAAGTACACGAAGGACCACGAGTGGATCAGGGTGACGGGTGACGCGGGCCAGGTCGGCATCACCGACTACGCCCAGAAGCAGCTGGGCGATGTGGTTTACCTCGACCTGCCCCAGGTCGGCCGCGCGCTCAAGGTCGGCGAGAGCTTCGGGACGGTGGAGTCGGTCAAGGCCGTGTCGGAGCTGTACAGCCCGGTCGCGGGCGTCGTGAAAGCGGTCAACACTGCTCTGGCGGAGCAGCCGGAGCGGGTGAACAGCGATCCGCACGCGAGTTGGATGATCGAGGTCACGCTGGCCAGCCCGGCCGACCTCGATGCACTCATGTCGGCCGAGCAGTATTCCGACCTGGTCAAGTAGGGCACGCCCGCCCGTGCCCCCGACGCCGGCGGCGCCCGCGCCCGTGGGTGCAATTGAGGTCATCTTCCATGATTCCTGACGACACCGGTTCGTTCCAGTCGCGGCACATCGGCCCCCGCCATCACGAGTGCGACCAGATGCTGAGCGTCATCGGCGCACCGTCGCTCGATGCCCTCATGGAAGAGGCCATCCCGCCGAGCATCCGCCTGAAGACTCCGCCCTCGGCGCTCGCGCCGGAGCGTGAGCACGAGTTTCTCGCCCGGCTCCGTGAGGTCGCGCGCCGCAACCTGCCGGTGCGCTCGCTCATCGGACTCGGCTACAGCGACAGCGTGACGCCCTCGGTCATCCTGCGGAACGTGCTCGAGAACCCCAGCTGGTACACGCCCTACACGCCGTACCAGGCGGAGATCGCGCAGGGCCGCCTCGAGGCGCTCCTGACGTTCCAGACGCTGGTCGCCGACCTCACCGGCATGCCCGTGGCGAACGCCTCGCTGCTTGACGAGCCCACGGCGGCCGCCGAGGCGATGACGATGCTGCGGCGGGTGCAGGGCGGGTCGAAGCCGGTCTTCGTCGTGTCGTCGGGGTGCTTCCCGCAGACGATCGACGTCCTGACGTGCCGCGCCGAGCCGATCGGCATCGAGCTGGTCGTCGCGGATCCGGACCGGATGGTGTTCGACGAACGCGTCTTCGGCGTGCTCCTCCAGACTCCGGACGAGCGGGGTGCGCTGCACGATCTGCGCGGCGTGATCGCGCGCGCCCACGCCGCCGGCGCCCTCGTTGCCGTCGCCACCGACCTGCTGGCGCTGACGCTCTCGGCGCCCCCCGGCGAGATGGGCGCGGATGTCGTCCTCGGCAGCGCCCAGCGGTACGGCGTGCCGATGGGCTACGGCGGACCCCACGCGGCGTTCTTCGCCACGCGCGAGCAGTACGTCAGGCAGGCGCCCGGGCGCATCATCGGCGTCTCGGTCGATGCGCAGGGCAACCGCGCGTACCGGATGGCGCTGCAGACCCGCGAGCAGCACATCCGCCGCGACAAGGCCACGTCCAACATCTGCACGGCGCAGGCGCTGCTCGCCACGATGGCGGCGATGTACGGCGTGTATCACGGGCCGGACGGGCTCCGGGCCATCGCCGCCAGGGTCCACGGCCTCGCGCGCGAGCTGGCCCGCCGGCTGGAGATCCTGGGCTGCACCGAGCGGAATGCCGCCTACTTCGACACCCTCGCGCTGGGCGTGCCGCCGGGCTCCAGGGAGCGCATCAGGGAAGCCGCCCTCGCGGCGGGTTACAACTTCCGCTTCGAGGCGTCGCGCCCGGACGAAATCGGCATCGCGCTCGACGAGGTGACGTCACCCTCCGACCTGGACGCCGTCGCGGGGGTCTTCGCGCGCGCGCTGCAGGCGGCCGAGCCCGCCGCCGCCGCCATCTCCGGCGGCGCGCCCGCCTGGCCGGCGCCGCTCATCCGGACCTCGGGCTACCTCACGCATCCCGTGTTCCACCGCCACCGGTCGGAAACGTCGATGATGCGCTTCCTGAAGGCGCTCGAGCGCAAGGACGTCGGCCTCGACACCTCCATGATCCCGCTGGGCTCCTGCACCATGAAGCTCAACGCCGCGACCATCATGGAGCCGGTGACGTGGCCGGAGTTCGGCGGGGTGCATCCGTTCGCGCCGACCGACCAGGCCGCGGGGTACGCCGAGGTCATCGACGGTCTCGCAGCGGTGCTCCGCGACGTCACCGGGTTCGCGGCGGTGAGCCTGCAGCCGAACTCGGGGGCGCAGGGCGAGTTCGCGGGCCTGATGGTCATCCGGGCCTGGCATCGGGACAGGGGAGACCTCCACCGCAACGTCGTGCTCATTCCCTCGTCGGCGCACGGCACGAACCCCGCGAGCGCCGTGATGGCGGGCATGCAGGTGGTCGTCGTCTCGTGCGACGCGAACGGCAACATCGACGTCGCCGATCTTCGCGCGAAGGCCGGCGCGCACGCGGACACGCTGGCGGCTCTCATGATCACCTACCCGTCGACGCATGGCGTGTTCGAGGACGCGGTACAGGAGATCTGCCGCGTCGTCCACGAGCACGGCGGGCAGGTCTACATGGACGGGGCGAACCTCAACGCCCAGCTCGGCCTGACGAGCCCCGCGGCAATTGGCGCCGATGTCTGCCATCTCAACCTGCACAAGACGTTCGCCATTCCCCACGGGGGCGGCGGCCCGGGCATGGGGCCCATCGCGGTGGCGCCGCACCTGGCGCCCTACCTGCCGGGACACGTCCTCGTGCGGACCGGCGGCGGGAAGGCGATCCACGCCGTCGCCGGCGCGCCGTTCGGGTCGGCCAGCATCCTGCTCATCTCGTACGCCTACGTCTCGCTGCTCGGCGGCGGCGGGATGACCGAGGCCACGAAGTACGCCATCCTGAACGCGAACTACATCCTGGCGCGGCTCAAGGCGCACTACCCGGTCCTCTACACGAACGCCCGGGGGCGCTGCGCCCACGAGATGATCTTCGACCTGCGCGGATTCAAGGCGTCGGGCGTCGAGGAAGGCGATGTCGCCAAACGGCTCATGGACTACGGCTTCCATGCGCCGACCGTGTCGTTCCCCGTGCCGGGCACGCTGATGGTGGAGCCGACCGAGAGCGAACCCCTCGAGGAACTGGACCGCTTCTGCGATGCGATGATCGCCATCCGCCAGGAGATTCAGGACGTCGTCGACGGCAGGGCCGATCCGAAGGACAACGTGCTCAAGAACGCGCCGCATACAGTGGCGGTCGCGACCGCTGACACCTGGACGCACCCGTACTCGCGCCAGCAGGCGGTGTTCCCCCTGCCGTTCGTCAAGCAGAACAAGTTCTGGCCGAGCGTGGGGCGGATCGACAACCCGTACGGCGACCGCCACCTCATGTGCACCTGTCCGCCGATGGAGGCGTACGGCGAGGCCGGCCGGTCCTAGCGCCGGCCGGCGACGGCCCGGGTTTTGCGGCGGTACGCGTCGAGCAGGCGGAGCGTGATCGGCCCTGGTGTGCCGCCGCCGATCACGCGGTCGTCCACCCGGACAATCGGGACAAGCTCTTTCGACGTGCTCGTGAGGAAGGCTTCGTCGGCGCCGAACAGGTCCTCGTCGCGAAGCGCGCCGTCCACCACCGGAATGCCCGCCTCCACGGCGACCTCTTCCACGAACTCGCGCGTGATCCCCGCCAGCAGCCCGGCGTCCAGGGCCGGCGTGCGCACGGCGCCGTCCTTGACCAGGAAGAGGTTCGACTGGGAGCACTCGGCCAACTCGCCGCGGAAGTTCCGCAGGATGGCTTCGAAGAACGGGCCCCGCCGGAGCGCCTCCTGCATCGCCAGCACGTTGTTCAGCAGGTTGTTCGACTTGATGCGCGGATCGACCGTCGCGGGGTGATTGCGCACCACGGACACCAGCGCGACCGCGACGCCGCGCTCGTAGGCGGAGGCCGGAGGCGGCACCAGGCCCTTGACGATCACCACGAGCGACGGGTGCGGCGACTTCGAGGGGTCGTAGCTCATCTCGCCGATCCCCCGGGTCAGGAGTAGCCGGGCGAGCACCTCCCGTGACCCCGCACCCTCGCCGGCGCCCGCGCGATACGCGGCGACGGTCCCCCGGACGATCCCTTCTAGCGCGCTGTCGCTCATGCCGACATCGAGCGTGACCATCGACGCCGACGCCCTGAGGCGCCGGAAGTGGCGGTCCACCAGGAACAGTTCGCCGCCATACGTGCGGATGACCTCGTAGACACCTTCCCCGTACAGGAACCCGTGATCGAACACCGAGATCATCGCGTCCTGCTCCGCGACGATCCGCCCGTTGACGTATGCGACTGCCGACATCCTGGTCGTCTCCTGTAAGCGGCCGGCGGCGAGGCCGCCGGGCCGGCCCCGTACCGTACCTCTTGTGGTACAGTGCGCGCAAGCCGGCGCGGCATCGCCCCGCATCGGCTGCAGGAGCTTCGCCATGCGTGTAGTGAACGCCGACCAGATGCGCGGCGCCGACCGCCGGACAATCGAGGAGATCGGCATCCCGTCGGCCGTCCTCATGGAGAACGCGGGCCGGCAGGTGGTGTCGGCGATGGAAGCGGCCTTCGACGGGCTGTCAGCGGCGCGCGTGTCGGTTCTCGCCGGCCGCGGCAACAACGGCGGGGACGGATTCGTCGTGGCGAGAGTGCTGTGGCAGGCAGGCGTCGACGTCCGGGTGTACGTCATCGGCGACAGGGCCGGCATCCGCGGCGACGCGCGGCTGAACCTCGACATCCTCGGCCGCCTCGGCATCGACGTTGTGGAGGTGCTGGCGGCCAGCGACTGGGAACGGCACGGGGCCGACCTCCTCCGCCGGGACATCGTCGTCGACGCCCTGTTCGGCACCGGCCTGAACAGCCCGCTCGAGGGCCTGGCAGAATCGATTGCCCGGGACCTCAATGCCAGCGGAACGCCCGTTGTGGCCGTCGATCTGCCCAGCGGCCTGTCCGCGGACGACCCGGCCCTCATTGGCCCGGTCATCGAGGCCACGCTCACGGTGACATTCGGCGCGCCGAAGCTGCCGCTGATGCTGCCGCCGGGCGAGGAGACGGCCGGGACGATTGTCGTGGCCGACATCGGCATCCCGCGGACCGTGATCGACGAGTTGCCCGGCCCCCGCATCGAGGCCGTTCTCGCCGAGGATCTCAGGCCGTTTGCCGGTGCCCGCGCGCGCGACGCGCACAAGGGGCACTTCGGCCACGCCCTGATCCTGGCGGGGTCGCGCGGCAGGACGGGCGCCGCTCATCTTGGGGCCGTGGCGGCGCTGCGCAGCGGAGCCGGCCTGGTCACCGTGGCCACGCCCGCATCGTGCCTGCCAATCGTCGCGAGCATGGGCGCGGAGTATATGACCGCCGCCCTGGCGGAACTGGCCGATGGCACGGCCTCCCGGCAGGCCGCGGCGACCGCGCTCGCAGGCGCGTACGACGTGATCGCCGCCGGCCCGGGCCTCGGGACCGGCCCGGACCAGCAGGCGCTCGTCCTGGCCCTCCTGGAGCAGTCGCGCGTGCCCCTGGTCCTCGATGCCGACGCGCTGACGGTCCTTGCAGGTCGCCCGGCCGCACTCAGAGGCTCGCCCGAACGGCCCGTTGTCATCACGCCGCACCCGGGCGAGATGTCCCGGCTCACCGGGATGACCGTGCCCGACGTGCAGCGGCGCCGCCTGGACACTGCCCGCGACTTCGCGACCGGCCACTACGTCTACGTGGTCCTCAAAGGGTACCGGACGCTCATCGCCACGCCGGACGGCGTGGTGTACATCAATCCGACCGGTAACCCCGGCATGGCCACGGGCGGATCGGGCGACGTGCTGACGGGACTCGCCGCGGGATGGCTCGCTCAGGGCCGCAGCGTCACCGCGGCGTGCCTGCTCGCCGTCTACCTGCACGGCGCGGCCGGCGACCTCGCAGCCGCCGCGCTCGGCGAGGCGGCGATGACCGCCGGCGACATCGTCGCCGAGATCGGCGCGGCGACGCTCGCTCTCGCGTCGGGCAAACCTGCCACGCCCGGCGAACGATGACTCGCCACATCCTCGTCAGTGAATCCGAGCGGGACACGATGGACGCCGGCGCGCGCCTCGCCCGATCGCTTGGCCCGGGAGACGTCGTCCTGCTGGAAGGGGAGCTGGGCGCGGGCAAGACGGCGTTTGTCAGGGGCCTGGCCATCGGGCTGGGCGCGCCGGAAGAGGAGGTCTCGAGCCCGACGTTCACGCTCGTCCAGGAGTATCGCGGCCGGATGACGCTGATCCACGCCGATCTCTATCGCATTTCCGGCGCGGAGACCGACGAGCTCGGGCTGGACGAACTCGGCCGCGACGGCGTGGTGGCGATTGAGTGGGCCGCGAAACTCGCGCAAAGACCCGGCGGCGCCGTGGACGTGCGCATCGATGACCTCGGCGGCGACCGCCGCCGGATCACGATCGACTACCCGCAGCCCCGAACCCGCGAATCCACTCATGCGGGTTCGCCCTGAGCCCCTCGACCTGGCTCGGGGCTCCCTGAGCTTGTCGAAGGGAGCGAGCCGCGACAGCGGCGAGTCGAAGGGCCAGCCCCTATTCCGACCGGTAGTTCGGCGCTTCCTTCGTAATCACCACGTCGTGCACGTGGCCTTCGCGCACGCCGGCAGGCGTCACGCGAATCAGGCGCGCCCCGGCGTGCAGCTCGGCAATCGTGCTGCAGCCGACGTAGCCCATGCCCGCGCGAAGGCCGCCGACCAATTGGTGGATCACCCCGGCGACGGTGCCGCGGTAGGGCACGCGCCCCTCGATGCCCTCGGGCACGAGCTTCTCCTGGCCCGTCCCCGGGACGTCGAGGTCGAACTCGTCCTGGAAATACCGATCCCGGGCCCCGCGCCGCATGGCGCCGATCGAGCCCATGCCGCGGTATTCCTTGAAGCTCCGCCCCTGGTAGAGGACCACCTCGCCCGGGCTCTCATCAGTGCCGGCAAACAGGCTGCCGATCATCACGCAGTCGCCGCCGACCGCCATGCCCTTGGTGATGTCGCCGGAATACCGGACTCCGCCGTCGGCGATAATCGGGACATCGGCGTCCCGGGCGGCCCTCGCGCAGTCGAGGATCGCGCTGACCATCGGCACGCCGATCCCTGCGACCACCCGCGTCGTGCAGATGGACCCGGCGCCGATGCCGACCTTCACCGCGTCGACACCGAGGCGGATGAGATCGGTCGTGGCCTGGCCCGTCGCCACGTTGCCGGCGACGAGGTCCACGTCCGGGAACCGCTGCCGCAGTTCGGCGACCGTGTCCATCACCTTCTGCGCGTGGCCGTGGGCGGTGTCCACCACCAGCACGTCCACGTGCGCGGCCACGAGGGCGGCGGCCCGGTCCATGGTCTCCTTGCCGACGCCGACCGCGGCGCCGACCCGCAGCCGTCCGAGCGCGTCCTTGCTCGCGTTGGGGTACTTGATCACCTTCTGGATGTCCTTGACGGTGATGAGCCCCTTCAGCATGAAGTGCCGGTCGACGACCAGCAGCTTTTCGACCTTGTGCTTGTGCAGGATCTTCCGCGCCTCGTCGAGCGTGGTGCCGACCGGCACGGTGATGAGGTTCTCCTTGGTCATCACGGCCGAGATCGGCCGGTCGACGTTCGTCTCGAAGCGCAGGTCGCGGTTGGTCAGAATGCCGACGAGACGGCCCTCCTTCGATCCGTCCTCGGTGATCGGGACGCCGGAAATCCGGTACCGGTTCATCAGCGCGAGGGCTTCGTGGATCCGGTGGGACGGGGAGAGGGTGATCGGGTTCACGATCATGCCGCTCTCGGAGCGCTTCACGCGGTCGATTTCGGAGGCCTGCTCCTCGATGGTGAGGTTCTTGTGGACGACCCCCAGGCCGCCGTGCTGGGCCATGGCGATGGCCAGCCGGGACTCGGTGACGGTGTCCATGGCCGCGCTCACGATGGGCACGCTGACGCGGATGTTCCGCGTCACCCTGGTCGAGACGTCCACCTGGGTGGGGAGCACCTGCGAGTGCCAGGGCACCAGCAGCACGTCGTCGAAGGTCAGGGCCGTCGGCGGCTCGCCGCCGGCCCGGAGCTGGTCGGGTGTCACCGCGTGCACATCCATGCGTCGTCCCTCATGCTTGGGCCCCGTGGCACTTCTTGTATTTCTTCCCGCTCCCGCAGGGGCAGGGATCGTTGCGGCCGACTTTCGGCTCGTCGCGGCGCACCGTCTTCACCGGTGCATCGTCGCCGCCGCTGCGGGCCGGCTGCGGCGCCGCGTCCTGTCCGGACCCGAAGAACCCGCCGGCGCCGCCGCCGGGTGCCGAAAAGCTCATCGGCGCCGCGCGCCGCGGTGCGGCCCTGCGCACCGGCCCTCCGCCCTCGCCGGCCGTCACGCGCGCCCGGAACAGGAAGCGCACGGTCTCCTCGTCGATGCGCGCCTTCATGTCCTGGAAGAGGGCGAAGCTCTCCCTCTTGTACTCCACGAGCGGATCCTTCTGGCCGTACCCCCGGAGACCGATGCCCTCCTTCAGGTGGTCGAGGCTGTACAGGTGGTCCTTCCACTGCGTGTCGACCACCTGCAGCATGATGTCGCGCTCGAAGTGCTGCAGGACGTCGCGTCCGACCGCCGCGTCCTTCTGCTCGTACTGGCCGCGCGCCAGGTCCCAGATGGCGTCACGGATCTGGCCCGCGGTCCTGTCGCCGAACTCGAGCCCGGCCATCTCGTCCGGTTCGAAGCCGAAACTCTTCGCCGATTCCAGCCTCAAGGCGTCGAGGTCCCACTCGCCCGGCTCCTGGTCTTCCGGGCAGTAGGTGTCGATCAGGCCGTCGAGCAGGTCTTCAGCGATGCCGAACAAGTAGCCGCGCGTGTCGGCGACGTCGGTCTCGTTGAGACGCACCCGGCCTTCGAGTAATTCGCGGCGGAGCGTGTAGATGCTCTCGCGCTGCTTGTTCATCACGTCGTCGTATTCGAGGAGGTGCTTGCGGATCGAGAAGTTCTGGCCTTCCACCTGCTTCTGCGCGCGCTCGATGGCGCGCGAGACCATCCCGTGCTCGATGGGCACGCCTTCTTCCATCCCGAGGCGCTCCATCAGGCCCGAGATGCGGTCGGACCCGAAGATCCGCATCAGGTCGTCCTCGAGCGACAGGTAGAAGCGCGACGAGCCGGGGTCGCCCTGGCGGCCGGCCCGCCCGCGCAGCTGATTGTCGATGCGGCGCGCCTCGTGGCGCTCCGTGCCGATGATGTGCAGCCCGCCGAGCGCCACCACGCGCTCGTGCTCGGCGTCGCACTGCGCCTTGAACTGCCCGGACAGGCGGTCCCAGTCCGGCCGGGCGACGCGGTAGAACGCGTCGAGGTGATGGAAGTAGACGAACTCGTCATCGTCGATGAACTTCTCTTCACCCTTGGGCAGGCGCTCGGCGAGGTCGTCGGCGAGGCACTTCTGCCGCGCCATGAACTCGGCGTTGCCGCCGAGCAGGATGTCCGTGCCGCGGCCGGCCATGTTGGTGGCGATCGTCACCGCGCCCAGGCGGCCGGCCTGGGCCACGATCTCCGCCTCCTGCGCGTGGAACTTGGCGTTGAGCACGACGTGCTTGGTCCCGCCCCGGCGCAGCATGCCGGCCAGCTTCTCGGACTTCTCGATCGACACGGTGCCGACCAGCGTTGGACGGCCCTCGTCCTGCTGCGCCTTGATGTCAGCGACAATCGCGTCGTACTTCTCCGGCGCCGTGCGGTAGATCGAGTCGGGCAGCTCCTCGCGCCGCAGCAGCCGGTTCGGCGGCACCACCACCACGTCGAGGCTGTAAATCTTCGCGAATTCCTCGGCCTCGGTTTCGGCCGTGCCGGTCATGCCGGCGAGCTTCTTGTACTTGCGGAAGTAGTTCTGGAACGTGATCGTGGCGAGCGTCTGGTTCTCGCGCTCGATCTTCACCTTCTCCTTGGCCTCGACGGCCTGGTGGAGGCCGTCGCTCCATCGGCGCCCCGGCATCAGGCGGCCCGTGAACTCGTCGACGATGACGACTTCGCCGTCCTTGATCATGTAGTCCACGTCCAGGCGGAAGAGCGTGTGGGCGCGGAGGGCCTGGTTGATGTGGTGGAGCAGGGGCATGTTCGCCGGGTCGTAGAGGCCGCCCGGCTGCATCCGGTGGGCCAGCAGCTTCTCGGCCTTCGCCATGCCGCTCTCGGTGAGCGTCACCGTCTTGTGCTTCTCGTCGACAAGGTAGTCGCCGGTCGCTTCGAGCCGCTCGCGGTCTTCGGCTTTCGTATCGCCGCGCGTCACGGCGCCAGGCGCGAGGCGCGGAATCACGCGGTCCACCTCGTAGTAGAGATCCGTGGACTCGTCGGCGGGCCCCGAGATGATGAGCGGCGTCCGGGCCTCGTCGATGAGGATGCTGTCGACCTCGTCGACAATCGAGAAGTTGTGGCCCGCTACGTGCAGCGGGGCCACAACTTCTCGATTGTCGACGA
>JAWOGY010000128.1:0-13590 GCA_046496425.1 Vicinamibacterales bacterium
CGCACCTCGCCCGCGTCGGCGCCGCCCTCGCCCACGAACTGATCGTCGTGCGAACGATAGGCCCGCTGGCGGCCGACGCGGCAGTGGGGAAGGCGCTCGCGCCGTTCGCCATCGACGCCGTGGCGGCCCAGACAGGCCTCGACGCCAGCGTGCTGAAGGCGCTCGCCGGCGAGTTGGCCGCCGCACCGGGAAAGGCAATCGTGATGGCCGGCGGGTCGGCCGGCGCGTCGGCGTCCGGCCCCGCGATCGAGCTCGCCGCGCTCGTCCTGAACGTCACACTCGGCGCGTTCGACGCCGGCCTGTTCGACGAGACTGCCGCAGCGGAGCCCTTCACGGGAGGCGGGGCCGCGCTTTCGGCCCTCGTTGAAGACATGGCGGCCGGGCGTGTGGAGATGCTGATCGTGGCCGGCGTGAACCCGGTCTACGACTGCCCGGCCTTCGCCAAGGCTTCGGCGGGGCTGGCGGCTGCGCCGCCGAACTTCGCCGAGGCGCTCGCGAAGGTCCCCTTCGTCGTGTCGCTCAACGACCGGCTGGACGAGACCAGCCTGCTGGCCGACATGCTCGCCCCGGTCAGCCACCCGTTCGAGTGCTGGGGAGACGCGAGCCTGCCGAAGGGACTCGTCGCCATCCAGCAGCCCGTCGTCCAGCCGCTGCACGACACGCGAGGCCTGCTCGACATTCTTGTCGCGTGGGGCGCCGCGGCGGGCGACCCAGCCGCGCTCGCCGCCGTGACGGCTGCGGTGGCCGCGGCGGCCAGGGTTCCCGTTCCTGCGACGGCCGCTCCGGCGGCGAGCCCGAGCGCGGCCTGGCACTACCTCCGCGCCCTCTGGGCCGCGCGGCTGGCCATCGACGCCGCGACACCGGCGTTCGAGGCCGCGTGGAACGAGGTGCTGCGATCGGGTCAGTGGTCGGTACCGGCGACGGTGGCGGCGGAACCGACGGCGGGTGGGCGGTCCGCCGTCGCCGTGTCCGCGGGAACGGTCGCTGCAGCGGACACGGCTATGGCGAGACCCGCCTCGGCGCCGCGCGTGTTCGCATCGAGTGCGCTCGTTCTCTTCAGCGCGCTCGCGTCTTCAGTCGGCGCCTCGGCGGGTCTCGAGTTGCAGCTGTACCCGCACTTCGCGCTCGGCGATGGGCGCGGGGGCAACAACGGCTGGCTCAACGAACTGCCCGACCCGATCACCCGCATTTCGTGGGGTGGGGCGCTTTCGATCGCCCCGCGCCGATTCGACGAGATGAAACTCGCAAGCGGCGACCTTGTCGAAGTCGACGCGGGCCACGCGAAAGTCGTCGCGCCCGCGTACCGCCACGCGGGGATGCACTACGACCAGGTCGCCCTCCCGCTCGGTCTCGGCCGTACGTCCTGCGGCGCCATCGGTGCGGGCGTCGGCCCGAACGCCTTCCCGCTGCGGCTCCTCGCCGACGGGCGGCTCGTGTCTGCCGGCCTGCCCGTGGCGATCCGCAAGGTGGCCGGCAACGAGCCGCTGGCCTTCGCGCAGGGCTCCGATGTCATCGATCGCGACCGCCGGCCGCTCGTCCCCGCCACGACGCTCTCGGCCTACGAGCGGAACCCGAAGGCGGGCACCGAGCAGCAGCACGGCGGGCCGTCGATCTGGCCCGGCCACGAGTATCCGAACGCGCGCTGGGCGATGGCGATCGATCTCAGCAAGTGCAACGGCTGCGGCAAGTGCGTCGTCGGCTGCCAGGCCGAAAACAACATCCCGGTGGTCGGCCGACAGGGCATCCTCGACGGCCGCGAGATGTCATGGATGCGGATCGACCGGTACTACGACGCCCCGAAGAAGGACGGCCAGTGGGACGCCGAAGTCTGGGACGGCCCCCTCGAGGTGGTGGAGGAACCGCAGACGCTGTTCGAGCCGATGCTCTGCCAGCACTGCGAGAACGCGCCGTGCGAGACGGTGTGCCCGTTCGTGGCGACGATGCACAGCGCGGACGGGCTGAACCAGCAGATTTACAACCGCTGTGTCGGGACCCGCTATTGCGCGAACAACTGCCCGTTCAAGGTGCGGCGGTACAACTACTGGGAGCTGAGCAAGAAGCAGGAGAGCGCGTTCTTCCGATGGCTCGTGCCCCGCATCGCGCGCAACGCCGAGCTGAACACGCGCACCCCGATGCAGATGAAGAACAACCCGGAGGTCACGGTGCGCAGCCGCGGCGTGATGGAGAAGTGCTCGTTCTGCATCCAGCGGATCCGCGCGGCCGGGTCGGAGGCGGTGCGCGAGGGGAAGTCGAAGGACCATTTCCCCGACGGCGCGGTCGTGCCGGCGTGCATGGAAGCCTGCCCGACCGGCGCCATCACCTTCGGCGACGTGAACCAGCCCGGATCGCGCGTGGCGGCCCTGGCCGCGCACCCGCGCGCCATGACGCTCCTCGACGCCGTGGGCGTCAAGCCGTCCATCTCCTATCTGACGAAGGTGCGTCATGACAAGGCATGAGGCGAGTCCGTACGCCACGGTGATGGGCGACGGCCAGCTCACCGGCCGGCCAATCGTCCGCGCCGGGGCCGGCCCGTACGGCGGGGACCTCGAGATCCCCGAGCCGCTCGTCACGGGCGGGAAGACGTGGGCCGACGTCGATCAGGACATCTGCATGCACGCCGAGCGGTTCCCCACCCGGCGGTGGTGGATCGCCTTCGGCGTCGCCCTCGGCTTCCTGAGCGTCCTCGCCGTCGCGCTCGTCACGCTCTTCTATGCCGGGATGGGCATTGTCGGCGTGAACCAGCCGGTCAGCTGGGGATCGTTCATTGTCAACTTCGTCTTCTGGATCGGCATCGGCCACGCCGGCACGCTCATCTCGGCCGTGCTCTTCCTCTTCCGCCAGCAGTGGAGGACCGGCATCAACCGCGCCGCCGAGGCGATGACGCTGTTCGCCGTCGCCTGCGCCGGGATTTTCCCGATCATCCACCTCGGGCGCCCCTGGTTCGCCTACTGGCTCGTCCCGTACCCGAACGCCCGCGGCCCCCTCTGGGTGAACTTCAACTCCGCGCTGGCGTGGGACATCTTCGCCATCTCCACCTATGGCCTCGTCTCGGCGACGTTCTGGTACGTCGGGCTCCTCCCCGACCTCGCCACCGTGCGTGACCGGGCGACGCACCCCTGGAGGAAGGCGCTCTACAACGCGATGAGCTTCGGCTGGACCGGCTCCCACCGGGCCTGGCGGCACTACGAGTCGGCCTACATGATTTTGGCGGCGCTCGCCACGCCGCTGGTCTTCTCGGTCCACACGATTGTCTCGTTCGACTTCGCCACGTCGGTCATGCCGGGCTGGCACACGACGATTTTCCCGCCCTACTTCGTCATCGGGGCCATCTTCTCGGGGTTCGCGATGGTCATCACGCTGATGACCTTCATGCGCGGCTACTTCGGGATGACGCACTACATCACCCTGAACCACATGGAGGCGATGGCCAAGATCCTGATGTTCACGGGGATGATGGTCGGCTTCGCCTACTCCACCGAGTTCTTCATGGCCTGGTACTCCGGGAGCGAGTGGGAAGGGTTCGTTTTCAAGAACCGCGCCTTCGGCCCGTACGGCTGGGCGTACGCGATCATGTTCACCTGCAACGCGATCGTCCCGCAGCTGTTCTGGTTCAAGTCGATGCGGCGCAACACCTGGGTGCTCTTCGCCGTCTCGATCCTCGTCAACATCGGGATGTGGTTCGAACGGTACGTCATCGTCGTGACGTCGCTCCATCGCGACTTCCTTCCCTCGTCGTGGGGCATGTATGCGCTGACGGCCTGGGACTACGCGATCCTCGCCGGGTCCTTCGGGCTCTTCTTCACGCTGTTCCTCCTGTTCGTCCGCGTCCTGCCGGTCGTGGCGATCTCGGAGGTGAAGGGCGTGATGGATCCGAAAGTCGCCCGGAGCAATCCCGCTCCCGCCGCCGCCGCGGCGATCCAGGAGGCGTGAGCCATGATGCCGACTTCGACCAAAGGTATTCTCGGCCACTTCTACGAACCGGCCGACGCCCTGGCCGCGGCCACGAAGGTCCGCGACGCCGGCTGGAAGCACTTCGACTTCCTCACCCCGTTCCCCATCCACGGGATGGAGGAGGCGATGGGGCAGAAGCGGTCGTGGATCCCGTATGTCACCGCCGTCCTCGCCATCTGCGGCATCCTCTTCGCCCAGGGGCTTCAGAACTACGTGATGGTCTGGGACTGGCCGATGAACTTCGGCGGCAAGCCGTTCGCGGCGTGGCCCGCCTTCATTCCGATCACCTTCGAGGCGATGATCTTCTGGGCCGCGCTCGGGAGCGCGATCATCGCGATCATCGCGCTCGGGAGCGCGATCATCGCGATCATCGCGGGGAAGAAGGACACGATCCCGCAGCCGCCGCCGCTGCTTGTGAAGACCGGGGCGACCATCGACAAGTTCGTCCTCTGGATTTCCGCCACCGACCCCAAGTGGGACGCCGCACGGGCCGAGGCCTTCGTCCGGTCGCTCGGCGCGGACGGGGTCAGGCTCGTCGATCTCGACGGAGGAGCCGATGCGTAATGCCGCCCGCGCGATTGCCCTCGTGGCGCTCACCGCACTCCTCTCCGCCTGCGATCTCGGCCTCCCGGCCGGCAGGACGCCCCATCGCGAGGGGAACCGCCTCGACATGATCGACCAGCCGAAGCTCAAGCCGCAGCGCAAGGATGTCTTCGGCGCGCGGCCCACGGGGCTCATGGAGCCCCAGCCCGGCACGGTCGCCGTCGGCGAATCGCCCTACCCGTACGCGCAGAGCGAAGCGGACCGCGCCGGCGCCGAACTGGTGAACCCGATCCAGCCGTCACCCGAGGCCGTCGCGCACGGGAAGTTCGTGTACGAGAACGTCTGCATCGCCTGCCACGGTCCGAAGGGCGCCGGCGACGGTCATGTCACCGCGCTCTTCCCGAAGCCGCCGAGCCTGATGACGCAGAAGGTGCGCGACTGGCCCGACGGCCAGCTGTTCCACCGCCCGATGCGGGGCCAGAACTCGATGCCGAGCCACTCGCGGCAGGTCGATGCGACCGACGCCTGGTCGGTCATCCTCTACATCCGGGAGATGCAGAAGGCCGAACCAGTTGCACCCGCCGCCGCTGCGTCTCCGAGTGCACCGGCCTCCGGCGCAGCTTCGGCGAGGCAGGCACAGGGAGGGAAGTGACGTCATGAGCCATCCTCATTCTCACGCTCTCCCCGCCGAACCCGGGCGGCTTGCGCTGCCGGGCCTCGTTCAGGGCCTGTCGGCCGCGGCCGTCCTCGCCGGCGCCGCGGCGCTCGCCTGGGCGTTCACCCGCGACGATCTGCCGCTCGCCTGGAGCGCCTATCTCATCGGGGTGTTCTACGCGCTCGGCCTGGGCGTGTTCGGCGCCGCGTGGCTCGCGATCCTCTATCTCTCCCGCGCAGACTGGTCGGTCACGATGCGCCGCGTCCCCGAGGCAATGACGGCGTGGCTGCTCCCGGGCGGCGCGCTGGCGATGGCCGTGGGCCTGGGCGCGCACTCGCTCTATCACTGGTCGCACGCCGACGTCGTTGCGCAGGACGCGCTTCTGACGCACAAGGCGCCGTTCCTGAACATGACGATGTTCACCGCCCTGGTCGGCGCGAGCCTGGTGCTGTGGGTCGTCTTCGCCCTGCTCCTCGTCGGCGTCTCGCACCGGCAGGACCGGAACGGGGGCATCGCGCCCACGCGGGAGAGCCGCACGCTCTCGGCGCTCTTCCTCGTCGTTTTCGCGTTGACGCTCAGCATCGTCAGTTTCTACCTCCTCATGTCGCTGGACGCGCACTGGTTCTCCACGATGTTCGCCGTGCTCGTGTTCACCGACCTCGTGCAGACCGGCACGGCGTTCGTAGCCGTCGTGGCCGGCCTCTTCGTGATGACGGGGAGGCTGAAGGGCTTCCTGAACGAGAACCACCTGCACAGCCTCGCGAAGATGGTGTTCGCCGCGACGGGCTTCTGGGCCTACATCTACTTCTGCCAGCACATGCTGATCTGGTACGCGAACATTCCCGAGGAGACGGTCTACTTCCTGCGCCGGATGGAGAACGGGTGGCTGCCGTACCTGCTGCTGCTTCCGGTGCTGAAATTCGTCGTGCCGTTCCTGCTTCTCGTTCCGCGCGAGGCCAAGCGCAATCCGAGACGGCTCGTCCGGGTCTCGGTCTTGATCCTCTTCGCGCAGTTCCTGGAGCTGTACGTGATGGTCGGCCCGGCGATGGGGCACGGAGCCGAGGCCGCCCACGGCCACGTGCCGCTCGTGGAGTTCGCGGTCACGGTGGGGTTCGTCGGACTGTTCACGCTGGTCTTCGGCTGGTTCCTCGCGCGCCACAACGCCGTGCCCCTGAAGGATCCGTCGATTCTGGCGTGCCTGGAGTATCACTCATGAGCAGATCGACGCTCATTGGCATCGTCGTGATCGCGCTTGTCGCGGCCGGGGTCCTCTGGGTTCGCCTGCAGTCATCCTCCACCAGCGCGGTCCCGCCGGGGCAGACGATACCCGCACCGGCATCGGGCGCCCAGCGCGCTCCGGCTCCGGCGGCGGATGACGAGGCTCTTCCGGACGTGACCCTCGCTGCGGGCACCGTCGACCTGGAGGGCCTCCGGATCACCCTGACGCTCTCCCCGCAGCCTCCAGTCGCGTTCGCGACAACCCACGTCCGCGTCCGGGCCGAGGCGGGCGGCTCGGTGGTGCCCCTGGAGGGCGGCAGGGTTTCGTTCGAGATGACGATGCCGATGGGGGACCATCGGTACTCGCTGGTGGCCGGTCAGGACGGGTGGCAGGAGGCCGAGGTGATTCTCCCGCGCTGCCTCAGCGGGAAACGGCGCTGGTACGCAACCGTCGACGGAAGCGTCGCCGGCGAGCCGCGGACCGCCCGCTTCCGGTTCGACCTGGCGCCGCCGGGACAGGCGCCCGCACCGTGATCCAGACCATCGACCTGCTGGGCTTCCTGACGCTCGGCCTCCTGATAGGCTTCGGGCACTGCGTCGGGATGTGCTCGCCGTTCGTTCTCTTCGTGTCGCGCCGGTACGTGCCGCCGGGCGGCGGGCGCCTCGCCGTTCTCGCGGCGCAGGGCTGGTACACCGCCGGGCGCGTTGTCACGTATGCCGTGCTCGGGGCCGCGGCCGGTGCGCTGGGCGGGGTCCTGCAACTCGCCGGGACGCTGCTCGGCGTTCAGCGGGCCGCGTCGATCGTGGCCGGCGGCGTCCTCGTCGTCTGGGCGCTCGTCGCGCTGTCCGATCTGGTGCCGCGGTTCGACGCCGGCGGCAAACTGTTCGGCCGCGTCGCGGGCGCGCTCAAGGGACGCGTTCCCGGACACCCGTTCGCGACGGGGCTCTTCCTGGGTCTCCTGCCGTGCGGGCCCCTCTACTCGGCCTTCATCGCGGCAGCGGCCCGGGGCGGGGCAGTCGACGGCGCCGCCGCGCTGGCGCTGTTCGGCATCGGGACGGCGCCGGCGCTGATCGGCGTGTCCGTCGCCGACGAACTGCTCGCTCGCAACCGCGCGTTCGTGAACCGCCTCTCCCAGGTATTCCTGCTGGTGATGGGGGTCTGGTTCCTGTGGACAGGCCTCCTGGGATGAGCGCGGCGGCTACAGGACCCGCGGCCGGACTCGCGGTTCCGAATCGTGGTCTGCCAGTCAGGCTTCGACCGGCACGAACTTGTATCCGTAGCAGAGGAGGCCCGCCTCGCCGTCCTTCTGGACGCGCCGGAACTCGACGCGCACGCGCTGGCCGATCCGGAGGTCGTCGAGGTCGACGTCGACAATCTGGGCGGTGACCTTGACCCCGTCGTCCAGCCGCACGATGCCGACGGCGTACGGCGTTTCGGCCGTGAAGCCGGTGGGCGGCACGCGGATGATCGTGAAGGTCTCGACCGCGCCCTCCGGCGCCAGCGTTGTTCTGGTGAACGCCGTCCCGCGGCAGCCGCTGCACACCAGGCGCGGCGGGAAGTGGATCTTGCCGCATGCGCCGCACTTCGCCGCCTCGTAGCGGTAGCGCTGCGGAATCTCTCGCCAGTAGCGTGCCGTGCCGATCATGTCCACTCCTCCCTACGCGCGCGTGAAGATGTGCACGACGGAGCTGGCCCCGGTGCCGCCCATGTTCTGCGTCAAGCCCCAGCGGGCGTCTTGCACCTGCCGGCCCGCCGATTCGCCGCGCAGCTGCAGGACCGCCTCACGGACCTGAGCGATCCCCGTGGCGCCCACCGGGTGGCCTTTCGACTTGAGCCCCCCCGACGGGTTCACCGGCACCCGGCCGCCGAGCGCCGTCATGCCGGAGGCCGCCGCCTCGCCGCCCTTGCCCCGCCCTGTCAGGCCAAGCGCTTCAACGACCATCACCTCGGCAATGGTGAAGCAGTCGTGCACCTCGCAGAAGGACAGGTCCTGCGGCGAGATGCCCGCCTGCGCGTAGGCCTTCGCCGCGGCCACCTCGGTCGAGCGCAGCCAGGCGATGTCCTCGCGGTCGTGCAGCCCGATGGTGTCGGTCGCCGCGGCCGAAGCGGCCACCTTGACGGGCGCCCGCTTCGAGTTCTTCTGCGGCAGCGCCGCCAGGACGACCGCCGCGGCGCCGTCGGTGATCGGCGAACAGTCGAGCACCCGGAGCGGGTCGGCCACCAGCACCGACCCGACGACGTCCTCGACGGTGATCTTCGACTGGAACTGCGCCAGCGGGTTGAGCAGGCCGTTCGCGTGGTTCTTCACGGCGACCTGGGCCAGCTGCTCGCGCGTGGTGCCGTAGCGGTGCATGTGCACGCGGGCCATCATCGCGTAGAGCCCGGGGAACGTGATGCCGTGATAGCACTCGTACTCCTGGTCCGCCGCCGTCGACAGGGCGTAGGTGGCGGCGCCGCCGTCGACGTCCGTCATCTTCTCGAGGCCGGACGCCAGCACGATGTCGTGCTCACCGGACGCCACCGCCAGGTACGCCTGCCGGAAGGCGAGGCCGCCCGACGCGCAGGCAGATTCCACGCGCGTGCCCGGAATCGGCCCCATGCCGAGCTGGTCGGCGAGCAGCGCGCCCAGGTGCTCCTGGCCCATGAAGAGCCCGCCCGACATGCAGCCCACGTACAGCGCGTCGACGTGGTCCACGCCCGCGTCCGCGATCGCCTCGAGCGCGGCCTCGGTCCAGATCCGGCGATGGGACTTCTCCCAGAGCTCGCCCCACCGGTTCATGCCAACCCCGATGACTGCCACATCTCTCATGACATGCCCCCGATCCGGCCTATTCGGCGCCCATGCGGATTTTGCCGCGGAATTTCGAGTACGTGCCGTAGTCGATGTAGACGCGGCGCCCTTCGAGCTGCTCGCGCGTCTGCACCGCCAGATGCTGCACGTCGGTGATGCGGTCCGTGACGCGCCAGATGAACCCGTCGGACCCGGCCCCCGACCCGTAGCTGACCATGAGGACCCGGTCGCCGGGCCTGGCGACGTCGAGGACGGCGCTGAGCCCCATGGGCGACGAGCCCGAGTAGGTGTTGCCGAGCGTCGGGCTGAGCAGCCCCTGGTCGTGCTGGTCCTTCGTGAACCCCAGCTCCCTGGCCGCGCGCTGCGGGAACTTGCCGTTGGGCTGGTGGAAGACGCACCACCGGAAATCGGACGGCGTCGTGCCCGACCGCTCCATCAGCCCGCGCGCGCACGAGAGCACGTGCTTGAAGTACGCCGGCTCGCCCGTGAAACGCCCGGCATGGCGCGGATAGAACTGGTACTCGCGCCGCCAGAAGTCCGGCGTGTCGGTCATGAAGGCGTAGGTGTGCTCGCACTCGGCGACGAGCCGCTCGCGGCCGAAGATGTACGCGGCGGCCCCCGCCGACGCCGAGTACTCGAGCGCGTCGCCGGGCGCGCCCTGCGACGTGTCGGCGCCGATGCCGAGCGCATAGTCCATCTCTCCGGCCTTCACGAGCGCCATGGCGACGTACATGCCTTCGGAGCCGGCCTTGCAGGCAAATTCGAGGTCCGCGCAGTGAATCTCCGGCGTCGCGCCGATTGCTTCGGCCACGACCGTGCCCGACGGCTTCACGGCGTAGGGATGCGACTCGGAACCGACGTAGATCGCGCCGATGCGCACCGGATCGATCCCGGCGCGGACAATCGCCCGGCGTGCGGCCTCGACCGACATGGTGATGGTGTCCTGGTCCGGCGCGGGCACGGACTTCTCGCGCAGGCCCAGGCCGCGCTTGTAGGCCGGCGCGTCCGCGCCCCAGACCTTGGCGATCTCTTCGAGCCTGATGCGGTGGCGCGGAACATACGATCCGTACCCCACGATGCCGATGCTCATGGCGTCCTCCACGCGGACAATAGGGGTGACACTCATCTGGGGCCGAGGTTCTTCCGGCGGGCAAGCCACTCGCGTGCGCCGAGAATAACGAAGGGGTGCACGCGGAAGCTGGTGGCGGCCACGTCCAACGCGGTCGACCGAAGCGTCTCGAGGCCCGATGGCCTCGCCTCGGCCTCCCGGATGAGCGCCAGGGGGCAGCCGGGGGTCGGAAAGCGGCCATCTGCCTCGCACTGCCGGCAGTAGGCTTCGGGATCGTGCTCGCGGCGCGCCGCCGCGGCCTCGTACTCGCCGGCGAGCGCGGGGCGAGCCGCCGGGTCGGCCAGGGCCGCACGAGCCCGGAGCACGAGCTCGGCGCCCACGCCGAGCGTTTCGGCGACGCAGGGCGGCAGCCCGAATTCGACGAGGGAGAGCCCGTAGGGGAGGCATGCCGCACGCTGCATGAGATCGCGAAGGTCGGGCTCGGGACTCGCGGCGGCCATCGGCAGCTCCTCCCGCCGCAGGCGCCCGCGCCCGCGGTCTGGCGCATCCTAGCACGCAACATCCCGGGGCCGCGCGTGTAGAATGCGCCAGATCAGGGACCTGCATGATCCGCCTCTTCCTGCTCCTCGCTGGCGCCGTCCTGCTCGGCGTGCTCCTGTGGCACCTCGGCCCGGCCGACATCCTGCGAACGATGGCCCGCCTCGGCTGGCACTCCCTGCCGATCCTGGCCTGCTACGGGGCCTACCAGGCCATGCGGGCCGCCGCGTTCAAGCTGTCCGTCCTGCGCTCGCGGGAGCTGCCCTTCCTGGACGCGCTTTGGATTCGGCTGTCGGGCGATGCCATCCACTCGCTCACCTTCTCGGGGCCGTTCCTGAGCGAACCGACGAAAGCCTGGCTCCTGAAGCGCCGCGGCCTGTCACTGGCCGAAGGGTTCGCGGGCACGCTGACGGCGGCCGTCATGAACCTCGCGGTGGGCGCGGCGATGGGCACGGCGGGCCTGGGCTATCTGCTCCGCCACGGCGCACTGCCGGCGCCAGCAGCCGGCGCGGCTCTGGCGCTTGTGTGCCTCAACGTGGCCTTCCTCGTCGCCGCCGCACTTGCCATCGGCATGCGGTTCTTCCTGATCGGAACCGTCATCGGCTGGCTCGGCCGCGTGGGCATACTCCGGGGGCGGCTGAAACCGGACGTCGCGGCGATCAACGCGATGGAGGACGTGCTGCTCGGCATCCTCCACGATCGGCCGGCGCGCGCCGCCTCCGTCATGCTCGCCGAGATGGGCGGCCAGGTGGCGCTCGTACTGGAGCTGGCCTGGATTCTCCGGGCGCTGGAGATTGCGACGCCGGAGATCTACCCCCTGGCCCTCGAGGCGGCCACGAAGTTCGTCACGGTCGTCTTCTTCTTCATGCCGCTCCAGCTGGGGACGGCGGAAGGCTCCTATGCCGTGATTTTCGGCGCACTCGGCCTGCCCGTCGCCGCCGGCTTTTCCGTGGCCTTCTTTCGCCGCTTCCGCAGCCTCCTTGTCGCCAGCGCCGGCCTCGCGGCGCTGAACGCGCTCACGAAGACGCGCGCCCCTCGATCATAGCGATCGCCCTCCTGCCTTCAGGGTTGCTATGATCTCCGACGTGCACGATCTCAGCGTCCTGATGACGTTCGCCGGTGGTCTGGCCGGGGCGCTCGCCCTCGGGTACGCCGCGCATCGCCTCAGACTGTCCCCGATTGTCGGCTACCTCCTGGCCGGCGTGCTCGTCGGTCCCTTCACGCCGGGTTTCGTCGCCGACCGGCCCACCGCCGAGCAGTTCGCCGAGATCGGCGTGATCCTGCTGCTCTTCGGGATTGGCCTGCGGTTCCACCTGCGCGAGTTGATGGCGGTCTGGCGCGTGGCGGTGCCCGGCGCCCTGATTCAAAGCGCGATGTCCACCGCGGCGCTGGCCGCGCTCCTGCGCCTGCTGGGGTGGGACTGGGCGGCCGGAATCATCCTGGGCATGGCGATCTCGGTCGCCAGCACGGTGGTCATGGCGATGGTCCTCGGCGAGCGGCACGACCTGCACGCGCCCATTGGCCACATCGCCATCGGCTGGACCGTGGTGGAGGATCTCCTCACGGTTGCCATCCTGCTCGTGCTGCCGATCGCCTACGCCCCGGGCGGGGGCGGCAGCGGGACCGCCGCCGCGGCGCTCGGCCTGGCCTCGCTCAAGGTGGCCGGCCTTGTCGCCACGGTCTTCGTGCTGGACCGGTGGGTGATACCGCAGGCCCTCGAACGGATCGAGCGGACCCGCTCGCGCGAGCTCTTCACGCTCGCCGTCCTGGTGCTGGCCGTCGGCATCGCGGTCGGGTCGGCCAGGATCTTCGGCGTTTCGATGGCCCTCGGGGCGTTTCTCGCCGGCCTGACAGTGGGACGGTCCGAGTTCGCCGCCCGGGCAGCCGCCGACGCGGTGCCGATGCGCGACGCGTTCGCGGTGCTGTTTTTCGTGTCCATCGGGATGCTCTTCGACCCGCGCAGCCTCGTCCAGGCGCCGCTCGAGATCGGGGCCGTGCTGCTCGTCGTGATCATCATCAAGCCGCTGGCCGCCATGCTGACCGTGCGCCTGCTCGGCAAGCCGCTGGCGACGGCGATCCCGGTAGGGGCCGCCTTCTCGCAGGTGGGGGAGTTCAGCTTCATTCTCGGCGCGGTCGCCCGCAGCCTGGGCCTCATCAACGACATCGGGTGGAACGCGCTCGTGGCCGCGTCGATGATCTCGATTGCCTTGAATCCCTCGTTCTACCGCCGTGCGCGCCGGTGGTCGCTGTCGCGCGCCGGGACGGGCTCGCCGGCGCCGGCCGGTCCCCGGCCGATCGACCCGAACCGCTGCATCCTCGTCGGCTACGGTCCAATCGGCAGCATCGTCCATCGCCTGCTGGCGGAACGCGGCGCGGACGTCACGGTTCTCGACCTGAACCTCGACACCGTCCGGCAGTTGCGGTCCCGCGGCGTCGAAGCGATCTACGGCGACGTCCTGCGCTCGGGGACCCTCGACGAGGCCGGCATCGCGACGGCCGGCAGCCTGGTGCTGAGCGCCGACGTGGAGGACGCGGCCGAGATCATCAGGCAGGCGCGGCAGCTCAACCCCAAACTCCGCGTGCTCGCGCGGTGCACGCACCTTCGCGATGCCGCCGCGCTGCGCCGCGCGGGAGCGGCCGTGGTGGCGGCCGGCGAGGCGGAGGTCGGCGTGGCCCTGGCCGAAGCGGTCACCGCCGCCGACGACATGGACCACGGCGCTGCTGCCAGGCACCGCGACGCGGTCCGGGAGCACCTCTACGACACCCCGGCCGACGGCTAAAAGGACCGATTCCCCTGGCCCCCCCCCCCCCCCGGAGTGTAATAT
>JAWOGY010000151.1:0-2724 GCA_046496425.1 Vicinamibacterales bacterium
CACGCCGATCATGGCGGCCGGCGACGGCCGGGTGATTTCTTCCGGATGGCAGGGCGGCTACGGCAACACCGTGGTGCTGCAGCACGGCAGCAACGTCACGACCCTCTACGCCCACATGTCGCGCATCGGCGCGACTGCCCGCGTCGGGCGCCGGGTCAGGCAGGGCGAGATCATCGGCTATGTCGGCATGACCGGGCTCGCCAGCGGGCCGCACCTGCATTACGAATACCGCATCAACGGTGTGCACAAGAACCCGCGCACCGTCGAGCTGCCCAAGGCCGAGCCGGTCCCGGCCGCCCGGCGCACGGAATTCGCCGCTGTCACGGCGCCGTTGATCGCCGAGCTCGAAGGCCTCGGCCCCGTGCGGCTGGCCGCCGCCGATTGACGGCAGCGCCCTGGCCCCACCCCCCGCAATACCCCCCGGCCGCTACCTCGGTCTCATCTCCGGGACCTCGATGGACGCAGTGGATGCCGTGCTCGCGGAGATCTCCGTGGACGGCTTCCGCATGCTCGCGGCCCGCACCCTGGAGATCCCCGCCCCGCTCGTCGTGCGCCTGCGTCGCCTCGCGATCCCCGGCGCCTGCCTCGAGGCCGAGGGCGACCCGATCGACGAGCTCGGCGAGCTGGACGGGCTCGTCGGCGAGTTGTTTGCCGACGCGGCGCTCGGCCTGCTGGCGGCGCAAGGACTCGAGCGCGGCGACATCCGCGCGATCGGCAGCCACGGCCAGACACTCCGTCACCGGCCGCGCGCGTCCCGGCCGTTCACGCTGCAGATCGGCGATCCGAACATCATCGCGGCGCGCACGGGGATCCCGGTGGTGGCCGATTTCCGCCGCCGCGACATGGCGCTGGGCGGCCAGGGCGCGCCGCTGGTGCCCGCCTTTCATGCGGCGGCCTTCGCCGACCCGGCCGAATGCCGGGCGGTCCTCAACCTCGGCGGCGTCGCCAACCTGACGCTGCTGGCGCCGGGCCAGCCGGTCACGGGCTTCGATACAGGGCCGGCCAATGGCCTGATGGACGCCTGGGCGCGTCTGCACCTCGGCCGGCCCTATGACGAGGACGGCGCCTGGGCCGCCTCGGGCCGGGTCTGCGCGCCCCTGCTCGAGGTCTTGCTCACCCACCCCTTCCTCGCCCTGGCGCCGCCCAAGAGCACCGGCCCCGAGGACTTCAGCCCCGGCTGGCTGGACGCGGCCGTCGCCTGCGTCGACCTGCCGCCGGCCGGCGACGTGCAGGCCACACTGTGCGAGTTCACGGCGGTCACCGTCGCGCAGGCCCTGGAGGCGATCTCCCCGCAGCGCCTGATCGTCTGCGGCGGCGGGGTCCACAACCGCCACCTGCTGTCCCGGCTCGCCGCCCGCCTGCCGGGGACGCGCATCGAGAGCAGCGCGGCCCACGCGATCGACCCTGACCAGGTCGAGGCCGCCGCGTTCGCCTGGCTCGCGGCACGCACGCTGGCCGGGCTGCCCGGCAACGTGCCGACCGTCACGGGCGCCGCTCGCCCGGCGGTGCTGGGCGCGACCTGGCCCGGCGAGCCGCGCGGCGACGGATGACTGGCGCATTGAACGCCGTGGATCCCGAGGCGCTGCGTCGGCCCGAGCTCTACCTGAACCGCGAGCTCGCGGCGCTGCAGTTCAACCGCCGCATCCTCGAGCTGGCCAGCGACACGGCGGTGCCGCCTCTCGAGCGGCTGCGCTTCCTGTGTCTCTCCTGCACGAGCCTCGACAAGTTCTTCGAGATCCGGGTCGGCGGGCACAAGGAACGCATGGAGCGCGGCACGTCGTACCTGCGGCGCGACGGCCTCGGGCCGGCGGAAACGCTCGCCGCCATCGCCCAGGTGGCGCGCGGGATCGTCGCGGAACAGTACCGCGTCTTCAACGAGTCGCTCGCCCCGGCCCTGGCGGAGCATGGCGTGCGCTTCCTGCCGCGCGGCGACTGGAACCGCGCCCAGGCCCGCTGGGCGCGCCGCTTCTTCCGCGACGAGGTGCTGCCGGTGCTGACGCCCATCGGCCTCGATCCCGCGCACCCGTTTCCGCGCATTCTCAACAAGTCGCTCAACTTCGTGGTCGAGCTCTCGGGCACGGATTCCTTCGCCCGCGACGCGCCGCTCGCGGTCGTGCAGGCGCCCCGCTCGCTGGCGCGCATCATTCGTATCCCGGCCGAGGTCGACGCCACCGGGCCGGACGACTTCGTCTTCCTGTCGTCGATCATCCACGCCTTCGTGGGCGAGCTGTTCCCGGGCCTGGAGGTGCTCGGCTGCCACCAGTTCCGCGTCACGCGCAACACCGACCTGCTGGTCGACGACGAAGAGGCCGAGGACCTGCTGCGCGCCGTGGAGGGCGAGCTGGCGTCGCGGCGCTACGGCGACGAAGTGCGCCTCGAGGTCGCGGGCGGTTGCCCCGCGCACCTGCTCAGGTTCCTCCTGAACCGCTTCGGCCTCGGCGACGACGATCTCTACGAGGTCAACGGACCGGTCAACCTCAACCGCCTGTCCCAGGTGATCGAGCTGGTGGACCGCCCCGACCTGAAGTACCCGCGCTTCGTGCCGGGCAGGCCTGCCGCCCTGGCGCGGCACGACACCCTGCTGGGCGCGATGCGCCGCAACGACGTGCTGCTGCATCACCCCTACGAGGGCTTCGGGCCGGTCGTGGAGCTGCTGCGCGAGGCGGCCGCGGATCCCGCGGTGCTGGCCGTCAAGCAGACGCTGTACCGGACCGGGCCCGACTC
>JAWOGY010000258.1:0-13796 GCA_046496425.1 Vicinamibacterales bacterium
CACGATCTGGATGACGAGCAGCATCGTCGCCGGCACCCAGGTGACCAGCAGGAGGAAGAACGCCAGGACGCCGAACTTGCCGGCGATGTACTCGAAGCCCCTGGGCCGCTTCGAGTACATCGCCGGCAAGTTCGGCGTCCTGGCGTTCTTCCTCCTGCTGGTCACCTGGGTGCCGGCGACGATGCTGCTCGTCATCCAGATCGTGTTCGCCGGCAACCTGGCCTTCCTGAAGGCGAACCTGTTCCTGCTGCCGGCAATCCTCGTGGCGACGGGCCTCGAAACGATCGTGCTGTCGATGGTCATGCTCGCGCTGTCGTCGATGTCGAAAAGCGCGAGGTTCGTCGGCATCATGTACGCGGGGATGATGTTCTTCACCCACGCGCTGTACGGTGTCGTCTTCGTGGTGACGCGCAACTCGACGTTCTCGTGGATGTCGCTCCAGGGCAACCTGCAGCACCTCGGCGACCTGGTGTTCCGGGTCGAGCCGCGCTACGACACCCCGGCGTGGGCGACGGCGCTCGCGCTGGCGCTCGTGGTCGGCGGGGCGGCCTTCGTGCTCGAACGGCGGGTGCGCGGCGTGGAGGTGGTGACGTGACGCCCCTGGTCGTGGCGGACCACCTGTCGAAGTGGTACGGCCAGGTCATCGGGCTGAACGACGTCAGCGTGTCGATTCCGCCGGGGATCACGGGCCTGCTCGGCCCGAACGGCGCCGGCAAGTCCACGCTGCTGAAGCTGCTCACCGCGCAGCTCAAGCCGAGCAAGGGCTCCATCACGGTCCTCGGCGAGCCGGTCTGGGGCAACCCCCGGATCTTCTTCCGCATCGGGTTCTGCCCCGAGCAGGACGCCTTCTACGACAGGATGACGGGCCTCGAGTGGGTCGCCGGCCTCGCCCGGCTCAACGGTCTGGACGAGCAGGCGTCGCTCGCGGCCGCCCGGTCCGCCCTGGAGCGCGTCGATCTCATGGACGCCGCCGGCAAGAAGATCGGCAGCTACAGCAAGGGCATGCGGCAGCGCGTCAAGCTGGCCCAGGCGCTGGCGCACAACCCGGAACTGCTCATCCTCGACGAGCCGCTCTCCGGCATGGACCCGATCGCCCGGCGGCGCACCATCCGCCTGATCAAGGAGTGGGCGCGCGAAGGCCGCAGCGTCCTTGTTTCGAGCCACATCCTGCACGAGATCGAGGCGATGACCTCGTCGATCCTGCTCATCAACAACGGCCGGATCCTCGCCGAGGGCGACGTCCACCAGATCCGGGAGCTCATCGACGAGCACCCGCACACGGTCCACGTGAGGGCGGAGCGTCCCCGCGACCTGGCACGGGACTTCCTCACGCGCGACGACGTGCTGAGCCTCAAGCTCGAACAGGGTGCGATCGTCGTCGAGACGTCGAAGCCCGACAGCTTCTACCGGTACCTGACCGAACTGGCCGCCGACGGGCGGGCTGGAGCGATCACCGAAGTCACCTCGCCTGACGACAACCTGCAGGCGGTTTTCAAGTTCCTGGTCAAATGAGCGACACCGCACCCGATCCGATCGTGCCGTCCTCACCGGGACATGCCCCGTGGGCCGCCGGCCCGGCGCGCCAGGCCCCGCCGTTCCTCGCGGCGGCCATGCGGGTGTTCGACCTGTCGCTCGGGCAGATGCTCTGGTCCCGGCGGACGATCTTCCTCGGGCTCATCGTGGGGTCGCCCCTCGCGCTCGGGGTGCTGTTCCGTGTGCTCGAGGCGCTGGGGATCACGGGAGGCGTCCGCATCGAAGGCGCGGCGGTGAGCGGGCCGACGATCTTCGGCGGCATGATCTGGATCCTCTACCTCCGCTTCATCGTCCCGGTGCTCGGGGTGTTCTACGGGACGGCCTTGATCGCCGACGAGGTGGACGACAAGACCATCACCTACCTGTTTGTCCGGCCGATTCCCCGGGGGGCGGTGCTGGCGGGGAAGTACCTGGCGTATCTGGTGACCACCGTCTTCGTGGTCCTGCCGTCGGTGGTGGTGCTCTACCTGCTCGTCGTGCCGCTCGGGAACGGCTCGCTCGCGGCCTCGTTTCCGGCCCTCCTGAAGGACCTGGCCCTGCTCGGCCTCGGCTTGGCGGCCTACGGGGCGGTCTTCGCGTTCATCGGCGCCTACTTCAAGTACCCGCTCGTGACCGGCCTGGTGTTCGCGTTCGGCTGGGAGCAGCTGGCGCTGCTCATCCCGGGCTACCTGAGGCGGCTGACCATCGCCTACTACCTGCAGGCGCTGGTGCCGCACTCGATGCCGCAGGAGGGCCTCGGCGGGGCCCTGCAGGCGCTCTTCCGGGAGGTGCCCCCGGTCTGGGTCAGCCTGGCCTGGCTCGCGGGGTACGTCATCGTCTTCATCGCCCTGGCGGCCCGGACCGTGGAGCGGCGAGAATACGTCCTAGAACAGTAGGACCGCCGCAACCGGAACAGAATCCTGGGCTTGCTGGAACTTCCTGCCGGAACTGCCGTCTACTTGGAGTGGAGGCGTTGAACCATGACCGCCAAGACACGCTACTTCCTTATCGGGTCGGTGATGGTCCTCACCGTGGGGCTGTCGATCGGCCTGGTCGCCTTCTACGGCGGAATGCCGTCCGGTTTCTTCTCCAGCCAGCGGGGGCCGGAGGAGCTCAAGTACCTGCCGGGCGATTCGGCCGTCGTGGCCTATGCCAACGTCCGTGACGTCATGAACTCTGAGCTGCGCCAGCGGCTCCGGAAGCTCGAGGGCGTGACCGACGAGGGGCGCAGCGAGTTCAAGACCCGGACGGGCATCGACATCGAGCAGGACATCGACCACGTCGTGGCCTCCATGGGCACGCCGGGGCCCGATGCCGGGCACGCCAGACACGCCGGGCTGGTGGTGGTGACCGGCCGCTTCGACGCGTCGAAAATCGAGGCCATGGCCCTCGAGCATGGCGGCCGGACCGAGCAGTACAAGGGCAAGCGGCTGCTGGTGGTCTCGCGGCATGCGAAGAGTGAGGAACCCGGAGCCGGCGCCGAGATGGCCATGGGCTTCCTGGACCAGGGCGTCGTGGCGATCGGCACGGCCGACATGGTGCGGCGGGCGGTGGATCGCGGCGCCGGCGGAGACAACGTCCCGGCCAACGACGAGATGATGCGGCTGGTCGGCGGCATGAGCGGCGAGAGCATGTGGGCCGTTGGCCGCTTCGACGCGCTCTCGGCGCAGGCGGCGATTCCCGCCGGAGTGAGCGAACGGATTCCGCCGCTCACGTGGTTCTCGGCGAGTGGGCGCGTGAATGGCGGCCTGCAGGCGGTGGTCAAGGCCGAAGCGAAGGACGAACAGGCGGCCGAGAACCTGCGGGACATCATCCGCGGCTTCGTCGCGCTGGCCAAGATGCAGACCGGCAGCAGACCCGGCATCCAGAAGATGATGCCGGATGTGCAGTTGTCGGGCGACGGCAAGGAAGTGGCCATCTCCTTCGCGGTGACCAACGACATGCTCGACGCGTTCGAGGCTGCGCGGGCGATGGGCGAGCAGATGAAGCAGCTCGAGAAGTAACGCGCACGCGAAGCGGACGCGTGCGGGGCGTGTTGCGGCGGCCCGGTCTGGCGAGGAGCCTGTCCGGGCCGCCGCGCGTACGGTCGCGGGCCCTGCCGCCTGGGCCTCGCCGAAGCTCGCCCGGCGCAACCTCGCGAGCGAAGGCGGGCGCCTTGACTCAGCCCCGCGCGCCATCTACACTGCTGGCATACCCAAGGCTCCTGCGCTCCGTCGGCGACCGCGCCGATAGGTGTGGCGCGCACGGCTCCGTCGTTTGCCCCGCTGGGAGGCTGGTCCACCGGTGACCGACAAGATCTTCGTCTACGGAACGCTGATGGCGGGTTTCGATCGGCGCAAGCGGGCTGGCATCGACACCCGGATGCGGTTCCTGGGCCGGGGCTGGATCGCGGCGGCGCTCTACGATATCGGGCTCTTTCCGGCTGCCGTTCCCGCGCCGGATCGCCGCGCGGCCGGCGAACTCTATGACGTCGTCGACGATCCCTCGGTGCTCGCCAAGCTCGACGAGATCGAAGGCTACCGCCCGGACGAGCCGGAGACGAGCCTTTACCAGCGGTCTCTGGTGACGGTCACGCTCGAGAACGGGGCCGAAGAGACGGCCTGGGTGTATTTCTACAATGCGCCGCTCGGGCAGGGGCAACTCATCGAGTCCGGCGACTATCTCACCCACCTCCGCATCACGTAGGGTCGGACCCTCGCAGAGGCTCGCGCTCCCGCCTGACGCGGTCGAGGTAGGCGGCGATGGCGGCCTCGGCGTGGGGCGGAAGCTCCACGAACTCGACGCCCGCGACGTACCGCACGAGATCGCGGCCGATGTCCGCGATCTGGCAGTGCGCCACCCGGGCTCGCACGACAATCGCATCGTCGCCGAGGCAGAGGCGGAGTTCGTGGGCGGTGCCGAGGATGAGGGGAAACGCACATTCGATCTGCGCGCCGCCGCGGCTGATGTCGCGGATGAGCGCGGGGGCCGTCACGCTGACCTCCCCGGCCAGCCGGCCCAGGATCTCGGTGCGCGGCGACTCCCGCTTGTCGGGGCCCATCGGCGGGCACTATAGCATGCTCCGGCTTGGTATGATGGGAGCGTCCCTCGGCAGGCATCAAGACCATGAACGAGCGCAGCGTCCCGACCTATCAGAACCTCATCAACGGCGAGTGGGTGCCGGCCGCGTCCGGCGAGGTCTTCGAGAACCGGAACCCCGCCCAGACCGACGATCTCGTCGGCACCTTCGCGAAGTCCTCCCGGATCGACGCCGATCGGGCCATCGACGCGGCCGCGCGGGCGTTCGAGCGCTGGCGCCTCGTGCCGGCGCCGAAGCGGGCCGACATCCTCTACCGTGCGGCCCAGTTGCTGGTCGAGCGCAAGGAGGGCCTCGCCCGCGACATGACGCGCGAAATGGGCAAGGTCCTCGAGGAGGCCCGCGGCGACGTCCAGGAGGCCATCGACATGGCCTACTTCATGGCGGGCGAGGGGCGCCGCCAGCACGGGCAGACGGCGCCCTCGGAGCTGCGCGACAAGTTCGCGATGTCGATCCGCCAGCCCATCGGCGTCTGCGGCATCATCACGCCGTGGAACTTTCCCATGGCGATCCCGTCGTGGAAGATCCTGCCGGCGCTCATTTGCGGCGACACGGTCGTGGTGAAGCCGGCCACGCTCACCCCGCTCTCGGCGTGGAACTTCGTCAAGGTACTCGAGGACGCGGGCATGCCGCCGGGTGTCGTCAACCTCGTCACGGGCGGCGGCGGCGACGTGGGCAACGCGCTGCTCGAATCGCCGGCGGTCAGCGTCGTGTCGTTCACCGGGTCGACCGAGGTCGGGCGCACGGTGAGCACCAAGGCGGCCCCGAGTTTCAAGAAGGTCCATCTCGAGATGGGCGGCAAGAACATCATCGTGGTGATGGACGACGCGGACCTGGAACTCGCCGTCGACGGGTGCGTGTGGGGCGGCTTCGGGACGACCGGGCAGCGGTGCACGGCGGCAAGCCGCGTCGCCGTGCACCGGGACGTGTACCGGGCGTTCGTGGCCCGCTACGTCGAGCGGGTCCGGACGCTCAAGGTCGGCGACGGCCTCGATCCGACCGTGCAGATGGGGCCGTCGGTCAGCCGCGGGCAGCTCGACACGGTCGTGAAGTACGTCGGCATCGGCAGGTCCGAGGGCGCGACGCTGGCCTGCGGCGGCCACGCCCTCGAAACGGGCGCGTACGCGAAGGGGTACTTCCACGCGCCGACGGTCTTCACCGACGTGCACCCGCAGATGCGGATCGCGCAGGAGGAGATCTTCGGGCCGGTGGTGTCGGTGATTCCCTTCGAGTCGTTCGATGAGGCGGTGGCCATCGCCAACGGCGTCGAGTACGGGTTGTCGGCCTCGATCTACACGCGCGACATCAACCTCGCGTTCCGCGCGATGCGCGACCTGCACACGGGCCTCTTCTACGTGAACGCGCCGACGATCGGCGCCGAGATCCACCTGCCCTTCGGCGGGACGAAGAACACGGGCAACGGACACCGGGAAGCCGGCGAGGCCGCGCTGGATGTGTTCTCGGAGTGGAAGTCGATTTACGTCGACTTCAGCGGCCGGCTGCAGCGGGCCCAGATCGACACCGAATAGGACGAGTTATGGAAGACCTGATCCGGCAGCTGCTCGTGGAAATGGGCGAGGACCCGTCCCGCGAGGGCCTCGCCGCCACGCCCCGGCGTGTGGCGAAGTCCATGAAGTTCTTGACGAGCGGCTACGACGCCGACGTGGACGAGGTCATCAACAAGGCCCTGTTCACCGTCAGCTACAGCGAGATGGTGATCGTCAAGGACATCGACTTCTTCAGCCTGTGCGAGCACCACCTCCTGCCGTTCTTCGGCAAGTGCCACGTGGCGTACATCCCGCGCACGAAGGTGATCGGGCTGAGCAAGATTCCCAGGCTCGTGGACATCTTCGCCAGGCGCCTGCAGGTGCAGGAGCGCCTCACCAGCCAGATCGCCGAGACAATCCGCGAGAAGATCGACCCGCTGGGCGTGGCCGTCGTCATGGAAGCCACGCACCTGTGCATGGCGATGCGGGGCGTGGAGAAGCAGCGCTCCTTCGCGGTGACCAGTTCGATGCTCGGGGCGTTCCGGGAACGCGATCGGACCCGCATGGAGTTCCTGGAACTCATCCGCCGCCGGCACGGCTAACCCCGGCGCTCGCGTCGGGCGAGGATGCGCCGCTGATATACTGCGTGCGATGCGCCGATTGTTCCTGGTTCTGCTGCTGATGGGATGCCTCGCTCCGGCCGATGCCGGCGCCCAGACACGCACGGCGACCCGCAAGCCCGCGGCGAAGGTCGCGCCGGCGGAGGTGGACTGCCCGTCGCCCCTCGGCAGCGGCGTGGGCACCGGGCGGGTCTTCTGCGACGTGCCCATCGGCCGCACGCCCGCCGACGGCATCACCGTCACCATCCCGCCTCACAGGGGCGCGACGGTGCTCACCTTCGACCTCCACAACCGGATGACGTACTCGGAGGACCTGGTTCGCGCGGGCCGGTCGTACGCCCGGCTCACCGCGACGATCGGGGTGATGACGATGGACAACACGCTCATCACGAGGGCGGTGGTCCAGAACGAGTTCCGGACGGCGGCCGACCTGTTCGATCGGATCGGCGGGGGCGCCGGGCCCAGCGGCCTGAAGGCGGTCGCCCCGACCGGCGCGGAGTCGATCCGCGTCGAGCTGCCCGCGGACCTGACCCAGGTCTGCGTGCTCGGGGAGAAGCTGGCGGCGAGGCGGCCGGATGCCGACGAGCTGTTCACGGGGCCGGGCCGGCCGATCGCCCTGATCAGCAACGTGATGGTGGAATTCGTGCCCGCCCCGGCCGTGAAGCCGCCGGTGAAGAGAGCGCCCGTGAAGAAAGCGCCGGCGAAGAAGTAGTCAGTAGCCAGTAGACAGTAGCCAGTAGGGCGTACGCGATTCGGGCCCGGCGAGGGAACGCCTCACCGGGCCCGTGTTGTGCTAGCGCCTAGCCCCTAGCCCCTAGCCCCTGATCTCAACGCCGGCCTCGTCTCGCTTCATCGAGGCCCTGAGGTTCCCGACCGACACGAGATTCGGGTCCTCCTTGAGGACGTGCTGGCGGTAGAGCCGGGCCATCTCCTCGTGGTGGCGGCGCTCCGCGGGCGTCATCTGCTTCAGCTTGCGCGCCTGCAGCTGCTCCTCGCGGGCGTTCTTGGCGATGCCCTGCTCGTCGAGGTCTCTCTGGGCCCCGGCCGCCACCGCCTCGGGATTGAGGACGAGGGAGTGATCGGTGGTGGCGAGGGGCACGGGCTTGTTGCCGGCAAAGATCTCGTGGCGGCCGTGCTCCTCGTACCATTTGGTGAGCGTCGCCGTCATGTGCATCTTCTCGACGATCTGGCGCCAGCCGACGCCGGTGTTGTAGGCGCAGAAGGAGATCTCGCCCATCTGCGTCGCGTACGGGATGATGCACATCTCCGTCCGCCGGAAGTCGTAGTTGAAGAGATCCTGGAACCACATGCCGGCGATGAACAGGAACAGGAAGCGGTCGGACCGGCGCTTCTGCACGTCCTCGATCGTCCGCCCGTCGCCCACCTTGCCGTAGTCGCGTGTGGTCGCGCCAAAGGCCTTGTCGAAGCGCTCCATGAGGCTGAGCACGGTCAGCCGCGACGGGGCCTTGAAGGCGTCGTAGTTCCTCGCCAGCGACAGGGCCATGCCGATCGACGACCAGACGCGGCCGCGGGCCGTGTCGGTGACGAGGCGCACGTCCTTCGCCAGCTGCGGCCCGTTCACGAAGGAGGTGAACGCGGCTCGCTCCCTGGTCTCCTTGTCGACGAGGACGGCCGTGCCGATCCCGCAGTTGGGGTGGCAGCCGCAGCTGACGTTGCCGAACTGCTGCTCGGGCCCCTTCACGAGATCGGCCCAGTCGGTGAACGTCGAGATGAACGAGATCGGGAACCAGTCGCGGGACGGCTCGCCGATGCCCGTCTGGCTCTTCACGTCGTGCGCCAGGTGCGACAGCGTGTAGCGCTGCGCCGCGCGGCGCTCGGGCGTGACCTCCTCGTCGCGCCCGGTGAAGGACACGGGCTGGAACGAGAGAAAGGAGATCTTCTTCGGGTTGTCCAGGGCGAACTCGATCACCCGGCCGACCTGCTCGTTGTTGAGGCCGTTCACGATCGTGATGACCGGCACGATGTCGATGCCCGCGGCCCACATGTTCTCGATCGCGCGCAGCTTGACGTCGAACAGGTTGCCGACGCGGCGGTGCGAGTTCGCCGCGTTGCCGATGCCGTCAAACTGCAGGTACGCGAAGCGCAGGCCCGCCTCGGCCGCCTGCCGGCAGAACTCGGGGCTCTTCGCGAACTCGATGCCGTTGGTCGCCGCCTGCACGCTGTTGTAGCCCACCTTCTTCGCGTAGCGGACCGCGTCGAGGAAGAAAGGCGAGATCGTCGGCTCGCCCCCCGAGAACTGCACCGACATCTGGCGGCGCGGCTTGATCGAGATCGCGTTGTCGAGCGCCGTCGTGATGTCTTCCCAGGTCAGTTCGTGCACGAAGCCGACCTGGTTGGCGTCCATGAAGCACGGATCGCACATCATGTTGCAGCGGTTCGTCAGGTCGATCGTGAGCACGGACCCGCGCCCGTACCTGATCGTGCTGCTGCCGTGGTTGTGCAGGTGCTCGTCGCTGTGCGCGGTGATGTCGCGCCCCGGGAACACCTCTTCGAGGTGCCGGAACATCGCGGGATCGATCGACATCACGTCCTCGAAATGGCCGTGAACCGGGCAGTCCTTCACCATCAGGATCTTGCCGTCGCGTTCCAGGATCGTCGCCTTGATCTCGCCGACCTTCTCGTTGACGAGGACCGAGACGTCCTTCGTGCCGTCGAGGATGGCCTGGCGCGCCTCGCGGACACAGGTCGGGCACAGCGAGTCGGTCTCGCGGGGGAAGCCGAGCACGGGCTTGGTCTTCTCCCACGACTTCTGAAGCGGCTTGTCCGACCAGCGGGGCGTGAAGGACTCCTTCTGCATCAGCCGGCTCGCGAACGCGTAGCCGTGCCACAGCCCGCCGGCGACGTAGCTGAATCCCTTTTCGACGTACTTGATGGGGGCGTGAGCCATTTCAGTCTCCTTGAAGAGGCGGCGCGACGCACCAGACGGCACGGCCCCGTCCGGACGGGCGGAGCCCGTGACGCGGCCTGCTGTGTGGATGTTCTCGCAGCATACCGGCTAAGCCGCTGCGGATGACGGGCTTTCCGGCGAGCGGGCCGATTTGGCCCTTGAGAGGGCAAAATGTTACCTAAACGGTCGGAGACAGGGCGCCCGGCGAACTCGGCGGTATGATGACAGGATGTCCGATTGCGCACTCGATGTCCTGATCGTGGGAGCGGGCCCGGCCGGACTTGCGGCCGCGATCGCCGCGAAGCGGGAGGGCCTGCGCTACCTCGTGCTCGACAAGGGCGGTCTTGTCGACGGCATCTACCGCTTTCCGCGAAACATGGTGTTTTTCACGACGCCGGAACTCCTCGAAATCGGCGGGCTGCCGTTTGTCACGCCGTTCGAGAAACCGACCCGGATGGAAGCGCTCCGCTATTACCGCCGGGTGGCCGACACGTTCGAGCTGGCGATCGCCTTCGACGAGGAGGTGACCGGCGTCCGGCGGGGTGCGTCGGGGGAGCGCGCCGGGTTCGTGCTCGACGTGAAGGCCCGCGGCGGAGGGATGCGCACCCGGTGTGCCCCCGCGGTGGTGCTGGCCACCGGGTACTACGACCACGCGAATCTCCTCGGCGTGCCGGGTGAGGACCTGCCGCACGTCTCCCACTACTACTCGGAGCCGCACCCGTTCTACCGGCGGCCGGTCGTCGTGGTCGGCGGGAATAACTCGGCGGCGGAGGCGGCGCTGGATCTCCATCGAGCGGGCGCACACGTCACCCTCGTGCACCGCGACGCGGCCCTGGGCGGGTCAATCAAGTACTGGGTGAAGCCGGACATCGAAAACCGGATCTCGGAAGGGTCAATCCGGGCGATGTTCGGGACCCGGGTGTGCCGGATCACGCCGGCGTCGGTGGAGGTGGAGGGGCCTGCGGGCCGGGCCGAGTTGGCCTCCGACGGGGTGCTGCTGCTCACGGGCTATCACCCCGATTGGGCGCTGCTGGCCGGGGCCGGAGTCGCGATTGATCCGGAGGGCCCCGTGGCGAGATACGACCCCGAGACGCTTGAAACCGGCGTGCCCAACCTGTTCCTCGCGGGCGGCGTGGTGTCGGGCCGGAACGCGGCGCCGGTGTTCATCGAGAACGGCCGGGCTCACGGGGAGCGCATCGCGCGCGTCATCCGGGCACGCCTGTGACTGCCGACCGCGGCTAGTGGCGCAGCCCGCGGGCGGGTTCGTGGCTCCCCGCCATCTCCTTCATTTCCAGCAGATCGATGAGTGCCCCGCAGCGGCGCGCCACGCCGTCCTGTTCGAGCAGCGCCTGCCGCTCGATGGGCTCGAGGTCGAGGTACTGGGCCAGAGCGTTGATGACTTCCTCGTCGGACAGGTTCGACGGAAACGGCTGCTCAGGCGTGTCGGCGACCGCCGTGAGCAGGCGTTCGAGTTGATGCCGCTGCCGCCGCACACTGTCACGGTCCGCCACGGTCATGCGCTCCTCGACGTAATCGACCGAGGCGCGCCGGTAGGCCCGGACCGGCTCCTCCTCCCTGACGACCCTGAACTTCTCCACGCCGTTCAGGACGAGGTTGTAGCGCCCGTCGTTCAACTCCTCGATATGGGAGATGAGGCCGACGCAGCCGACGGGGTAGATGGCGGGCCTGCCGGCCGCGTCGTGATCCCATCCCGGCCTGAGCAGCGAGATGCCGATCAGCCGGTCCCCCGCGAGACTGTCCTTCACCAGCTGGCGGTAGCGGAGTTCGAAGACGTGAAGCGGGAGGAACACGCCGGGGAACAGGACGACGTCGGGCAGCGGAAAGACCGGGATGAGCGTGGTCAGCATGAGGCTCCGCCCTATTCTGCTGGATCGAGACGCTCGTGAGAAGATGAATCCATGCGCCCCCTGGTTTACGCGCACCGCGGCGGAGCGGGCCTCGCTCCCGAGAATACGATGGCGGCCTTCGACGCCGGGCTGGCGGCCGGCGCAGACGGCATCGAGCTCGATGTCCGCCTCTCGCTCGACAGCGTGGCCGTCGTCATCCACGACGCGACGGTGGACCGGACCACCGGTGCCTCGGGGCCCGTCGACGCGCGGACGGCCGTCGACCTGGCCGGGCTCGACGCCGGCCATCGCTTCGTTCACGACGGCACATACCCGTTCCGGGGACGGGGAATCGGCGTGCCTTCGCTGCGGGCCGTGCTCGATCGCCACTGCGGCACGTCCATCATCATCGAGCTGAAGTCCCCTGACCCGCGCCTGGCGAAGGCCGTCATCGACGACATCCGCGCGGCCGGTGCCGTCACCCGGGCGACCGTGGGCTCGTTCCAGAAGGGCGCGCTCGACGCTGTCCGGGCCATCGACCCGGCGATCCGGACCGGGGCCGACATGGACGACGTGCGCAACGGACTGGCGGCCGCGCCGGGCGGGGGCCGCCAGGTGAGGCCGGGGTTCGCCGCCTTTCAGGTGCCGGAGGTGTATGCCGGGACGCGCGTCGTCACGCCGGATTTCATCGCGCGGGCACACGAGGCGGGCGTCACCGTGATGGTCTGGACCGTGAATCAGGCAGACGACATGAAGCGCCTGCTCGACTGGGGCGTGGACGGCCTCATCACCGACCGGCCGGACCTCGCCGTCCCGATCGTGCGCGAATGGCACGCTGGCCGAAAATGACGCGGGCCGGCGCGAGCCGGCAGCGTTCTTGAACCCCGAGCCCCGATCGTAGTCCTACGCCATCAAGAGCGGGTGCTCCAGGAATCTCCGCAGCGTCTGCAGGAACCGTGCGCCGGACGCGCCGTCGGCCACGCGGTGGTCCACCGACAGAGTGACCTTCATCCGCCACCCGACCGCCAGCGCGCCGTCGACGACCACCGGCACCTGGCGTACCGCCCCGACGGCCAGGATCGCCGCTTCCGGCGGGTTGATGATGGCGGAGAACTCCTCGATCCCCATCATGCCGAGGTTGGAGATGGAAAACGTGGCGCCCGTGTACTCGCCGGGCTGGAGCTTCTTCGCGCGGGCGCGCTCGGCCAGGCTGCGCGCCTCGTCGGAAATCTCCTCGAGCGGCTTCAGGTCGGCGTCGCGGAGGACCGGGGTGATGAGGCCGTCCTCGATCGCCACGGCCATCCCGATGTGCACCCGTGAGTACACCTTGACGTGATCGCCGGCGAACGACGCGTTGATCTCGGGGTGCTGCCGCAGCGCAAGCGCCGCTGCCTTGAGGATGATGTCGTTGATGCTGATCGACGACTTCTGGTCGCGGAGCGCGTTGTAGGCGTCCCACACGCGATCCATCGCCACATCGACCGTCAGGTAGAAGTGCGGCACCGGGCCCTTGCTCTGGACCAGCCGTTTGGCAATCGTGCGGCGCACGGTGGAGAGTTCGACCTCGTGGCTTTCGGGGCCGGCCTCGCGGGCCGCGGCGAGCGACAGCGACCGCGCCCGCTGAGGAACGCCCGCGCGGGATGCCGCCGGCGCAGCGGGGGCGGCGGGCGCCGCCAGCGCAGCTTCGATATCCCGCTTGATGATGCGGCCCTGCGGCCCGGTGCCCTGCAGGCTCCCCAGGTCGACGCCCGCTTCGGCCGCCATGCGCAGCGCGAGCGGCGAGGCCTTCAGGCTTCGCCCGGTCGGCACCGGCCCCGCCGCAGCGGGTGGAGGCGCGGCGGGCAGCTGGGGCTTCGGCGCCGGGGTCTCGTCCGCGGGCGGAGCGGCTGCGGGGGCGCCGGCCGGCGCGACCAGCGCGGAGACATCCTCGCCCGGGGCGCCGATGATGGCGATCAGTTCGCCGATCTTGACGAACTGGCCCTCGGCCGTGATGAGTTTCAGGATCGTGCCGTTCGCGTAGGCCTCCATCTCGACGGTGGCCTTGTCGGTCTCGACCTCGGCCAGCGCCTGGCCTGTCTCGATCGCGTCGCCCTCTTTCTTGAGCCACCGCAGGATACGGCCCTCTTCCATCGTGTCGCTCAACTTCGGCATCACTACGCGAGAAGCCATGGTCTGATCCTTGTCAGAAGACAGAAGACAGAAGACAGAAGACAGAAGACAGAAGACAGAATCAAGTAGTCAGTAGCCAGTAGTCGGGAACCAGCTTCGCCTATCCTCTTTCCCTAGCCCCTAGCCCCTAGCCCCTAGCCCCTAGCCCCTAGTCCAAGTACAGCACCTCCCGCACGG
>JAWOGY010000259.1:0-2512 GCA_046496425.1 Vicinamibacterales bacterium
GGCTCCGCCCCTCCGGCAAGGACGCGCGGCCTGAGGGTGAGTGTCACCAGCCACACGCGGCGCCCGGTTCGCGTGCCGGGCCTCGCCGCCTGGCTGTCGGGGGCCGCGCCGCTCCGCGCGCGCGGCGAGGTGGCGCTGGCGTTTGTCAGCGACGGGCGGGTTCGGGCGCTGAACCGCGCGCACCGGGGGTACGACGTGCCGACCGACGTGCTGTCGTTCCCGTCCGACGAGCCCGGCTTCCTCGGCGACATCGTCATCGCGGCCGGCGTGGCGAGCCGCCAGGCCAGCCGCGCGGGCCACGCGCTCGGCGTCGAAGCGCGGGTGCTCGCGCTCCACGGCCTCCTGCACCTGCTCGGCCACGCCCACGAGACCGACCAGGGACAGATGCAGAGGCCCGAGGCCCGCCTGCGCCGGAAGGCCGGCCTGCGGGCGGGCCTGATCGAGCGGGAAGGGAGGCGGACCGCATGATGGTCGCGCTGCTGGTCCTGCTCGCCCCCGTCGCGATCTACCTCGGCTCGGTCGGCGCGGCCTTCGCCACGCTGATGCGGCTGTCGTTGCGCCTGCTGGCGGAGCGGGGGAGCCGGTCGACGCGCCTGGGCGCGTACCTGGACGATCCTGTCCAGCTCTTCTTGCCGGTGCGCGCCATGCTCGGCGGCCTCCACATCGCCGCCACGCTGCTGTTCGCGCTGCTCGTCGGGCTGGACGGCCCCGCGTCGATTCTCTGGGTCCTGCTCTCGGCGGCGGCCTACATCCTGGTCTTCGAGCACGTGCTGCCGTACCTGATTGTCCGGCGTGACCCGGAGGCCGTCCTCGACGCGCTGCTGCCGTCGTTCGACGTCCTCGCCCGCATCGTGTGGCCCCTCCTGTCGCCGTTCCGCGCCCTGCTGGCGTCGCGCCGCGACCGGCCCGCGCCGGAGCAGACGTCCGTGTCCGACGAGGAGCACCTCGAGGCGACCACCGCGTACCTGAACGCCGGCGAGCAGGGAGGCCTCATCGAGCGCGACGAGCGGCAGCTGCTGCAGTCGGTGGTCGACTTCGGCGACACGCTGGTGCACGAGGTGATGACGCCCCGCCCCGATATCGTGGCCATCCGGTCGGATGCGACGCTCGCCGAGCTGCGCGCATTTTTCCGCGAGCAGGTGTACTCACGCATCCCGGTGTACGTCGATTCGCTCGACAACATCCTCGGGTTCGTGTTCGTCAAGGACCTGATGCAGCTGCCGGAAAGCGAGCCCCCGGAGCGGCTCGTGTCCACGCTGGTGCGGCCGGCCTACGTCGTGCCCGAGACCAAGCGGGTGTCCGAACTGCTGCGCGAGTTCCAGCGGCAGCAGTGGCAGATCGCGATTGTCGTCGACGAGTACGGCGGGACCGCAGGCCTGGTCACGCTCGAGGACCTGCTCGAGGAAATCGTCGGCGAGATCCGCGACGAGTACGACGTCGAGACCGAGGCGGTCGTCGACGAGGGCCAGGGGCGTTACGTGGTCTCCGGCAAGGCCGACATCGAGGCCCTCAGCGAACGCCTGGGCGTGGAGATCGAAGGCGAGGGCTTCGAGACCGTGGGCGGCTACGTCATGGCGCGCCTGGGCCGCGTGCCTGCGGCGGGCGAAATCCACCGGATCGACGATCTCGTCGTGGAGATCCTGGACGCCGAGCGCCGCCGCGTCCACCGCGTGCGGGTGTCGAAATGCGCGGCCGGCGCCGAACCGGTTCGCGCCCCGGGGACGCCGGGGCCCGGCACCGCGGGGATGCCCGCATGAAGGCGGGGTTCGTGGCGCTCGTCGGCCGCCCCAACGCGGGCAAGTCGACGCTGCTGAACCGGCTGGTCGGCCAGAAGGTGGCGATTGTCTCGGACAAGCCCCAGACCACCCGTACGCGCATCCTCGGCGTGCGCAACGGTGAGGGGGGCCAGATCGTGTTTATCGATACCCCGGGCGTCCACCGGCCCCTCCACCGGCTGAATGTCCGGATGGTCGACGTGGCCGTGCAGAGCATCAGCCAGGCCGACGTGGTCTGCGCCGTCGCGGACGCCACGGAGGCCGTCGGCGGGGGAGACCAGTATCTCGGGAGGCTGCTCGGCCGGGGAGCCGCGCCGACCGTCCTCGCGTTGAACAAGATCGATCGCGTCGGGAAGCCGGCGCTGCTGCCCCTCATCGAGCACTGGAGCCGGCTGGCCCGTTTCGAGGACATCGTCCCGGTGTCGGCGCTGACGGGCGAGAACGAGGACGCCCTGCTCCAGGCGCTGCTGCGGCACCTGCCCGAGGGCGCGGCGCTCTACCCGGACGACTACCTGACCGATCAACCCGAGCGCGCCTACGTGGGCGAGATCATCCGCGAGAAGGTGCTGCGCCACACCCGCGACGAGCTGCCGTTCTCGTCCGCCGTGCTCGTGGACCGGTTCGAGGACGCGGACGAGCGCGGCCTGATGCGGCTCTACTGCACGATTCTCGTGGAGCGCGAATCGCAGAAGCCGATTGTCATCGGCCGGGGCGGCGCGATGATCAAGCGGATCGGC
>JAWOGY010000263.1:0-20314 GCA_046496425.1 Vicinamibacterales bacterium
CGGGGGTCGTCGACCGGCCCGCCGACGGTGAAGTGATACAGGCTCTGGAGAATGTGGTCGGTGATTCCGAGCAACTGGTGCACGCCGTCGTCGAAGAAACAGCCGATGCCCGTGCCCCGGAGGCCCGCGGCTTCGGCCTCGAGGTAGAGCGCCTGGCCGACAACGCCCGCCTCCCAGAACAGCCGGCGGTATGCGGCCGGCCCGCCTTCGGCCAGTGCCGCGTCGAATTCCGCAATCATGCCGAGGCTGAAGCAGCCGTCGGCGGCAATGTCCTGCCCGCAGCTGAGCCGACGCGCGACGCCGCGGCAATCGCCCTGGTCCAGCAGGAAGAACGCCAGGTCGTCCGGCATGCCTGGCGGCCGGATCCAGGCGAAGTCCTGACTGAACAGGCCGCGCAGCGCGCCGATGGCGGCCTCGGTCCTCACCAGCGCGTAGAGCCCTGGCTGCAGGCCATCGACGCGGTGCACGAACAGCACAAGGTGGAGGCGCGGCGTCCACCACAGCGCGTCGAAGGGAGGGCCCGCGCCCGGCATGAGCCTTCGCAGGATCGACGCGAAACTCTCGATGCCGATCGAGGTGGTGCCGTCCATCGACTGGGCGCTGCGCCGCTCGAGCAGCAGGTTCGCGGCCGGAGTTTCTGCGGCGCGTGACGGCGCGGCCGATCTGGCGATGGCGGCCGCCGACGCCGCAACCCGGTCTCCATCGTCGCGGCTGGCCTCGGCCGCGGCGTCGATCCAGTCCCACTGCACACGATCGGCGCTCAGTCTGCTGGCCCGCCCGCTCCAGGTTCCGCCTCGGACCGCGCCGGCGAGCACCGCGGCGGCAGCGGCGCTCCACAGTCCTCCGGACCGGAGCGGAGGACGCGGGCCCGGCGACACGACGAGCAGGCATGCCGGCTCTTCGGCCTCGGCGTCCGCGACGTCGGCCTCACGATCGACGCCGACCAGCGCAGCCAGGTCGCGCGAGGTCCACCCGGGGAGGATGGCGCAGCTCCAGCCGGCGAGCGCCGCGGCCATCCGCATGGCCGCCACGGCGTGCCCGACATCGTGCTGGCAGTACCTGAACGCGCGCTCGCCGTATTTCCAGGCTTCGCGCCAGTGAATCGACGTCAGCGCGGCGAAGAAGCTGCCCTCGGGCAGTCCGTCCACCGCCGCCCGCCAGGCTGCCGCGTCGAACACGCACCGCTCTTCGAGCGCATGCGCATCCGGGGCGTAGTGATACACACCCGGTTCCGCGCCGGCCACATCGGGCCCGACGATGACGTAACCCTCGGTGGGATGAAGATTACCGCTCGACGGGTTGACGCGCAGCGCCCACCGCGATGGGCCCGCCTGCTTCCAGGCCGAGAGTCCGAGGCTGTAGCGGAGGAACAGGGCGACGGCCGGAAGTCCGGGTCCGACGGCCGGCCGCAAAGAAGCCCGCTCGAACAGCCCGTCATAGGACACGTCCCGCCACGTGGCGGCGCCCTCCGGAGCGGACGCGCCAGCCGCACCGAGCGGCTCCTCGAGGCCGACGCGCCGGCAGCCGTCGAACGACCGAAAGGGTTCGGGCTGCGTCGCCCAGTCGAGATAGCCGAGGGAGCGGGCGTACCGGGTGAAATGGTGCTTGGTCTGGTCGTGGTACTCGCGGACGATCGCCAGCTTGTCGCGGGCGGGCATGGCGGGGTCTAGGCGGTCTCGTCGAGGTCCGCGAGGCGGCGCTCGACTTCGGCCAGCGCCATGGTGAGCTGCTGCCTCCTGGTCTCGTGCGTAATCGACGCCAGCTGGCGGCCGATGTCGGCCTTGGCCAGGCGCAGCGATTCAATGGCTCCAGCCCGCACAGGGTCCACCCGCCGCGTGCCGTTCTTCGCCTGGCGCCGCTCCTCTTCCAGTTCGTCCATCCGCTCGGCCAGCCGTGTGCTGGCGTCGACCAGTCCTTCGCCGCTATCTGACATACACCCGCCCCAGCATCGGAGTCACTGAACCAGTATCCAACCAGTCACGGCGCTTTCACAACCCGCATGCGGGTACAGTCGGGCCAGCGTCCGCACGTTGTGAAGCCGTACCCCAAGAGTATATCGGCACAAGACTTGAATACCACACCCATCGAGAGACCGCCAGTCCGGGTCCGCTGCGGTATAGTGTTGGCGCCCACGCTTCACCGCCCATGGAAGAGAAACGTCAGGCTTCCTTTCGCATCGCCGTGGCGAGCCTTGTCCTTACGGCCGGCCTGTCTGTTGTTGGCTGGTACGACTACACGAGCACACGGAACGAACTGCTGACGCTCCTGGTCGACCAGGCGGCGTCGATGCGCCAGGCTGTTGCCGCGGCGGCGAGCCTCGGCGAGGCGGCCAGCGCGCAGACCCAATCCGCGATGGCGGCCAGGCTTCTCGACAACGGCAGGCTGCTCCGCATGCTCGACGCCAGTGGCGGATTGACCCAGGTACAACTCGACGAGGTGGCGCGCGCGAACCGGCTGTTCCGGGTCACAGTGCTCTCCGCGACGGGCGAACGGGAACTCAGCAGCGGATCGGGTGGTCCCCCGCCGGGAGCGGGCCGGGGGTTCGGGGCCGGCGCGGGCGGCGGGCCAGGCGCCGGTGGCGGATTCGGACCGGGAGCCGGCGCGGGCGGCGGGTTTGGCCGCGGGCCGGGGGGCGGACGGGGCGGCCGCGGCGCCGGTGCCGAGCCCGGGCCAGGCAGCCCGGAAACGATGAGCGGGCTGGCCGAACGGCTGCTCGCGGGTGGCGAGGCGGAAGCGGTGAGCGAGGTGCACGGCTCGCGGTGGGATCGCGGCTGGCGGCTCTCCGCCGGCGTCCGCCGCGTCAAGGGCGGCGCGATCCTGCTGAACGTCGACGCGGGCGAGATTGCCGAACTCTCGCGCCGCGCGTCCATCGATCACCTGCTTCAGGACATCGCGGCGCGCGCGCCGGAGATTGCCTACGTCGTGCTCGAGGACGGGACGAACCGGATCGCCTACGGCCCGCTCGCCGACGCCGCCGCCCTCGCGCCCGCGCCGGCGGGGACGACGTTCCGGTCCGTGCCCATCCCCCGGGCGCTCGAGGGTCTCGCCGCCGGCGAAGTGGAGGTGGGATCGACCCCCGTGCTCGAGTTCACCGGGCGGGTGGACACCGCGCGGGACGACAGTCCCACGCTCCGGCTCGGCCTGAATCTCGACGGCCTGCGCCGCGCCGAGCGGCGGACGCTGACCCGCCTCACGCTGTCGCTCGCCGCGGCGCTGGCGCTCGGCATCGTCATGATCGCGTTTGTCGTCCTGCGCCAGCAGTTCGGCGTCCTGTCCGAGAAGCACGCGCGCGCCGAAGAGGCCCTGCGCCGGAGGGACCGGCTGGCCGCGATGGGCGAACTGGCGTCGACCGTCGCCCACGAGGTGCGCAACCCGCTCAACGCCATCGGCATGACGGCGCAGCGCCTGCGGCGCGAGTTCCTGAACGGTGATCGGGCAGCGCCAGACGAATCGGAACTGCGGGAACTCCTCGACGTACTTGGCGGCGAGACGCAGCGCATCAACCGCATCGTGCAGCAGTTCCTCGACTACGCGAGGCCGCCGCGCCTCTCGCTGCGCCAGGCCAGCCTGCGCGGCATGCTCGAGGCCGCGGCCGAGGCGCTGCGCGCGAGAGCGGCCACGCGGCGGATCACGATCGACCGCGATCTCTCCGGAGCCGGCGACGCCGTGTTCGATCCCGACCAGCTCAAGCAGGCCGTCGACAACCTGCTGCGCAACGCCATCGACGCCTCCCCTGATGGAGGCCGCGTGCGCCTCGAAGCCCGCCGCGACGGGCCGGACCACGTCATCGAGGTCGTCGACGAGGGCCCCGGCATTCCCGCCGACATTCTGCCGAAGATCTTCGATTTGTACTTCACGACGAAGGCCGACGGCACCGGTGTGGGCCTTGCCGTTACGCACCAGATCATCGAGGCCCACCAGGGCCGCATCGACGTGGAATCCGCTCCGGGCGCGGGCACGCGCATGGCGCTCCGCATCCCGGCCGAACAGGGAGCATCCGACCGTGGCTGAGCGCGTGGTGCTGGTGGTCGACGATGAGGCGGCGCAGCGGACCGTCCTGGCGGGGTTCCTGCGCAAGCGGCAGCTCGAGGCCGTGACGGCCGGAAACGTCGACGAGGCGGTCCAGATCGTGTCGGGACGCGTCATCGATCTCGTGCTGACCGATCTCAGCATGCCCGGCAAGGACGGGCTGACGCTCATCGATAGTGTGCGCGCCATCAATCCCGAGCTGCCGGTGATCGTGATGACGGCCTTCGGCACCGTTGCCAGCGCCGTGGACGCCATGAAGCGCGGCGCGGCCGACTACCTGTCGAAGCCCATCGATCTCGACGAGCTCGACGTGCTCGTCACCCGGACGCTGGAGCGCCGCGCCCTGACTTCCGAGAACGCGCTGCTCAAGGAGCAGCTCGCATCGCGGTACCGCCTGGCCGGGCTCGAGACGGCGAACGCGAAGATGTCGGAGGCGATCAACACCGCGGCGCGCGCGGCGGCGAGCCGCGCCACGATCCTGGTGAGGGGCGAGAGTGGCACCGGCAAGGAGCTGCTGGCCCGGGCCATCCACTACGCCAGCCCGCGGGCGAAGAACGCCCTGATCGCGGTCAACATCGGCGCCCTGCCGGACACGCTGATCGAATCGGAGCTGTTCGGCCACGAGCGCGGCGCGTTCACCGGCGCCGACCGCGAACGGCGGGGCCGGTTCGAACTGGCCGACGGCGGGACGCTCTTTCTCGACGAGATCGGCGACCTCCCGAAGACCACGCAGGTGAAGCTGTTGCGCGTGCTGCAGGAGCAGGCGTTCGAGCGGCTGGGCGGGTCGCGCACCATCACACTCGACGTGCGGATGATTGCCGCCACCAACCGCGACCTGCCGGCGATGGTCCGGTCCGGCGAGTTCCGCGAGGACCTCTTCTACCGCCTCAACGTCGTGTGCATCGAGCTGCCGCCCCTGCGCCAGCGCCGCGAGGACATCCCGCTGCTGGTCGACGTGTTCCTCCGGAGGTTCGCCGGCGAAGCCCCCATCGCGGTCGAGGGCGTGTCGCGCGAAGCGATGGACCTGCTGCTGAAGTACGACTACCCGGGCAACGTGCGGGAACTGGAGAACCTGATGCACCGCGCGATGGTGCTGGCGCGCGATCAGCTCCTCTCGACCGCCGACTTCCCCATTCACCTGGGTCAACTCAAGGGCGAAGGCCGCGGCGCCCCCGCTTCATTCGTCGATCGCGTCTCCGAGTTCGAGCGCGCCCTCATCGTCGATGCCCTCGCCCGCGAGGGCGGCGTCCAGACCCGCGCCGCCGCCCTGCTCGGCATGAGCGAGCGGCATCTGCGGTACAAGCTGAAGAAGCACGGAATCGAGAACTAGCGGCGTCCGATGTCCAGCCGCCTCGACCATCTGGTCGATCCCCTCGACCGGCGGGTCGAGGGCTGTGGCCCCAGATCGACGCAGCTTCAGCACCAGACTGAGCTATCTATCAATCCCTCAATCATTTACATCGATGACCCAGGCCGAGACCGAGCTGGCATCAACCTTGAAGTAGAGGATGGCAGCCGGCCATGGTGGCTGGATTCGAGATAGATGCAACGACGGTCACAAGGAGCAACGGCAATGAAGCGCACACTGATTCTCGCAATCGGCATCCTGGCTGTTTCGGCGTCGGCCGCATTCGCGCAGGCGCCCACGCCCCCGCAGCCGCCGTCCGGCGCCGGCGTCGGCGCGAACTTCGTCGATGCCAACGGCGACGGCATCTGCGACCTCTTCCAGTCGGGCAACCGGCAGGGACAGGGCGGTGGCCAGGCGCAGCGCGGCAAGCGGCTCGGGCCGAAAGACGGCAGCGGCTTCGGCGCCCAGGCCGGGGCCGGGGCCGGCACCGGAACCGGCGTCTGCGACGGCACGGGTCCCAAAGGCAAGGGCCGCGGGCCCCGCCGGTAGCCCCGGCTTCACGACCTGCGCGCCGCGGAGCGCATGTCTTCGCGGCAACTGGTCGTGAACCGCAACTTCGGGTCGGAGATAGCCCGGTGTGGACGCTGCATGGCGTGCCCGTCCACACCGGGTCCGGCCCGAATCGTCTGGAGCACGCCACCCCAGAGGCACGCCATGAAATCACTCACTTCCATTCTCGCCGCCGCGCTGCTGCTGGCGCTCGCCTGGCCCTCGGCGGCGCAGACGTCGGTCAGCACGTCGGTCGGCGGGAATTTTGCGTCCTTCAGCGAGGGAGCCTCCGCGTCGACGCGCCGCCAGGACGTGGCGGCGACGGCGGGGCTCGAACATCTCTTCAACGCCGAGCGGGGCCGCGTCTACTACGACTTCGACGGCGGCACGTTCGATTCGCCCGGCGACTGGACCTATTACCTCAATACCGCGGGATTCACCTACCGCTTTGGCGGCGATGACGCCGCCGCGCGGCGGCTCTATCTCAACGGGTCGTTCGTGCTCAGACGAAACGGCGACGATTGGGCGGCGGCGGACTACTCGGCGCTCGGCGGCGGCCTCAACGGCGAGTTCCATCCGAAGGGCCACGTCACGCTCCGCACAGGCTACCGTGCCGACTACCGGTCGTTCAGCGATTACACGGCGCTCACGCAGTTCGAGCAGCGTGGCTTCGCCAGCGTGCTTGCCAACTTCGAAACGAAGACGACCCTGATCGCCGAGGTCAACCTCGGCGCGAAACTGTACGATGGCCAGGTCCTGCTCGATCCGATCATCGTGACGACGCCCGAGGCAACGGCGGGCACGACGTTCGGCCCGACGTACGGCCGCGGGGCGGGCATGGGTCCCGGCTCCCGCAGCGGCACCACGTGGTACCTGCCCCAGTCACAGGACCAGGAAGGCACGGCCGGCCTGGTGTCGGCGCTCTTCCGCGTCGCCCAGTCCCTGTCGGACAGGACGGGCATCCACGGCCAGGTCGCGTTGCGCACGACGTTCGGCGCCGTGCCGCCGGCCCTGGTGACGACACCCGCGGGGTTCTTCGACGATGGCGTCTATGACGATCCGTTCGCCAGCGACGCCGTCTCGGGGCAAGGCGGCCTGACGCGCGCGTTTGCGTCGGGAGCGGAGCTCGAGGCGATGGTGAACTACGCCGACCGCCGGTACACCAACACGCCTGCGCTCGACGTCACGGGAAGCGAACTGCCCGGCTCGCCGCTGCGACACGATCGCGTCTGGCGCGGGGGCATCGTCTGGAGTCAGCCGGTCCTCGGGTCGCGCACCGGCCGCGCGGAATTGTCGGTGGACCTGGGCTACCGGTTCCTCGCGTCGAGTTCGAACGACGCCTTCTACGACTACACGTCCCACGGCTTCGCCCTGGGTTTCTCGGTGCATTACTAGTCCGGTGCCCCCCGGGCTGAAGCCCGGGGGCTCCACGAGGCACGCCATGCCAGCCAGCACGAAGTTCCACTGGAAAGTGTTCGTCAGCTTCTACGTCGTCTTCTCCTTCCTCGCACTCGCCGTGTCGGGCATCGTGCTGTATGTCTCCCCGCCCGGACGGGTCGCCAACTGGTCCGTGTGGCAGTTGCTGTTCCTGACCAAGGCCCAGTGGCAGGCCGTGCACACGATTGTCGCCCTCGCCTTTCTCGTGGCGGGCGGCTTCCATGTCTATTTCAACTGGAAGGTGCTCGTCGCGTACCTCAGGTCGAAGCTGCAGGCCGGCCTGCGCATGAAGCGGGAGCTCGCCGCGGCGTCGCTGACCGGCGTCGTCATCCTGGCCGCGTCGATGACGGGTGTGCCCCCGTTCGGCACCGTCATGGACGTCGGCGAGGAGATCAAGAATTCCTGGTCCACATCGTCCAGCGAGCCGCCCGTGCCGCACGCCGAATTGATGACCGTCGAGAAGCTCGCGGAGACGGTGCAGATCCCGGTGGTGAAGGCCCTCGCGAACCTCGAGGCGCGGGGCGTGAAGGGCGCGCAGCCGTCGATGGTCGTGCAGCAGGTCGCCGACGAGAACGGGCTGACGCCGCAGCAGGTGTACCAGCGAATCCAGAGCGAGGACGCGAAGCCGAAAGTGAGCATGGCCGAGGGCGGCGGCTGGGGCCGCATGAGCGTGCAGCAAGTGTGCGAGCGCTTCAGCGTCCCGGTCGAAACCGGCGTGGCGCGGCTCCAGGCCGCCGGCTTCGATGCCCCGTCCACGGCGATGATCCGCGACCTCGCCAGCGCGCGCGGCAAGACGCCCATCGACATCGCGAAGATTGTCGTCGGAGATGACGGGACGATTCCGGTTCCGGAGGCTGCTGTTCCAGGCGTCGCTGGCGGCCCAGGCCGTGGCGCGGGTCGGAGCAGGCAATAGACGCGAGCGGCCGGCACCGCTATCGGGCCTGACGCGAACGGCCGTCCCGATCCGGCAGCGCGATGCCGAGCTTCTTGACGCGCCGGAACAGCGTCGTCTTGTGAATCCCGAGCGCCTTGGCCGCGGCGGCGCGGTTACCGCCGTGGGCGTCGAGGGCGGCCTGGATGGCCTGGGTGTCGAGCATGCGGTGGGCGTCGCGCACGCCGGACCGTCCATCCGCCTCGGCGGCCCGGGCCGTCAACTCCTCAGGGAGGTGCTTGATCTCGATGAGCCCGTCCTGGCAGTGGATGAAGGCCCGCTCGATCGCGTTCTCGAGCTCGCGAATGTTCCCCGGCCACTCGTGGGCCATGAGGAGCGACAGGGCCTCGGCGGACACCCCCTCGACCGCTTTCCGCTGCAGGCGATTGAAGCGGGCGATGAACTCGCCGACCAGCAGCGGGATGTCTTCCTTCCTCCGGCGCAGCGGCGGCAGCGTCAACCGCACCACGTTCACGCGGTAGTACAGGTCCTCGCGAAACGCGCCCTGGCGCACCTGCTCGGTCAGGTCCCTGTGCGTCGCAACCATGACGCGGGCGTCGGTGCTCTCGGCGCGCGTGGAGCCGAGCGGCTCGAACGTCCGCTCCTGGAGCACCCGCAGCAGGCGGACCTGCAGGGCCGGGCTCATCTCCCCGATCTCGTCGATGAGGATGGTCCCGCCCCGCGCGAGGGCGAAGCGGCCCGCCTTGTCCTTGTTCGCGCCCGTGAACGCGCCAGCCTTGTACCCGAACAGTTCGGACTCGAGCAGGGTGTCGGGCAGCGCCCCGCAGCTCACCGCCACGAACGGCCCCCTGGCGTGAGGGCTGAGCGCGTGAATCGTCCGCGCGATCAACTCCTTGCCGGTGCCGGTTTCCCCGAGAATCAGGATCGTGCTCGGGCTGGCGGCGATGGCGGGCAGCACATCGAACACGCGCTGCATCAGCGGGCTCCGGCTGGACAGATCCCCGACCCGGTAGTGCCCTTCGAGTTCGTGGCGCAGCGCCTCCAGGTCCGTGAGGTCGCGAAAGGTCTCGGCACCCCCGATCACGCGGCCGGCGGCGTCACGGAGCACGGCCGTCGACACGCTGATCGGAATCCGGTTCCCGTCCGAGTCGATGATGTAGCCCGACGTGCCGATGACGGGTCTTCCGGATTCCAGCGTCGACCGAAGCGCGCAATCCGCCCCGCACATGCTCGACCGGAAGACGTCCGAGCATCGCTGCCCGATCGCCTCTTCCCGCGGCACCCGCGTGATTTCTTCCGCCGCCCGGTTGAAGGACGTGATGCGCCACTCCCGGTCGATCGTGAACACGCCGTCCGAGATGCTATCGAGGATCGCCTCGGTCGGGCTGAGGACGGCGGGGCGCGTGCGCGTCTTGCGGTCGGTCATCGGGGAGATCCGTCTCGAAGGCATTGTACCTTCGCCGGGCCGTTTCACATGATGCTGGCCGGGAGCCGTGCCGCCGTCACGAGAGGGAGAGGCGGCCCTGAATCTGGTCCCAGATGTTCCGGATATCGCCGACGCTCACCGCCTCGGTCTCGACAACGGCCCGTTCCTGCATCTGGGCGAGCGTGACTCCCCGATCGTAGCGCACGCGGCCGGTCACGAACGCCCCGGACTCGCGGGCCTTGTCTTCGATGCGGTCCGCCATCTCCGGATTGAGATCCCACTTGTTGACGCAGACGGCAGCCGGGACCTTGAAGTGCCGCGCGAGAGCCAGCACGCGGTGCAGGTCGTGCTCCCCCGACACGGTCGGCTCCGTGACGGCCAGCACCATCGTGGCGCCCGTCACCGAGGCGATGACCGGGCACCCGATCCCGGGAGGGCCGTCGACGATGACCAGTGCACGGTCGTCCGCTTCGGCGATGCGCCGTGCTTCGCGGCGGACCGTGGACACCAGTTTGCCCGAGTTCTCGGCTGCCACGCCGAGCCTGGCATGCACCATCGGTCCGCAGCGGGTGTCGGAGATCATCCACTCGCCGGCAACGCGTCCGGGAAAGTCGATGGCTTGTTCCGGGCAGGACCAGACGCACACCCCGCACCCGTCGCAGGAGATGGGGTCGATGACGTGCGTCGCAACGCCCCCTGACGCGCCCGTGACGCGAACCGCGTCGAACCGGCAGACCGACAGGCAGGTGCCGCACCCGATGCAGTCGGCTGCCCGTACGATCGCCTCGTGCCCGCTGCGGAACTCGTGCCGCGCCGTCGGCCGGGGCCCGAGCACCAGGTGCAGATCCGCGGCGTCCACGTCGCAATCCGCGATGACCGCCCCGTCGGCCAGCACGGCGAACGAGGCCGTCAGGCTGGTCTTGCCCGTGCCGCCCTTGCCGCTGATGACAACCAGTTCCTGCATGCGTCAGTGTCCCGATTCCTGTGCGGCCTCGGCGGAAGCCCGGCCCCTGACCGTGTAGTAGCACCCCTCGCCCATCTGTCTCGGTTCGAGGCTGCCGCAGTTGACGAGCCGGTCGAGGTACTTCAGGACCTCCGGCAATGGCAGACCCAGGCCGCCCGCCACATCGGCGGCGGTGCACGGCCGCCTCCCGAGCAGCGCGAGGATGTCATCCTCCGTGTCAGAAGAGAGAAGGCCCGCAGGAATCCGTCCTTGACCGAATTCGCAGACAACGTCCACCTGGCCGTCAAAAAGCGTCGCCAGGTCCAGCAGCTCCGACACACGCACCGGTTGGGCGAAAGCCTCGGCCGGAGGCCGGGTCACGGTATTCAGCTGGATCCGGCACGGCGCCACACGGCGGGCGATCGCCGCGATCTTCCTGACCTCGGGAGGTATGCCGGTCACGCCACCGAGCAGGAACACCTCCAGCCACACCTCCCCGGTGAAGCGCCCGGTGAACTCAGCCAGGCCGTCAACCATCCGGTCGAAGAGAATTCCGCCATGCGGGCGATTCACGCGTTGGAACAGGTGCTCGTCTCCGGCATCGAGCGACGGCAGCACGAGATCGGCTTCCATCAACGCGTCCCGAACATCGGCGCGCCACAGCAACGCGCCGTTGGTCAGCACCGCGACCGGAATCTCCGTCATCGCCTTGATCGCACGAATGAGGGTGCCTATGCCGGCGTGCAGCGTCGGCTCTCCCGAGCCCGCGAGGCTGATGTAGTCGGGTGTGTCGCCATGGGCCAGCGCCGTCCGGAGCTCGTCCACGACGTCGCCGACAGGCACGTAATCCCGCCGGTCGATCGTCGTGGCCGGGGTCCGGCCGAGCTGGCAGTACACGCAATCGTACGTGCAGGTCTTGAACGGGACCAGGTCGATACCCAATGATCGACCGAGCCGCCGCGAGGGTACCGGGCCGTAGACGTGCCGATGCCGCCTTGCGTTCATGACGCCACCTCGACAGCCGCCCGCTCCGCCAGCGCAGTCGCCCTGTCCGTCAATTGGCGGAAGAGCGGGCGGTACTCCGGCAGTTCGTCCGCGATCAACCCTCCGCGGGAGTACACCTCCGCGATCCTGCGGTCTTCGGGAATGTCCACGAGCACCGGGATGCGCTCCCGCCGGCAGAACGCGTGCACGCGATCGTCGCCGATGCCGACTCGATTGACGACGACGCCGAACGGGATCCCGAGTTCCCGCACCATGTCGACGGCCAGCGCCAGATCATGGAGTCCGAACGGCGTCGGCTCCGTCACCAGGGCCACGGCGTCGACGCCCCTGAGTGTCGCAATCACCGGGCACGAGGTGCCCGGCGGCGCGTCCACGATGGCCGGCATCCCGGCGCGGAGGCGGGCTTTCACGGCGCGAATGAGGGGCGGCGCCATGGCTACGCCGACATCCAGGCGGCCCTGCACGAGCGTGATGTTCCCGTCGCGTGTCGTTTCGACGACGCCGATGCGCCGCTCGACTTCGGAGATCGCTCCCGTAGGGCAGACCAGCGCACACCCCCCGCAGCCGTGGCACATCTCGGGAAAAAGGAGCGGCCTGGTTCCGAACGACACGATGGCGTGATACCGGCAGACGCGCGCGCACTGGCCGCACGCATTGCACAAGGAGGCTTCCATCTGCGGCACCGGGATGCCGACCTGGCGCACGTCGAGCAGTGTGCCGCCGAGGAAGAGGTGAGCGTTCGGCTCCTCAACGTCGCAGTCCGCCAGCAGGACCTCGGACCCGAACACCCGGGCCAGGTTGACCGCGACCGTCGTCTTCCCGGTGCCGCCCTTGCCCGACGCCACGCCCAGAATCATGTCCAGTGCCCTTCGACATCGGCCGATTCGAGCCTGGTAAGCGAGCCGGCCCGGTAGGCGTCGAGCGCCTCCGAGACCGTCGGCAGGTTGGTCGTGTAGATGGCGATCCCGGCCGCCCGCAGGACGCGAACGGCGTTCGGGCCGCAATGCCCGGTCACCAGGCCGCCGACTCCCAGGCGGGCCATGGTCTCCGCGGCCTGGATGCCCGCGCCCTGCGAGGCATCCTGGCTCGCCTGGTTGTCCACAACCCGGAACGTATTCAGGTCGAGATCGTAGACGAGGAACTGCGGTGCGCGTCCGAACCTGCTGTCCAGCCTGGCCTCGAGGTCCTCGCCCGATGTCGTGAAGGCAATCGTCACAGTCTGTCTCCTTGGATGCGCGGGCGTTCGCCGTGTCGCGTTTTCCGCTACTTCCTGCCGCTCTCCGTGTCGGAGAGCCGGCTCTTGATGGCTTCAAGTTCGGCCTCCAGGGCCGCGGCCCGGTCTTTCAGTTCGGCCTCGCCCCCCACCGGTTCGGCTTGGTCCACCGGTGCCGCGATCGCGGAGCCGCGCCTCCACCATCGCCAGCCCCCGCCGGCCAGTCCATTGCGCCACCCCCGGCCGGCGCCTCCGCCCCCGCTGCGAGCGCCGAAGCCCCACCCTCGTCCGAATCCGCCGCCCATCCCTCGCCCGGGCGTCGGCTGCGCACCGCCGGCGCAGTGTCCCGTTCCGCGACCGCTCTGTGGGCCCGCACCCTGAGGTCCCGTTCTGTCTCCACCAGGCATGATCGTCACTCCTTTCGTGTGTCGTCTCCCGCCGGCTCCGCCGTACGCGGCGCCGGTCGTCTCTACTCGGCTGCAGTCCGCGCCATGGCCGTCCCGCACGCCGGGCAGCGCGTCTGCACGCACGGCAGGCCCCGCTGGTGGGGTTCGCGATGCCCGCAGGCCGGACAGACGCAGGCGCCGGCTGCACCGCCTGCGAAGGGGCCGCCCATCCGGCCCAGGCCTCGCCCGCGACGCCCTTCCGCCTGGCCTCGCCGATGATGCTGGCGGCGATTGCCGCATCCCGGCATCGCGTACGCCTCGCCTGTCACCTTGCCCCGCAGCCATGCCCTGATCACGTCCTGCAGGTCGCCGGTCACGAACGGAATCACCTCGATGCCGTAGGCGAGCAGGATGTCGTGCGCCGGCCTCGACACGGCCCCGCACACCAGCGTCCGGACTCCAAGCTCCGCGAGGCGGGCCGCCTTGCCGGCCGGTTGTCCCTCGGGAAGCACCTCCTCGGCCTCCGCGGTGATTCGGCCGGCTTCGGCTTCGAGAACGCGAATCTGCCTGGCGACGTCGAAGACCGGAGCGACCCGGTTGTCCCAGTACGCGAATGCCGATTTGCTCATGTGAGAACCTGTGCGTCCCGCCAACTCGCCAACCAGCGCCGGTGCGCTGCCTTCCTGCTGACGCAATTACGGCGCCGGACACCTCCGGCACGGGCCGTCTGGCTCCTGAGCGTTTGTCTGCATGGGGATGCGGGCGTTCGGCCTTCGCGGCGCCGCGCCCGATGGTTGCGCGACCGCTACGCTCGAAGCGACCAACAGGTGCGAATCTGCAGCCCTCTCACCGGGTGGCGAAGTGCCTGAGGAGCGCGCCCCAGGCTAGCACCGCGGCCGCTCGAACCGCGCGAAAACCTCGTAGAGCGCGGGCACCACGAAGCGCCGCAACACCATCGCGAACAGGAAGCCCCCGATGTACACGACCGCGAGGGGCCGGTGCAGTTCCGCGCCCGTCGTCTCGACCAGCGCCAGCGGCAGGACGCCCACGATCATGACGAGGTCGGTCATGAAGATCGCCCGGAACTTGACCAGCGAGCCGTCGACAATAGCGTCCCGCAGGGACAGGCCGCGCGCCCTGAGCTCGTTGATCTTGGCCACCAGGATGATGTCGTTCTGCGCGCAGACGCCGAACAGGCCAATCAGCCCGATCGTGGACGACACGTTGATGGTCTCGCCCACGAGCCACAGCGCCAGGATCCCGCCGGCGAGGGTCGTCGGGATATTCAGGATGATCAGGAGCGCCTGGCCGACGGACCCGAACGACGCGAAGAGCACGACGAAGATCACGAGGAGCGCCAGGGCCATGACCACGGCCAGATGATGCAGGGCGCGCTGCTGGCTCTCGAACTGGCCGCCGAAGGTCACGTAGTACCCCGGGGGCAGGGCCACCTCGGCTTGCAGCCGCCGCTGGGCTTCCTCGACCACGCTGCCCACGTCGCGCCCCACGACGTTGCACATGGCGATCTTGCGGCGCATCATGTTCTCCCGGAAGATCGTCTGCGGTCCCTGGCTCCGCGTAATCGTGGCCAGTTCCGACAACGGCATCCGTTCGCCGCTCGGCGCATCGACGAGCAGGTTGCGCACCGCCGCCTCGTCGCGCCGGTGCGACTCCGGCAGGCGCACCATCACGGTCGTCACGCGGTCGCCTTCGTACACGTCGGTCACTTCGATGCCGTTCAGCGCGGTCTCGATGACGTCGGCGACCTGTGACACGGAGATGCCGAACCGGCTCAAACGCTCGCGGTTGACGTCGACCACGAGCTGCGGAATCCCTGCCGTCTGCTCCACCTGGAGGTCTTCGATGCCGTCGATGGCGCCGAGGACCTGCCGGATTTCCTCGATGTGCTCGTTCAAGACCGCCAGCTCAGGGCCGAACAGTTTGACCGACAGCTCGCCCTCCGTGCCCGTCAGCATCTCGGCCAGCTTGTTGGAGATCGGCTGTTCGAAGAGGTAGCCCAGCCCCGGCAGCTTGTCGAACTCCCCGCGCAGCGCGGCCGTCAGCTCCGCGAACCCTCTCGAACGCTCGCGGCGCGGCTTCAACTGGATGGCGTAGTGGCTGTGCCCTACGGGGTGGAGATGTTCAGAGGATTCCGCGGTGCCGGTGGTCCGCGTGACCGACGCCACCTCGGGCAGCGCCATGATGATCCGCTCGACGCGGCGCCCCATGGCGATCGATTCCTCGAGCGAGGTCTCGGGCAGCATCACGGTGGACGCGAGGATGGCGCCTTCGTCGAGCGGCGGAACGAACTCGCGGCCGAGGCGCGGGAGGGCGATTGCCGCGGCCGCGACGCCGATGGCCAGGGGCAGGAACACCACGCGCTTGCGATCGAGCCCCGCGACGAGCAAACGGCGGTACCACCGCATCAGCACGACGTTGAGCGGGTTCTGGCGCTCGGGCCCGCGCTGAACGCCGAACGGGCACGCGCAGAGCACGGGCTGGAGCGAGAGGTTGAGCACCATGGAGCCGAAGAGCGCGGCCGCCACGGCAAAGGCCGTGGGCCGGAACATGGCCCCCTCGAGGCCGGACAGCGTCATCAGCGGCAGGAACACCAGCAGGATCAGGAGGTTGGCCGACACCAGGTACGGGCCGACCTCGCCCGCGCCCTGCAGGGTGAGCGCCTCGGGCGAATCCTGTCCCGCCTGTTCCCGCTGTACCCGGTAGATGTTCTCCACCATGATGATGGAGCCGTTGGCCATCTTGCCGATGCCGATGGCGAGGCCCCCGATGGACATGACGGTCAGCGTGATTCCGCCGAAGTCCATCAGGATCAGGGCGATCGCGATCGACAGCGGAATAGTCAGCGAGGCAATCAGCGCCCCCCGGACGTCCCACATGAAAATCAGCATCACCAGCAGGATCAGCCCTGCGCCGATCAGGATCGAGAACTGCACGTGGTCGAGCGAGCTGATGACCAGCCGCGACTGATCGTAGAACGTCCTGATGGAGACGCCCTCGGGCAGCTCGGTGGCGATCCTGGCCAACCGTGCCCGGAGATTGGCGGTCGCCGTCAGGGTGTCGCCGCCGTACTGCTTCTCGACAGTGACGCTGACCGCTTCCTGGCCGTTGTAGCTCGCCGCCTCGCGGCGGAACTTCGGCCCCACCTCTACGTCGGCGACGTCGCGGACGCGGATGGGCACGCTGGCGCGGGTGGCCACGACGGTCTGCTCGATGTCTTCGATCGACGCGATCCGGCCCACCCCCTTGATCAGGGTCTCCTGCGCCCCGGCGCCCAGGACCCCGCCGGAGAAGTTCCGGTTGCTGCGCTCGATGGCCAGCCGCACGTCCTCCACCGTCAGGTCGTGGTGCTTGAGCATCTCGGGGTTCAGCAGGACGTGGTACTGCTTCACGAACCCGCCGAGATTGATGATGAACGCCACGCCCGGCACGCCCTGCAGCTGGTAGCGGATGGTCCAGTCGGCAATCGACCGGAGTTCCATCGGGTCGACCCCGTCGCCCACCACGGCGAACTCGAACACCTCGCCCATGCGCGACGACACCGGCCCGAGCACGGGCGCCGTGGTGTTCTGCGGCAGCCGCCCGGCGATCAACTCGAGCTTGCTCGACACGATCTGGCGCGCGTGGTAGATGTCGGTGCCCCAGTCGAACTCCACCGTCACCACCGAGTCGCCGGTGGTCGACTCGGACCGGACGCTCGTCACGCCCGGCGCGCCCGACAGCAGGCTCTCGAGCGGCAGCGAGATCAGCCGTTCGACATCCTCCGAGGCCATCCCCGGGTTCTCGGTGATGATCTTCACCAGCGGCGCGTTCAGGTCCGGGTAGATGTCCTTCGGCATCCGGACATACACGAGGGCGCCCCACGTCGCCACGAGCGCCACGAGGAGCAGCGTCAGCAGCTTGTGCTGCAGCGGAACGGCAATCAGTCGGCGAATCATGTGTGCCCTAGTGAGTGTGGCCGCCCTTGAGCGCCTCTTCGTACAGCTTGGACTTGAGCTGGTAGTGGCCGCCGGTGACCACGACCTCTCCCGCCGTGACGCCGCCCAGCACTTCGCGGTTCCCGTTGTCCTGCGAACCGAGCTCCACCAGCCTCGGCTCGAAGCCCGCCGCGGTCCGGACAAACACGAGGTGGCCGTCCGTGTCGTCGAGGATGGCGTGCGCCGGCAGCGCCACCACCGACGGGCGTTCGCCGATCTGGAAGACGACGTTGGCGAACATCCCGGGCTTCAGCCGCTGGTCGCGGTTCGGCACCTCCGTGCGCACCGCGATCGTGCGCGTCTCGGGGCGCACGACGTCGCCGATGTAGTTCACGGTGCCTTCGAACACCTCGTCCGGGTACGCGGGCACCCGGATGGCGGCCGTCTGCCCGAGCCGCACCTGGGCGATGTCGCGCTCGTAGATCTCCGCGTCCACCCACAGCACGCGCGTGTCGACCACCGTGAGAATCTCGCGCGACGCGTCCACCATGGCCCCGAGCACGGCCGAACTGGCCACCACACGCCCGTCGATCGGCGACCTGAGCGTCAACTCGGCGGGGCTTCCGTGGTTGTCGGCGAGCCCCCGGATCTCCTCGTCCGTGACGCCGAATACGTGCAGCCGGCGCTCGGCCGCAAGGCGCGTGGCTTCGGCGACCTTGAGCTCGCTCTCCATCGCAAAGAACGTCTTCTGCGCGCCGACGCCGTTGTCAAACAGGCGTTTCTCCCGCTCGAAACTGCGCCGCGCAAGATCCAGGGACGCCTGCGCTTTCTGATACTCCGTCTTGGCGAGGCCCACATCGTCGCTCTGCAGGGTCACCACGGGCTGCCCGCGCGTGACCCAGGTGCCCACCTCCGCGTGGATCCGCGCGATGCGCGCGGGGAACGCGCAGCTCACCATCGCCTTGCGCGGCAGCGGCACCGCCACTTCGCCCATCGCGCGCAGGGTCGTCCGGAACGGCCGGGCCGCCACCGTCATGGTCTCGACGCCCAGGCTCCGTTCCTGTTCCGGCGACAGCCGGACGATGGCCGAGCCCCAGTTGCGCCCCCTTCGCCGCCCCCCTCGCGCCGCGTCGCCGGCGGCGGTGCCGGGGCTGCCCAATGCCCCGCGCCCCTGTCCCCCGCGCGCGCCGGCACGGACGCCTCGCTCGGCGTCTGACGGCGGTGACGACGGCTGTCCGGCCGGTGAGCATCCCCAGGCGGCGCCGGTCAGGACGATGGCGCCAACGACGACCCATGATCTGCACATTGCGTTCTCCATCCGCCTGCCTACCGGCCCGCGGCCAGGTCGACGGCGGCCACTGCCAGCGCGTGGTTGTAGAGGGCGTCGGCGTATCCCAGCCGTGCGGTGACCAGCGTCCGGCGCGACACGATGAGTTCGAGCCCGCCAATCTCGCCTTGCTGGAAACTGAACTGCAGCATCCGGTACGCCTCCTCGGCCTCGGTGAGGATCTCGTCTTCGTACAGCCGGCTCTGTTCGCGGGCAACCTGGGCCTCGACGTACGCGGTCTCGACTTCGAGCGCGATGGCGTGGCGCTCATAGTCGAGTTCCCGCTGGAGCGCCAGAAGGTTGGCCTGCGCCTCCGCCATGGGCCCCTTGGCGGCCTGGTTGTAGAAGAGCGGAATCGGCACCGACAGGCTCACGTCCCAGGTCCCCGCAGCCCCATCGATGCGATGGTGCGAGAAGCCCAGCTCGAACCAGGGCCATCGGCTCTGCCCCGCCTGCGTCTTCCGCAGGGCCTCGGCTTCGAGCGCGAACCCCAGGCGCCTGATCTCCGGCCGCGACGCCAGGGCGGCCAGCTGCACGTCCTCGACCGGCTGGGTGAGCGGCGGCACCTTCAGGTCGCCCGCGATGGCGACCGCCTCGCCCTGCGGCCGGCCCAGCTGCACGTTGAGAACCGCGCGCGCCAGGCGGACCGCCGCGGTCGCCGCCTGCACCTCGGTGGCGCTCTGCGCGGCTTCCACCCGCGCCCGCACGACTTCCACGCGGGCTACGTCGCCGGCCGCCAGCCTCGTCTCGGCGGTTCTCAGGAAATCCGCCGCGAATTCCCGATCCTGTTGCACGTGCCGCAGCCGCTCTTCGGCGTGCAGAAGCCCGTAGAACGCCTTCCGCACGGTGTAGGTCAGCGCAATCCGCACAGCGTCCACGTCCGTACGGACCGCGTCCTGCTCCCGCAGGGCGATGTCGGAGCGAGTCCGCCGCCGGCCGGGGAACTCGATCGCCTGCGTGACGCCCAGGTAGGACTCGCCAGAGCCGCTGAAGTTGAACGGCTGCGGCTGCAGATCGGAATCGAAGGCCAGCGTCGGCTGCGGGAGCGCACGGGCTTGCTCGACACGCGCCTGTGCGGCCTCGAACCGGTGGCCGGAAGCCTTCACCAACGGATGCTCCGCCATCGCCAGCCGGAGGCAGTCATCCAACGACAGCGGCGGTGCTGGCGCAGGCTGCGCCGCCGCCGGAGCCGGCGCGAGCCCCAGCCCGACCAGCACCACCAGCCTGGAGAATCTCCTCAACATGAGCGGTCCTCGAACGGATTCAGACACGCACTCGGGGGACGGTTTTCACCGAACCTGGTTTACCGGGTATGCCCCGGAGAACGGGTCCGGGACAACGGTCAGGGGGCGCGCCGCGACGAAACGGGTGTCGAACGGAGGAGCGGTACCGCGACTACAGCGGGAAGGGCGGGCTGCGAGGAGGGGGTTCCAGCGAGAAGGCGCCGGACACGAAGTCGGTCGAGCACGATTCGGGCACGACCCCGACCGGCTGCAGGTCGGGGACGGCGACGATGGCCGACGTGATCGATGTCGTCACGCCGGCGGTGCGATCGAGGCGGCACGCCGGGCAATCGGGCCGTTCCGCGAGGCCAGAGTGGTTGTGCAGCAGATCGCGCGCCCCGGTGAGCCAGACGGCCCACGCGAGTACGATCAGCACCAGCACACGAAGCGGCAGCCCGCGCGTCATCATCGCCAGACATCTTATACGTGGCATCGGTCTGCGAGGTCAAGCAACGCGCCGCTGGGCAGGCTTCTCCGCCCTTGACACGATCGCACGCCGGAAGATACTGATCACGTCGCGAACGCGGGCGGGCAAGAGTCG
>JAWOGY010000076.1:0-34306 GCA_046496425.1 Vicinamibacterales bacterium
GCGGGGCCTGATGCGGCTCTACTGCACGATTCTCGTGGAGCGCGAATCGCAGAAGCCGATTGTCATCGGCCGGGGCGGCGCGATGATCAAGCGGATCGGCACGGAGGCGCGCGAGGAACTGGAACGGTTCTTCGGGGCCAGGGTCTTCCTGGACCTGCGGGTGAAGACGCGGGCCGGCTGGCGCGAGGACCCGCGGATGCTCGACGAAATCGGCGTCCGCGACGATGAATAGGAGCGGGTCTGGAAAGCAGGATAGAATGAAAACCTGCGACGCCGGTCCCTGAGATGCCGCTCTATACCACCGAAGCGATTATCCTCCGCACGTACAAGCTCGCCGAGGCGGATCGCATCGTGGTGTTCCTCACGCGCGATCGGGGCAAGCGGCGCGGAGTGGCGCAGGGGGCCAGGCGGATGCGCTCGCGGTTCGGCGGCGCCCTCGAGCCGCTCACGCGCGTCGAGGTGACGTACTTCGAGAAGGAGAGCCGGGAGCTGGTCTCGCTGAACTACGCCGAGCCGCTCTGCTCGCCGCTGTGGACGGTCAGGGCCGACGCGCTCGGGCACACCGGCTACTTCGCCGAGCTCATCGACGAGTGCGCGCTCGAAGGCGACGCCGACGAGCGCCTCTACCGGCTGGGCAGCTCGGTGGTGGACGCGCTGGCCGCGGGCGTGCCGGTCGAGCCGCTGGCGCGGTACTTCGAGTACTGGCTGCTGCGGCTGCAGGGCGTGTACCCGACCGAGCTGGATGCGATGTCGCTGTCGGACGACGCGCTGGCGTTCCTGCGGGCGTCGGCCCGGGTCGGCCCGGATCGGATCGCGGGCCTGGCCCCGTCGCCGGCAGCCCTGCGCGAACTGGAGGCGGTGCACCGCACGCTCGTCGCGGCGCACCTCGAGAAGGACCTGAAGTCGGCGCGCGTCCTCAGGGAACTGCGCGCCCAATCATAGGACCTGTGTGACCCTTCAAGATCTCATCTCGACGCTCTCGCGGTTCTGGGCCTCGCAGGGGTGCCTGATTCAGCAGCCGCTCGACCTCGAAGTCGGCGCGGGGACGTCGCATCCCGAGACGACGCTGCGCGTGCTGGGGCCGCGCCACTGGAACGTCGCCTACGTCCAGCCTTCGCGGCGGCCGGATGACGGCCGGTTCGGCGAGAACCCCAACCGGCTCTTCAAGCATCACCAGTTCCAGGTGATCATGAAGCCCGCCCCCGACGAGATCCAGGCGCTCTACCTGCAGAGCCTGGAGGCGTGCGGCATCGAGCCCCGCCAGCACGACGTGCGGTTCGAAGAGGACAACTGGGAGTCGCCGACGCTCGGCGCCTGGGGCATCGGCTGGCAGGTGATGCTCGACGGCCTGGAGATCACCCAGTTCACCTACTTCCAGCAGGTCGGCGGCATCGACCTGCGCCCGATCTCCGTCGAGATCACGTACGGCCTCGAGCGCATCGCGATGTTCCTGCAGCGCGTCGACAACGTCTACGACCTGCAGTGGGCGCCCGGCGTGTCGTACCGGGACGTGCGCCTGCGCGACGAGGTCGAGCAATCGAAGTACGCCTTCGGCCAGGTCGACATGCCGCGCGAGGCGTTTGTCGCGCTGCACCGCGAGCTCTTCGACAAGTATTATGCGTTCACCGAGGTGCTGCTCTCGAGCGGCCTGGTCCTGCCGGCCCTCGAGCACTGTCTCAAGTGCTCGCACCTGTTCAACGTCCTCGATTCGAGCGGCGGAATCGGCGTCACCGAGCGCACGGCGTACACCCTGCGCGTGCGGCAGCTCGCCGTGGCCATCGCCAGGCTCTACGTGGAGTCCGAGGAGCGATCGTCCCTGCCGGCCCCGCCGGCGGCGGCGTAAGGGGCCTATGGATCGCGAGCTGCTCATCGAACTCGGCTGCGAGGAGATTCCCGCCAGCTGGCTGCCCCCGCTGACGGCCCAGATTGGCGACGCGACGGCGGCGCGGATGAAGGAACTGCGCCTGGAGACCGAATCGCCCGTCGAGACCTACAGCACGCCGCGGCGCCTGGCGGTGCGCATCGCGCACATTGCCGATCGCCAGGCCGACCTCGAAGAACTGCTCATGGGGCCGCCCGTCTCCGCAGCCTTCAAACCGGGCGGCGAGGCCACGCCGGCGGCCGCCGGCTTCGCGCGCAAGAACGGCATCGACGTGGACGGCCTCGAGCGCGTGGAAACGGCCAAGGGCGTCTACCTCGCGTTTCGGAGGAAGGTCCGGGGCAAACCGGCGATCGACGTGCTGCCGGACGTGCTCGCGGGCGTGCTGCGGGATCTCACGTTCCCCAAGCAGATGCACTGGGATGCCCAGCTCGACGACGGGCGCGGCGAGCTGCTGTTCGGCCGCCCGATCCGCTGGATCCTCTTCCTGTACGGCGGTCGCGTCGTGCCGTTTGTCATCGGCCGGCTCGAGGCCGCCCAGAGCGGCGTCGTCCAGGACGTGCGGTCGGGCGCGGTCACCTACGGCCACCGGTTCCTGGCCACGAGCGGGCGCGCCGGGCGGGCCATCAAGGTGCGGAGTTTCGACGAGTACCGCGCGCGGCTCCTCGAGAACTTCGTGATGATTGAACGCGAAGAGCGCCACGCGAAGATTGCCCGCGAGCTCGACGCGCACGCGCGCCGCCTCGGCGGGCGCGTCAGCGGCGCCGCGGCCAGCCAGTCGCGCCTCCTCCAGGAAGTCCCCGACCTGGTCGAGTATCCCGCCGTTGTCGCCGGCACGTTCGGGGCCGAGTTTCTCCAGCTCCCGGAGGAAGTGCTCACGACGACCATGATCCACCACCAGCATTTCTTTCCGGTGGTCAACGACCATGGCCAGCTGCTGCCGGCGTTCCTGGCCGTTGTCAACACCGAGCCCGACGACCCGGGAATCATCGCGCGCAACCTCGAGCGCACTCTCGTGGCGCGCCTCCGCGACGCGCGCTTCTTCTGGGACGACGACTGCCGCACGACGCTCGAGGCGCTCCTGCCCCGCCTCGACACGGTGCTCTTCCACCGGCGCCTCGGGAGCTACCGGGCCAAGGCGATCCGGATCGAGGCGCTGGCCGGCTGGGTGGCGTCCGACGTGCTCGGCGCGCCCGGCGCAGCGCCCTTCGCCCGGCAGGGTGCCCGGCTGGCCAAAGCCGACCTCGCCACCGGCATGGTGCGCGAGTTGACCGAGCTTCAGGGCACGATGGGCGGGATCTACGCCCGCGTGGAGGGTCTTCCGGAAGAGGTCTGGAAGGCGATCTATTACCATTACCTGCCGCTCGGCGTGGAGCCCGCGGCGCCGCCGTCGCGCGCCGATCTCGGGACGGCCGCCGTGACGTGGGCCGCGGTGTCGATCGCCGACAAGCTCGACACGGTGGTCGGGCTGTTCGCGGCGGGCGAGCGGCCGACAGGCACACGCGATCCCTTCGGGCTGCGGCGCCAGGCGCAGGGGATGCTGCGCACGATGGTCGACCTGCCCGAACTGGCGGGGCTCGACGTGCCCGTGCCCCTGGAGCGCATGCTCCAGCAGGCCAGGCAGGGTGTCGACGACGTCGCCGGAGCGTCGGATGCGAAGGAGCCCTGGTCGGACGCCGTGGCGGCCTTCCTGCTCGACCGTCTGCGGTACCTGTTCGAGCAGCGCGGTTTCGCGTACGACGAACTGAACGCCGTGCTCGGGCGCGGCGCCGGCGTCCCGGACCCGCTCGACACCCGCCGCCGCCTCGAGGCGCTGCGGGCCGTGCGCGCGTCGGCCGACTTCGAAGCGCTGGCCGTGGCGTTCCGCCGCGTCAAAAACCTCTCGCGCGAACTGCAGGGCCCGGCCGTCGAGGCCGTCGACCGCCTGATCGAGCCGGCCGAGCAGGAGCTGCTGGCGGAGTACGCGAGCCGGTCGGCGTCCATCCGGGAGGCCGCCTCCGCCCGGCGGTACGCCGAGGCGTTTCGCACCGCCTCCGGGTTCCGCCCGTCGGTCGACCGGTTCTTCACCGACGTCTTCGTGATGGTCGAGGATGCCGGCCTGCGCGCCCAGCGGCTCTCGCTCTTGCGGCGCCTGCACGAACTGCTCCTCGAACTTGCCGATATTTCAGAGATTGTCCCCAAGGTCGACGCATAACCACAGACGGAGTCAAAGTAGAGATGGCCAAGAAGACAGCGAAGCCCGTGAAGCGCGTGAAGCCCGCCAAGGCGGCGAAGCCTGCCCGCAAGCCCGTGAAGAAGTACATCTACTCGTTCGCGAACGGCAAAGCCGACGGCGACCGGACGATGAAGGACATCCTCGGCGGCAAGGGCTCGGGCCTGGCCGAAATGACCAACGCCGGGTTGCCCGTCCCGCCCGGCTTCACGATCTCCACCGCGGCGTGCAACCTCTGGTACACCGAGGGCCGGAAGCTGCCCCAGGCCATCGAGGACGAGATGGCTGCCCACGTCCGGAAGCTCGAGCAGGTGGCCGGCTCGCAGTTCGGGTCGACGACGAACCCGCTGCTCGTGTCGGTGCGGTCGGGCGCGAAGTTCTCGATGCCCGGGATGATGGACACCATCCTGAACCTCGGCCTGAACGACGCGGCCGTCGAGGGCCTGAAGGCGCGGACGGGCAACGGCCGGTTCGCCTACGACAGCTACCGCCGCTTCATCCAGATGTTCGGCAACGTCGTGCTGGAGATCCCGAAGGAGAAATTCGAGCACGAATTCGAGGCCGTGAAGCACGCGCACGGCGCGACGATCGACACCGATCTCGGGGAGGACGGCCTCAAGGAGACCGTGAGCCGGTACCAGGCGCTGGTCAAGAAAGCGACAGGCAAGCCGTTTCCGCAGGACCCGGTGCAGCAGCTGAAGGCCGCCCGCGACGCCGTGTTCCGCTCGTGGAACAACGATCGCGCGATCAAGTACCGCCAGATGTACGACATCCCGGACCACATCGGGACGGCCGTCAACGTCCAGAAGATGGTGTTCGGCAACTCGGGGGAGCGGTCGGCGACAGGCGTGGGCTTCACGCGCAACCCGGCGACGGGCGAGAACAGGTTCTTCGGCGAGTTCCTCGTCAACGCCCAGGGGGAGGACGTCGTGGCCGGCGTCCGCACGCCTCGGCCCATCGACGAACTGAAGGACGTGATGCCGAAGGCGTACCAGGAACTTCGCGCGATCACGGCGCGCCTCGAAAAGCACTACAACGACATCCAGGACTTCGAGTTCACGATCGAGGACGAGAGGCTGTACATGCTGCAGACCCGCAGCGGCAAGCGCACCGGGTACGCGGCGGTCGTCATCGCCACCGATTTCGTGGCCGAGAAGCGGATGAAGCCGCGCGAAGCGCTGCTGCTCGTCGAGCCGGCGTCGCTGTCGCAGCTGCTCTCGCCCGTGTTCGACCCGGCCGAATGGAAGAAGTTGCCCGTGGCCACCAGAGGCCTGCCGGCCTCGCCTGGCGCGGCGTCCGGGCAGGTGGTCTTCACGTCCGAGCAGGCCGTCGCGTGGGCCGAGCAGGGCAAGAAGGTGCTGCTGGTCCGGAAGGAGACCGCACCGGACGACATCCATGGCATGGAGGTCGCACAGGGCATCCTGACCGCCACCGGCGGCATGACGTCCCACGCCGCCGTCGTGGGCCGGCAGATGGGCCGCCCGTCCGTCGTCGGCGCGGCGGCGCTGCGCATCGACGAGAAGGCCAAGGGCTTCACCGTCGGCGGCCAGACCCTCAAGGAAGGGGACTGGCTGTCGTTCGACGGCCTGACCGGCGAAGTGAAGATCGGCAAGGTGGCCACCAAGCCGAGCGAGATCCTCCAGGTGCTCGCTGGCAAGATGAAGCCCGAGGAGTCGGACATCTACCGCCGGTTCTCGACGCTGCTCGGGTGGGCCGACAAGGTCCGCACGTTGGGCATCCGCGCCAACGCCGACCAGCCGGACCAGTCGGAGCTGGCGTACGCGTTCGGCGCCCGCGGCATCGGCCTGTGCCGCACCGAGCACATGTTCTTCGGCGAGGGCCGCATCGAGAAGGTGCAGCGGATGATTCTCGCCGACAACGAGAAGGACCGCCGGGCGGCGCTGGCCGAACTGCTGCCGCTGCAGCGCGGGGACTTCTACGGCGTGTTCAAGGCCATGCACGGCGAGCCGGTCACGATCCGCACGATCGACCCGCCGCTGCACGAGTTCCTGCCGAAGCGCGAAGACCTGATGGTCGAAATCGCGAAGCTGGAAGCCACAGGCGGCAAGGCCGCAGAGTTGGCCGGGAAGAAGACGCTGCTGCACCGGGTCGAACAGCTCCACGAGTTCAACCCGATGCTCGGTCACCGCGGCGTCCGGCTCGGCATCACGTATCCCGAGATCACCGAGATGCAGGCGCGGGCTATCTTCGAGGCGGCGTGCCAGCTGGCGAAGGAGGGCCTCAAGGTCATGCCGGAAGTCATGATCCCGCTGGTCGGCCACGTCAAGGAGCTGCGCGACCAGAAGATCATCGTCGACCGCGTGGCGGCCGAGGTCATGAAGGAGCAGCAGGTCAGGATCAAGTACCTGGTCGGCACGATGATCGAAGTGCCGCGCGGGGCGCTGACGGCGGACGAAATTGCGCAGGAGGCGCAGTTCTTCTCGTTCGGCACCAACGACCTGACGCAGATGACCTTCGGGTTCTCGCGCGACGACATCGGCAAGTTCCTGGGGATCTACCAGGAACGCAAGATCCTCGATCGCGACCCGTTCCAGTCCATCGACACCGTCGGCGTGGGTCAGCTCGTGGCGATGGCGGTCGAGAAGGGGAAGGCGACGCGGCCGGACATCAAGCTCGGCATCTGCGGCGAGCACGGCGGCGACCCCTCGTCGATCCACTTCTTCCACAAGGTGGGCCTGAAGTACGTCAGCTGCTCGCCGTACCGCGTACCGGTGGCGCGGCTGGCGGCGGCGCACGCGGCGCTGTCGGTGAAGGTGGGGGACTAGGGGCTGGGGACTAGGGGCTAGGGGCTGGGCGCTAGTTCCTCAAGCTGCAAACAACGCGGGGCAGGCCCACGGGCCTGCCCCTTTTCGTCTTGGGTCGGTGGTAAGCTGAGGCGACATGCGCCAGCCATGGTGACCATCCTCATCCATCGCGACGGTGCGACGAGCCGGGCCCAGGCGGTCGATCCCGCCTGGCTCGACGCCGGCTCGGGCGTCTTCGTCTGGGCCGACATGGCCGCGCCGTCCGCCGATGACGCGCGCCTGCTGAGGGAGACGTTCAGGTTCCACGAACTGGCCGTGGAGGACGCGCTCTCGGAGGTACATCACCCGAAGGTCGAGACCTACGACGGGTACCTCTACGCCATCCTGCACGGCATCGACTTCGAAGCGTCCAGACACGAATTCGCCACGCACGACGCCGATTTTTTCATTGGCGCCAACTACCTCGTGACGGTGACGGACGGCACGTCGCGGACCATTCCTGAAACGCAGGCCGCGTGCGAGCGCGACCCGCGCGTGATGGGGGAGGGGCCGGTGGCGCTGGCCCACCGGATCGTCGATACGATGGTCGATCACTACCGGCCGGAAGTGGACAAGCTCGAGGAGCGAATCGACAACCTCGAGTCGGCGGTGTTCGAGACCGGTGAGACGAGGGAAACGAACCAGGAGATCCTCGACCTCAAGCGGGATGTGGCGTCGCTCCGGCGGATCATCCTGCCCCAGCGGGATGTCCTCGGCCGCCTGGCGCGCCGGGACTTTCCGCAGGTGAACGAAGAGCTGGCGTACCGTTTTCGCGACGTCTACGACCACGTCGTCCGCATCGCGGACGACGCCCTGCTGTACCACGACCGGCTGGCCGCCATCCTCGGCGCGCACCTCTCCAACGTCTCGAACCGCCTCAGCGAGGTGATGAAGTTCCTGACGATCTTCTCCGTCATCTTCATGCCGATGACCGTGGTCACAAGCCTGTACGGCATGAACGTGCCGCTGCTGCACTTCCCGGGCGGCGATAACGCCCAGTTCTATTGGATCCTGGGCATCATGGCGGCCATGTCGGCGGTGATGTTCGCCCTGTTCCGGCGCAGCCGCTGGCTCTGACGGCCCATGGGCACGATCCGCCAGCTCCCGCCCGAACTCGCGAACCAGATTGCCGCCGGAGAGGTGGTCGAGCGCCCGGCGTCGGTCGTCAAGGAACTGGTCGAGAACGCCGTCGACGCAGGCGCGGCCCGGGTCGGCATCCTCGTCGAGATGGGCGGCAAGAAGCTCATCAGGGTGGAGGACGACGGAGAGGGCATGGACGCCGCGGACGCGCGCCTCGCGCTCGAACGGCATGCCACGAGCAAGCTCGCCAGCGCCGAGGACCTCGAGGCCATCCGCACGATGGGGTTCCGGGGCGAGGCGCTGCCGAGCATCGCGTCGGTGTCGCACTTCGTGCTGCGGACGCGCCGCCGCGACGCCGAGGCCGGCACCGAGGTCCGCGTGAACGGCGGCGTCGTGGCGTCCATCACCGAGGTCGGCATGGCGCCCGGCACGATTGTCGAGGTTGGCGACCTCTTCTACAACCTCCCGGCGCGGCGGAAATTCCTGAAATCCGATGTCGCCGAGACCACGCAGGTGTCGCGGATGGCGACGCAGCTGGCCCTGGCCAACCCGGCCATCGGGTTCACGCTGATGAGCGGGCCGCGGCAGCTCCTGCGGTGCACGCCGACGGCGGGCCTGGACGAACGCTTCTATCAGCTCTATGGCGAGCGTCCGGATCTCGTGCGCGTGTTCAAGGACGCCGGCGGCCTGCGCATTCGCGGCTTCGTGGCGGCGCTGGCCGAGCAGGGGCCGACCCGCGGCGCGCAGCAGTTCTTCGTGAACGGCCGGATCGTGAAGGACCGGACCATCGCCCACGCGGTCATCGACGCGTACAGCGCGGCCACGGCCAGGGAACGGAGCCCGGAGGCGCACCTCTTCCTCGAGATGCCGCCCGATGCCGTCGACGTCAACGTGCACCCGACGAAGGCCGAAGTGCGGTTCCGCCACCAGTCGCTCGTGCACGAGGTCGTCCGGCGGGCCGTGCAGGACGGAATCGGCGGCGGCATCGCGCCCGAACTCAGGCTGGCGCCGTCGGAGGTCGCCGGGGCGGGCGCGATCAATCTCGGGCTGCCGAGCCTCCTCGCGGGCTGGCACCCCGCGTCCGCGTGGAACGCGCCCGGGCAGGAAACGCAGGTCGGGATGCCCGCCCTGCAGCCGCCTCCCGCCGCCTGCGGGACTGGGCAGGATGCGGCATCCGCGGGCGCGGATCCGGCCGGCTCGCTGGCGGCTGTCGCGCTGAAGCCGCTCATCCCCCTGGGCCAGTTCCGCAGCACCTTCATCATCGCGGTCGACGATGACGGCGTGGCCATCATCGATCAGCACGTGGCGCACGAGCGCGTCCTGTACGAACGCATCTCGGCGCGGCTGCTGACCGGTGTGCTCGAGAGCCAGCGCCTCCTCACCCCGCTCATCATGGACATGCCGCCCGAGGCCCGCGGCGCCCTGCTCGGGCACGGGGAGGAACTGCGTCGCTGCGGCTTCGAGGTGGAGGAGTTCGGCCCGGCCAGCGTGCGCATCGACGCCATGCCGGCGCTGCTCAGCCGGGAGCAGGGGACGTCCGCGCTGAAGGCGCTCGCCGGAGATCTCGAGGGGCTCGGCGGGGCCGCGCCCGTCGGCGATCACCTGCGCAACATGGCGGCCACCATGGCCTGCCACGCGGCCGTCAAGGCCAACGATCCGCTGACCTACGAGAAGATGGCCCACATCCTCGAGGAGCTGCGGCAGACCGCGTATTCCACCGTCTGCCCGCACGGCCGCCCGGTCATGCTGCGGATCTCCCGCCGCGAAGTCGAGAAGAACTTCCAGCGGATTTAGCGCCGCTTGCGGATTGCGGCCCAGCCGTCGAGGCGGCGCTTGATTTCCTTCTCGAATCCGCGCTCGGTCGGCTGGTAGTACTTGCGCCCCGCGAGGCCCGTCGGCAGGCAGTCCATGCCGGTCACCGCGTCCGGGTCGTCGTGGGCGTATTCGTAGTCTTTTCCGTACTCCAGCTGCTTCATCAGCTTCGTCGGGGCGTTGCGCAGCTGGAGCGGCACCGGCTCCGCGCGGTCGCTGTGCGCGTCGCGGGAGGCCCTCAGATAGGCCTTGTACACCGCGTTGCTCTTCGGGGCGGTTGCCAGGTACGTCACCGCCTGGGTCAGCGCGGTATTGCCCTCCGGCATGCCGATGAAGTGGCAGGCCTCCTTCGCGGCGACGGCGACCATCAGTGCCTGTGGGTCCGCGTTGCCCACGTCCTCGGAGGCGAACCGCACCAGCCGCCGCACGATGAAGAGCGGGTCCTCGCCGGCTTCGAGCATGCGCGCGAGCCAGTACACCGCGGCGTCGGGGTCGCTGTTGCGCATCGACTTGTGGAGGGCGGAGATGAGGTTGTAGTGTTCCTCGCCCGTCTTGTCGTAGATGAGCGCGCGGCGCTCGATCGACTGCTTCAGGAACGCTTCGTCGACCCGGGCGGCGCCGTCCACGGACGGCGCCGAGGCCGCGGCGAACTCGAGCAGGTTCAGGGCGACGCGCCCGTCCCCGTTCGCGTACCGCGCCATGCTCCTGACGGCTTCGTCGGCGACGGTGATGGGCAGCCCGCCGAGGCCGCGCTCCTCGTCGGCAAGCGCCCGCCGGAGGATGGCGACCGTGTCGTCCTCGGAGAGCGGCTGGAGGACGAAGACCTGCGACCGGGACAGCAACGGGGCGTTGACCTCGAACGACGGGTTCTCGGTGGTCGCACCGATGAGAATGATGTCGCCCGACTCGACCCGGGGCAGAAACGCGTCCTGCTGGGCCTTGTTGAAGCGGTGGATCTCGTCGACGAACAGAATCGTGCGGCGGCCGCTGGCGCGCCGCGCCCGCTCGGCGTCGGCCATCACCTCGCGAATCTCCTTGATGCCCGAGAGCACCGCCGAAAAGGCGATGAAATGCGCCCGCGTCGTCTCGGCGATGAGCCTCGCGAGGCTCGTCTTCCCGGTTCCCGGCGGGCCCCAGAGGATGACCGACTGCAGCAGGTCGCGTTCGATGGCCTCCCGCAAGGCCCGGCCTGGCGCCAGCAGGTCCTGCTGGCCCACGTATTCGTCGAAGGTGCGCGGGCGCATGCGCTCGGCCAGCGGCGAGCGGCTCCGGTCCGCATGACGATCGGGGTCGTCGAAAAGATCCGGGTGCGTCATGGCCGCCCGACCGGGTGGCGCTGGCGCCAGGCTTCGTAGAGGATGACGCCGGCGGCGACGGCGACATTCAGGGATTCGACCGGCGGGCGCATGGGAATCCGCAGCAGCGTGTCGGCGAGGGCCCTGACCTCATCGGGCAGGCCCGCGCCTTCGCCGCCAACGAGGACAAGAGTAGGGCCGGAAAGGTTGGCCTCTCCGAGGGCGCAGCCGCCGGCAGGCGCCGTCGCGACGACCCGGACGCCACGCGCCCGGGCCTCGAGGCAGACGGCGACGGCCTCGGCGCCGATGGCGATCGGCAGCCTGAAGGCGCTCCCCATCGAGCCGCGCAGGGCTTTCCAGCCGAAGGGGTCGGCCGAACCCGCCGTCGTGACGACACCCGTCGCGCCCGCCGCCTCCGCCGCGCGGACAATGGCGCCGGTGTTGCCCGGGTCCTGCACGTGATCGGCGCACACCACGAGAGCCGGCTCTCCGGCGAATACCCGCCCCAGGCCGTCCGGTTCCCGGCGCGCGATGGCGATGATGCCGGTCGGGGCGTGCACGGGGCTCGCCGCCTCGACGACGGTGCGGCTCGCCGCATACAGCTCGGCGCCAGCCGATGCGAGGGATCCCGCGAGGGAGGCGCCGATGGGACCCTGCCAGAACTCCTCCGGGGCGGCGGCGGCAGCGACGGGCACGCCGGCGGCCACGGCGTCGGAGAGCAGGTGCAGCCCGTCGAGCAGCACGTCTCCGCTCCCGGCATCCCGGCGCCGGGCGAGGGCCCGGCAGCGCTGGACGAAGGGGTGGTGACGGCTGGAAATATCAATCACGGCGGCTCGCTTCGCGTGGCCCGACCCTCGCCCGGACGAGGATACCAGATGTGCTACACTCGAAGTTTAGCCCATCAGCGGCGAGGCCCGCCCGTACATCACGCGGCGCGGACGGAGGCGGACGCATGAAGGCGCGGATCCTGAAACGACTCGAAGACGAAGTGAACGGGCTGGAGCGCGAGCTGCGGACCGAACTGCCCAAAGAGATTCAGCGCGCCCGCGAACTTGGCGATCTGAGCGAGAACGCCGAGTACCAGGCCGCCAAGGAGCGCCAGTCCTACGTGCATGCCCGGGTGGGCATGATTCGCAAGCGAATGGCCGAGATCTCGCTGATGAACCTCGACCGGCTTCCCACCGACCGGGCCGCGTTCGGGTCGACCGTGAAGCTCAAGGAAGACGGCTTCGGGACGCTGGTCACCTACCAGCTGGTCATGCCCGAGGACGCCGACGCCACCAAGGGCCTGATCTCGACGAGTTCCCCCATCGGCAAGGCCATCGTCGGCAGGCAAACGGGTGACGAGATCACCGTGCCGACCCCGACCGGCGTGCGCCGGTTCGAGATGATGAGCCTCACCACCATCCACGACGAGTGATGTCCGGGCGGGAGCCCTACTCACCGAAGCATCGCACAGCCCTGGTGCTCACCGGCACGGGGACCGCGGGCGTCTACCACGCCGGCGTCCTCCGGGCGCTGGCCGAGGCCGGGGTCCGGATCGACCTCGTGGCGGGCCACGGCGCCGGCGCCATCGGCGCGTTCTTCACGGCCATCGAAGGCGGTCCGTCCCTCTGGAGTCAGGACGGGCTCTGGCGGCAGAAGCCGGTCGCCCGCTTCTACAGCTGGCGCCCCGCCCTGCGTGCGCTGGGATGGGCCGCTGCCGCCGCCCTGGCCCTCGTGGCCGTCCCGCTCGCCGGTCTCGCGGGCGGGCTCGTCGTGTACCCCGCGTCGCTGCTGCTCACGTTGCTGGGCCTCGACGCCGGGCGGACGCTGGCGGAGAGCTACGCCGAGGTGGTGGGCGGCGCCTTTGCAGTCGGCGGCCTCGCGTCGTGGGTGCCGCGGGCGTCGCTGCTCCTGGCGGTAGGAGTGCTCGCGGCCGTGGCCGTGGCGGCATCCCGCGCGCGGATCGGGGGCCGGAAGCGGGAGCGCGGCCGGTTCTGGTGGCGGGTGTTCGGCTCGCCGCTCGACGGCGGCGCCGTGATCGCCTACTGGCACCAGGCGGTGTGGCGCCTCATCACCGGCGGCGCGCGGGCTCCCCGGCCGGACACGGTGGACCTCTCGCGCCGCTATGCCGAGCTGCTGGCGGAGAATCTGGGACAGCCCGGGTTCCGGGAAGTGCTCGTCCTGGTGCACGACCTCGACACTCGCCGCGACGTCGTGATGTCGGCGCTCACCGAGCCGTACCGCCGGGCCTTTTTCGGCCGGCGCGGGGCTGCGGGCGCGGCGGCGCCGGAGCGGGCGGGCGAGACGCTCGACCTCGCGGGCGCCGATCGCGACCACGCCATGGACGTCCTGGCGGCATCCCAGTGTCTGCCCGTGGTGACCGAGCCCTGGGCGGTGACCTTTTCGGCGGAGAGCTACTGGCGGGGCGAGACCCACCGCTGGTGCGACCGGCCGGCGGGCCTGGCCCGCCTGCTCGAGGAGGTCCAGGCCGCGGGTGCGGAGCAGGTCATCGTGGTGTCGGCGGCCACGGCCGACCGCGACCCGCACACGCTCGCCGACCTGCGCCTCGACGGGCGCGGCCGGATCGGCGCGTGGCTCGCCTCCGAAAGCGCCTCCGCCGTGCGCGACGCGGTCAGGGCCGGCGCGGCTGGGTTCCGCTGCCTCCTGACCATCCGGCCGGATTACAACCCGGTCGGTCCGCTGGACATGGTGGGGACCTACGACGAGCGCTCGGACCGGGTGCAGTTGCTGGCCGAGACGATCGACCAGGGCTACGCCGACGCGTACCGCCAGTTCATCGAACCCGTGGTGGGCGCGGCCGAGTCTACGATTTAGGGGCGTCCTTCTTCTTGTCGCCGGCGGCGTGTTCGCGCAGGTACTGCAGGGCGAGGTTCTTGACCGTCAGGTTGATGGCGTCATCCGAGAAGAGGCCGAACTTCTCGCGGAACGCCCGCAGGGGGATGACGGCCTTGGCCATGGCCCGGTGGCCGCCCGCGCTGCCGATATCGGCGAAGAGCTTCCGCACCATCTCGCCCGCGTTGCGGGTGTAGCCCAGGTTGCGGACCGACACCACGAGGTTGTCGCCGACCACGCCCGAGATCATCGTCCACTTCACGTCCTCGACCTGCAGGAAGAAGTCGGCCACGTACGGGATGAAGTCCTCGCGGGCCGTCCGGCCGAGGAACGCGCAGAACACCTGCTCGGTCGTCGACCCGGTCTGCTGCGCCCTCGTCACGTAATCGAGGCGATCGAAGGTGAGCTCGGCGCCCTCCATCTTGCGGATCATGGCGGCGTCGGCCAGCGGGTAGAGGTACGAGAAGGCGTCGAGGTCGACGGAGTTCGCCTGCCGGTTGAAGAACAACGTGTCGGATTTGATGGCGTAGAGCATCGCCGTGGCCGTGCGCTCGGAGATGTTCACGTCGACGGCGCGCAGGTGTTCGGTCAGGATGGTGCAGGTCGATCCATAGTCGGGCCGGATGTCCCGGAACACGGCGCTGTATCCGGGCTGGGCCGGGTGGTGGTCGATGACGAGGTCGACTTTGTCGAGGAGCCCCGCGAAATAGTGGGGCTGGACGTCGACCATCGCGATCCGGTCGAAGGAGGCGAGGTCGCCGGCCGCGATCGGCTCGACGTGGATGTCCAGCAGGTTGGCCATCCGAAGGTTCTCGGGCCGCGTCACGCCCTGGATGGCGCCGATGATGGCGGTGGCCTTCGTCCGGCGGAGCAGGTTGCGCAGGGCCAGGCCAGACGCCATGGCGTCGGGGTCCGGGTCGTTGTGCAGGAGGATGAGCACCTTGTCGGCGTCGTTGAAATAGCGCTGGAACTGCTGGACGCGGGCCCGGGTCATCGACCGGCTGATCTCGGTGACGAGCGGCGGGCCGACGAGGTCCGCCAGCGGGAGGAAGCCGAGTTCGGGGTAGCGCGCCCGCAGCTGCTCGCCGTGCCTGTTGCCGGGGGCGCCGGGCTTGCCGGTCGGCATGCTCATCAGGTAGACGAGCGTCGCGCCGGCATCGCGGAGGGCCTGGAGGATGCGCAGCGGGCTTATGCGGCCGATGTCCTCGATGATGACGCAGGTGCTCGCCGCGAGGTCGGCCTTGAGGTAGGTCTCGGTCTTGCGCAGGTCGCCGGCGGCGACGGCGAAGCCGGCGTCGTGAAGACGCCTCGCGAGCGGCCGGCTTTCCACGAGGAAGTCGACGTCGAAACTGGGCGGCAGGACCTGTGCCAGCATCCTGATGACCAGCTCACTGTGGCAGACGGCCAGGCATCTCATGCCTGTGACCCCTGCGTGGCGCGAAGAACGAGGGTCATCACAAGAACTTCTTATTATACGCCGGATGGTGCCCTCGTGGAAACCGCTGGAGCGGGGCCGGACGCGTGCGGCGCGGCGGTATAAGATGGCCCGCATGGACGGTTTCCGGGAGAGCGGGTGCATCGTGTCTCGACGAGGCCTGGCGCGGCCGGCGGCGGCGCTGGCGGCACTGGGCCTGGCGCTCGCGGGGGCGCCCGAGGCCCAGGTGTTCCGCAGCGGCGTGGACCTGGCCAGCTTCGGGGTGACGGCCGTCGACAGGAAAGGCGGTCTCGTCACGGACCTCGCCCGCGAAGACTTCGAAGTGCGCGAGGACGGCCGGCTCCAGGCCGTCACGCTCTTCGCCCGGGGCGACGCCGGGGAATCGGTCCCGCCGCTCCACCTCGGGCTGCTGTTCGACACCAGCGGGAGCATGGAGGAGAGCATCGGCTTTTCGCGCAGCGCCGCGATCAAGTTCCTCAACACCGTCCAGGAGGCCCTGGACATCACCCTGGTGGATTTCGACAGCGAGGTCCGCGTGGTGCGGTACGGCCAGCACGACTTCGCGAGGCTCGTCGAACGGATCCGCAGGCGCAGGCCGCAGGGCCAGACCGCCCTCTACGACGCGCTCGGCGTCTACCTGGACGGCGCCTCGTCCGAGGAAGGGCGGCGCACGCTCGTCCTCTACACGGACGGCGGCGACACCAGCAGTTCGATGTCGTACGGCGACGCGCAGACGCTGCTGCGCGCGTCGGACATCACGCTCTACGCCGTCGGGTTCCTCGCGCACCTGTCGCAGTCGCGGCAGATGGACCTGCGGATGAAACTGCGCGCGCTGGCGGAGATCACCGGGGGACTCGCGTTCTTTCCCTCGATCATCAAGGACCTCGACCCGACGTACGAGAAGATCGCGGCGGAGATCCGCGGGCAGTTCACCCTCGGCTACCTGTCGACGAACACGACGTTCGACGGGGCCTGGCGCAAGGTGGAGATCACGGTGAAGCGGCCCGGCGTGAAGGTGCGCGCGCGCCAGGGGTACTACGCGCCGTACCGCGAGCCGCGGTAGCCCGGGACCAGCAGTCAGCCGCCCAGCCCATCAGCGCCATGCCTTCATCCGCCGGCCGCTTCACCCTGGTGTCCGACTTCGAGTTGCGCGGGGACCAGTCGCGCGCCATCGCGGAGCTCCAGGCCGGCCTCGAGCGCGGCGACGCGTGGCAGGTCCTGCTCGGCGTGACCGGGTCGGGCAAGACGTTCACCATGGCCCAGGTCGTCGCGCGCGTGAACCGGCCGACGCTGGTGATGGTGCACAACAAGACGCTCGCCGCGCAGCTCTACCAGGAGTTCCGGCGCTTCTTCCCGGGGAACGCCGTCGAGTACTTCGTCAGCTACTACGACTACTACCAGCCCGAGGCGTACGTGCCGGCCACGGACACGTACATCGAGAAGGAGGCCACCACCAACGACGAGATCGACCGCATGCGGCTGTCGGCAACCCGGTCCCTGTTCGAGCGGCGCGACGTCCTGATTGTCGCCAGCGTGTCCTGCATCTACGGCCTGGGCGCGCCGGAGACCTATTACGGCATGGCCCTGCCCCTGGAGCGCGGCCAGCGCCTCGACCGGGAGCAGATCCTCCGCAAGCTCGTCGAGCTGCAGTATGAGCGCAACGACCACGACTTCGCGCGCGGCACCTTCCGGGTCCGCGGGGATACGGTCGAGGTCTTCCCGTCCTACGAGGAAACCGCCCTGCGCATCGAGCTCTTCGGCGACGACATCGACGCGCTGTCGGCCTTCGACCCGCTCACCGGGCGCTCATTCCGCCGCCTCGACCGCGTGTCGGTCTATCCGAAGACCCACTTTGTGACGACGAGGGATCGCACGACGCGGGCGGTGGAGTCGATCAAGGCCGAACTCAACGCGCGGCTGCCCGTCCTGGAGGCCAATGGCCGTCTGCTCGAGGCGCAGCGGCTGCACCAGCGGACGATGTTCGACCTCGAGATGATGCGCGAGATCGGCTACTGCCACGGGATCGAGAACTACTCGCGCCACCTGACAGGCCGCGCGGCGGGCGAGCCGCCGCCGACGCTGCTCGACTACCTGCCCGCCGACGCCCTGGTCATCGTGGACGAAAGCCACCAGACCGTCCCGCAGATCCGCGGCATGTTCCACGGCGACCAGGCCCGCAAGCAGGTGCTGGTCGAGTACGGCTTCCGCCTGCCGTCGGCCCTCGACAACCGGCCGCTGAATTTCGGGGAGTGGGAGTCCCGCGTGAGCCAGGTGGTGTTCGTGTCGGCTACTCCCGGGCCGTACGAGCTCCAGAAAACGGGCGGCGTCATCGTCGAGCAGGTGATCCGGCCGACGGGCCTGGTGGATCCTGACGTGATCGTCAGGCCCGTGAAGGGGCAGGTGGACGATCTGCTCGCGGAGATCAGGGCGCGGGTCGCCTCGCGCGAGCGCGTGCTCGTCACGACGCTGACCAAGCGGATGGCCGAGGACCTCACGCAGTACTATCACGAGCTCGGCGTGCGGGTGCGCTACCTGCACTCGGACATCGAGACGCTGCAGCGGGTCGAGATCCTGCGCGACCTCCGGCGCGGCGAATTCGACGTGCTCGTCGGGATCAACCTCTTGCGCGAAGGGCTCGATCTGCCGGAAGTGTCGCTGGTGGCCATCCTCGACGCCGACAAGGAGGGTTTCCTGCGCTCGGCCGGCGCGCTCATCCAGACGTCCGGGCGCGCGGCCCGCAACGTGCACGGCACGGTCATCATGTACGCCGACGTGGAGACGGCGAGCATCCGCGCGGCCATCGCCGAGACCGGGCGCCGCCGCACCATCCAGGAGGCGTACAACCGCGAGCACGGCATCACGCCCGCCTCCATCGTGAAGGGCATTGACGAGGTGCTGAGCAGCGTGTACGAGCGCGACTACATGCTGGTGCCGTCCGTTGGCGAGGCGCCGGAACCCTTCATGAGCCTGGCCGAGATCGACGCGCGCATCCAGCAGCTGAACCGGGACATGAGGGACGCGGCGGCGAATCTCGCGTTCGAGAAGGCCGCGTCGATCAGGGACCAGATCAAGCGGCTCCGGGCGAGGAGCCTCGGGGTCGACGATGCGTCGGTGCTGGCGGGCGGAGGAGGACCGGGCGCAGTCGGCTAATTCGCCGGGAATGGGCGTCCGTGCGGCGGGTCGGTTGTATGATGGATCCAGCGCCGCCGCCGCCCGGTCGCGGGGACCGGGCCGGAGCAGGCGGGCTTGACAAGGGACGGTCTCAGGTCCCGCCGCGGCACCGCAACGCCGCCGGCGCGGGGCGTGACGCCGCCTGAAAGGAGCAGTGGCCATGGCAGACGATCGCGGTAACGGAGCCGGCGGAGTCCTGGTGGCGTTCACCCTCGGGGCCCTGGTCGGGGCCGTCGTCGCCCTGTTGTTCGCCCCGGCCAAGGGCGACGAGACCCGCGAGGTCCTCGGCGAGAAGGCCCGGGAGGGCGCGGAGAAGACCCGCGAGTTCCTGAAGCACCAGCGCGAGACGCTCGCATCCGCCGTCGAACGCGGCCGTGAGGCCTACCACACGGCGCGGGAGAAGGAGCAGGCGTGAGCACCGTGTTTCTCGGGCTGATCGCCGCCGCCACCGTGGCGATGGCGATCGGCCAGATCGGGCTCTTCCTCGCCGTGCTTCGCCTCTCGAGGCGGGTCGACGCGATGTCGGTCCGGGTCGAGCGTGAGATCGGGCCCCTCGCGGAACGCCTGACGCGGGTGGCCGAGAACCTGCAGCGGGCGTCGAACCTCGCCGCCGCCCAGGTCGAGCGATTCGACCGCCTGTTCGCCGGCGCGTCGAAGCGGGCCGACGAGACGATGTCGCTCGTGCAGGGCGCGGTGGTCAGGCCGATCCGCGAGGGCCTCGCGGTCTTTGCGGCCGTGCGGGGAGTCGTCGGTGCGTTCCGCTCGTTGCGCGGCTCAAGAACCTCCCGCGCAGCCTCGAAATTCGACGACGAGGATCCGCTCTTCATCGGGTAAGGTGTGTTCCCGGCGCATCCCGGGTTGCCCGGCGCGCGGCGCGGGGGGGCGTCTGTGGCGGCGGGCCGGGATGGCCGCGGCCCCTGTCGCCGGGGAAACATTGACGGCGGGTGCGCGGCGGTGATAGAAAACTGCCAGTCTTCAGGCCCCTTACGAAGGTGACATCCATGCTCACACGTCCTCGCGGTACGACCCACCTGATCATCGGCCTGCTGGTGCTGGTGGTGATGAGCACGGCCGCCGCCGCCCAGGAGTCCAAGTCCGCGGCGCTGGCGAAGGAACTGAGCACTCTGCTCGACGGGGCCAAGCTGACCGCCATCGCGGCGAAGGACGCCTCGGACCCCGAAGCGTTCGTCGCGGCCATGTACTTCTCGGGCAGCCAGTTGCTCATCGTGTCCGCGAAGTACACGCCTGCCGTCCTCATGAACGCGAAACTCGACAAGAAGGACTACCAGGAGATTTACATCGACCTCAACAGCGCGTCGATCGCCAGCTCCCGGGTCTTCATCGAAGACCTCGGCGCCGACGGGCTGAAGGCGCGTCACGAAGAAAACGCCGCGTTCGACTCGATTGACCGCGGCGGCAAGCGGACGGTGTTCAACAACGACTGGCGCAAGGAACAGAAGCTCAGTGACGAGGAGTTCGCGAAACTCTTCGCCGATGCCGACGCGATCTACTCGCGGCTCCTTCAGGCGCTGATCAGCCAGGCGAAGAAGTAGCGGCCAGCCATTCCAGCAGGGCCGTGAGGTCCCCGGGAAGCGGCGCCTCGAACGTTCGCGCGAGGCCCGCTTGCCCGGCATCCAGCACGACCAGCCTCGAGGCGTGCAGGGCGAGCCGCTGCGACGGCGGGCCGGCGAACGGTGCAACGCCGCCCGCCGGCCCGTAGACCCGGTCGAAGAGGATCGGCGCGCCGACTGGGCGTGTGGGACGATGGGACATGTCCATTCTGAAGTTCCTGGGGCTTGGCGGGGCTCCCGAAAAAGCCGATCAGGGCGACACCGACAGCGTGCGCAGGATCGCGGCCGAACTGGACAGGCTCGACCCGGATCGCGCCCGGTATATCGCCGCGTTCGCGTACATCCTCGGCCGCGTCGCCATCGCCGACCGGGGGATCAGCGACGCCGAGACGCGGGCCATGCAGCGCATCGTCGCCGAACGCGGCGCACTGCCGGAAGCCCAGGCCGTCATGGTCGTGCAGATGGCCAAGAGCCAGAACGTGCTGTTCGGCGGCACCGAGGACTTCCTGGTCGCCCGCGAGTTCGCCCGGCTGGCCAGCTACGATCAGAAACTCGCGCTGCTCGAGTGCCTCTTCATCGTCTCGGCCACCGACCACACGATCACGCTGGCCGAAGACCAGGAAATCGCCAAGGTGGCCCTCGAATTGAAGATCGAGCACGCGGATGTGGTTCGCGCGCGGCTCGCGCGCCGGGAGTACCTCAGCGTGCTGCAGCGCCCCGAGGAGAACTGATCGCGTGCACCCGCGACCCGGCTAGGGGATGGGCCTCCCGGCCATCTGCCAGTCTTTGATGGCATCGATCGGGTGGACGAGCATGATGATGTTGAGCGTGAGGTTGTCGCGCATCAGCGCCAGGGTGCCGAGTTCCATCGCGAGGATCACCGCGATTGTGATCCACACGCGGGCCCGCCAGGCGAACACGAAGCCGAGCGCCGTGAAGAGGATGTCGCTCAGCGAGTTGAACACGCTGTCGCCGACGTACCCGAGCGCGATGGTGGCTTCGCGGTACCGGTTGATGATGATGGGGGAGTTCTCGAGGACTTCCCAGGCGGCTTCCATGACGATCGCGGCGATGAAGCGCGCGCGCACGGGAGCCCGGCGCGCCACGAGCCACAGCATCGCGTAGAACAGCATCCCGTGGATCGTGTGGGAAAAGGTGTACGGATCCGCGAAGCGCTGCGACTGCTCGCTGCTCCAGATGTTGCCTTCCCACAGGCCCATGCGGCCGTCGGGCCCGAAGGGAAGGCGGCCCATCCAGAGTTCGATGGCCGCGGTGGCCACGCAGACAATCCCGGCGCCGGCCAGCACCCAGCGGTACCGGCGCAGGCCGGCAGAGACGCGTTGCCACAGCGGTTCGGGGGCGTCGGGCATGAAATCCCTCGGGTACCGTCTGGGGATTCTACTTCAGGTGGGGGCGCAGGGCGGCGGGGATGCCAGCGCCGGTGCGGGGCCAATCGCGGCAGCGTCATGAGACCCGTGCTAGAGTAGCCCCATGAGCGTCAGCTTCCCGATCGAACTCGACCGCGAGGCCGATGGCCGCTGGCTTGCGGACATCCCCGATCTTCCTGGTGTGCTCTGCTATGGCGCCACTCGCGACGAAGCCGTGGCCCGCGTGCAAGCGCTTGCCCTCCGCGTGCTGGCCGAGCGACTTGAGCAGGCCGAAGCGCCCGCCGAGTTCCTTGAAGTCTCCTTCCGCGCTGCGTGAGTAACTGGCCATCGTCCAAGGCGCGCCGCGTTCTGGCGGCCCTCCTTCGTCTGGGCTGGTCCGTGAAGCGTCAGTCCGGGTCCCACCGCACGTTGGCCCATCCCCAGATGCCGGACGTCGTGTTTGCGTTCCACGACGACGAGGAACTCGGCCCCAAGTTGCTCAGCCGGATCGCCAAGCACACCGGCCTTCGTCCCGACGATCTCTAGATCCCCGTCAGTCTGCCGGACGTCACGATTAACGCGCAGGCCAGATGAGCACTCGACCGTCTGGGTAGACCGCGGTTGGGCAAGTTGAGCCGTGGCGTTTCCGATACACAATTCGGCCAGGAGCTGACTCCGAGCGCCGGCGAAGGCGTGTAGACTGTGCCCCCGACGCGGGAAGATCGACTACTGGTTCTGACGCAGGGCCCGGCGGTCGGCTTGTCCCCCAGTTTTGGGGGCGCAGATGGAGGGCGCGATGACCTCAATCCGAGTTCGGCACATGCTGCGCCTCCTGTGTTGTTCTTTGTCTTTGCGACCCACCCTCCCGGCTCCGCCGCCCAGGGCGTGGCGGAAGTCGAGGCCTCGGCTAGGAAAGGCAGCTTCCAGCCGGCGTTCGCGCCGAGCGAGCGTCAAGGCTCGCGACGGTAGCCCTACGCTCGGTGCCGCGCCGCGAGTACCGCAGGCGAGGGTTAGGCGCCGACTGCCGGAAACGCTTGTGTGTTCTGGCGTTGAGTGGTGGGCGCTAGTGGATTCGAACCACTGACCCCCGCCGTGTGAAGGCGGTGCTCTACCGCTGAGCCAAGCGCCCACTCAAGGGATGCAAGACCATCAATACTACCGAAAAGGCCGCCGGGCTGGCAACCGGTCGTACGGCCGGCCGCGCCGCGCGAATCCCGCCGGTCCTACTTCCGCGTTTCAGGCAGTCGCCTGCGCCCCGGGCCGTCGTAGTACGCGTCGTTCGGATCAATCCGGCGCACGTGGCTGTGCCGGGATTTCTCCTCGACGGTGTGCGCGAGCAGCCCGGGCACTCGCGAAATGATGAAGAGGCCGTTGCCGATCTCCGGGCCGAACCCGAGATCGCCGCAGACGGCGGCAATGGCCCCGTCGATGTTCAGGGGGATAATCTGCTGTGGCCGCCCGGGCATCTCGTTGAGCACGCGCTCGACGACCCGCAGCAACCGGCAGTGCTCGCCGTCGAGGTCGAGTTCGTGCGCCAGTTGCATCAGCCTGGCCGCGCGAGGGTCTCGCGTGTGAACCCGGTGCCCGAATCCGGGAGGAGCCGGGCCGCTCCCGCAGTGCTTCTCCAGGAGCGTCCGCGCCACCTCCTCGTAGGACATCCCGGTACGGTGGAGCGACAGCCCTTCCTGGAGGCACCGCATGCACGCCTCGATATCGCCGCCGTGGTAGCTGCCGAAGGCCAGCACGCCGGCGGCGACGGCGCTCGACAGCGTCGACCCGGACGCGGCCACGTGGCGCGCCGCGAGCGTCGATGGCGGGGTCACGCCGTGGTCGAGCGACGACACCAGGACCGCGCTGAACAGCTTGCCGATCGACGGCGTCGGCAATTCTCCCCGCAGCAGCAGGTACACGGCCTCTCCGTAGCCCAGCCGCCCCATCAGTTCGTCGACAGGGTAGCCGCGGATCTCGATCTCGTTCGGCGCGATGCGCGTGATGGAGGTCGGCCACTCCTCGGGGCCGCGCCCACGGCTTCGCCGGGTTTTCCCGCCCGTCCCACGGTCTGGCGTCGATCGGTCGTCGTTCATGGTCGTTGCCCACCGCCCGGGCCTGGCACGTGCTCGGCGGAGACGCACCTGCAGGAGCCGAGCGCAACTGCTGTCGGTTTCACGACGTCCTCGGCGCTGGCGGTTGTCCGCGCGCAGGCTGTGAAACCGTCGCTACAGCGTGCCGTAAAGTCGATCGCCGAAGTCGCCGAGCCCGGGCACGATGTACTTCCGGGCGTTGAGTCCCTGGTCGATGACCGGGGTGTAGATGTCGACGTCAGGGTGGTGCCGCTCGACGAGCGCGATGCCTTCCGGGGCGGCGACGATGCAGAGGATCTGGATGCGCCGCGCGCCGGCTTCCTTGAGCACGTCGACGGCATCGACGGCGCTGCCGCCGGTCGCCAGCATGGGGTCGATCATCAGGACGTGGCTGTCCGCCAGGCCGGGCGGCAGCTTGGCGTAATACCGGGAAGCGATGGCGGTCATCTCGTCGCGCTGCAGCCCGATGTGGCCCACCCGCGCGCCTGGCACCAGCTCCAGCACGGCGTCCAGCATGCCCAGCCCGGCGCGCAGCACCGGCACTACCACCACGTCCGACGCCACGCGCTGGCCCCCGGCTTCGCCAAGCGGCGTCATGACCGTCGCCTGCCTGACCGGCAGATCGCGCAGGGCCTCGGCGGCCAGCAGGACGCTGATCCGGACGGCGAGCCGCCGGAACGCGTCAGGGTCCGTCGTCACGTCGCGGAGCGAGAGGAGGATGTCCTGGACGAGCGGGTGCCTGACGAGGATGACGGCCACGCGCAAACTATACACGAAGCCGCGAAGGCGGGGCTACCGAGCGCGGTGAGGTAGAATCCCAGGCATGCGTGCGCATGCTGGAGTCTCCCGCCTGTCCTGCCGTGCTGCCATCGTCACGCTCTCGTGCGTCGTCGCCGCAGGCGCGCTCGGCGCCGCGCCGCCGGCGAAGGCCAGGGCGACGCTCGTCGTGACCGGCGGGACCGTGATCACGATGGACGCCCAGCGTCGCGTGCTCTCGCCCGGGGCCGTCGCGATCAACGGAACGGCCATTGTCGCGGTGGACACGCCACAGGCGATCGCGGCCGGGTACGCGGCGGCCTCGGTCATCCAGGCCGGCGGGACGGTCGTGCTGCCGGGGCTCATCAACACTCACGGCCACGCCGCCATGGTGATGTACCGGGGCCTGGCCGACGACCTGGCCCTGGCGGACTGGCTCCAGAAGTACATCTTTCCGGCGGAGGGGAAGACGGTGTCGCCGGAGCTGGTGCGTGTCGGCACCCGCCTCGCGGCGCTCGAGATGCTGCAGTCGGGCACGACGCTGCACACGGACATGTACTACTTCGAGGAAGAGGTGGCCCGGGCCACGAAGGAAGCCGGGATGCGCGGGGTGCTGGGCCAGACGATCATCGGCTTCCCCGTCGCCGACGCGAAGACGCCGGCCGAGGGCCTGGCGCGGGCCGAGCGATTCATGCAGGCGTTCAAGGGCGACGCGCTTGTGACCGCCACCGTGGCGCCGCACTCGATGTACACCGTCGACGCGGCCACGCTCACAGCCACGCGCGATTTGGCCCGCAAGTACGGCGTGCCGCTGCTGACGCACCTCGCCGAGACCCGCGACGAAGTCACCGAGTCGCTGCAGAAGCACCATCTGACGCCCGCCGCGTACTTCGAGTCCGTCGGGTTCTGGGACACGCCGGCGCTTGCCGCGCATGGGGTGCATCTCACCGATGAGGACATCGCGATTCTCAGGAGGCACGGCGTCGGCCTGTCTCACAATCCCGAAAGCAATATGAAGCTGGCGAGTGGTGCCGCGCCCGTGACCAAGTCGCTCAAGGCCGGCCTGGCCGTTGGCCTCGGGACCGATGGGGCGGCCAGCAACAACGACCTCGACATGTTCGAGGCCATGCGGCAGGCCGCGTTCCTCAACAAGCTGTCCGAAAACGATCCGACGGCGGCTTCCGCACAGACGGTCCTCGAGATGGCCACAATCGGCGGGGCGTCGGCGCTCGGCATGGCCGACCGTCTGGGCTCGCTCGAACCCGGAAAGCTGGCGGACCTGATCGTGGTGTCGATGGGCTCGGCGCGCCAGACGCCGATGTACAACCCCGTGTCTCACCTCGTCTACGCGTCGCGGGGCGACGATGTCCGCACGACGATCGTGAACGGGCGGATCCTGATGCGCGATCGGCGCGTGCTGACGCTCGACCCCTCCGCCGTGCTGGCGGACGCCCGGCGGCTGGCGGCGAAGGTCCGGGCGGCCGTCGAGCCGCAGGCGCCTCAGTCGAGCGTGGCGAGATAGGGCAGGTTGCGGTACTGCTCCGCGTAATCGAGGCCGTAGCCCACGACGAAGCGATCCTCGATGGTGAAGCCGATGTAGTCCACCTTCACCTCGACCGTCCGGCGCGAGGGCTTGCTGAGCAGGCAGGCGGTCCGCAGCGACTTCGGCGACCGCGCGTGCAGGATCTCCTGCAGGTAGGACAGCGTGAGTCCCGTGTCGACGATGTCCTCGACGATGATGACGTTGCGGCCGTCGAGGCCCGAATCGAGGTCCTTCAGTACCCGTACCTCGCCCGAGGACGTGGTGCCCTTGGCGTAGCTCGACACGGCCATGAAGTCGACGCTGATCGGCCTGTGCATCGCCCGCACGAGGTCGCCGAGGAAGATGAACCCGCCCTTGAGGACGCTCACCAGGTGGAGCTGGTCGTCGGCGGCGTAGTCGCGCTGGATCTCGTCGGCAAGCTCCCGCACCCGCTGCTGGATTTCCTCGGCGGAGATCAGGACGTTCGACGGGGCCTCGTATGCCATAGGCGAGACAGCCTAGCACAAACGGTGACACTTTCCATTTCCGGTCCGGGCGGCCGGGACGGCGGTCCGGCAGGGGAGGCGGGGCGCCGGGACGGTGGAGCGGGCTACGGGAATCGAACCCGTCTAGCTGGCTTGGGAAGCCAGAGCATTACCACTATGCTAAGCCCGCCCTTCGGGTGCGGCGCGCGCCGCTGTGCGCGCGAAAACCCATTGTAGCAAACTCTATGCTCAGCTCACGACTCCCTAGCCCCTAGCCCCTAGCCCCTAGCGCCTGGCCCCTACCCCCTGATGAACTCCAGCACCTCGTCGCGCTTCGCTTCCATCACGGCCGGCGTGGTCGCCTCCAGGTTGAGGCGCAGCAGCGGCTCGGTGTTCGACGCCCGCACGTTGAAGTGCCAGTCCGGCGCCTCGACCGAGATGCCGTCCATCCGGTAGACCTTCGCGCCAGCCACGCGCCGGCCCATCGCCTCGAGGCCGGCGAGTTTTTCCTCCACGAGCGCCATCGACGAGATCCTGGTATTGATCTCGCCGGAGATGAAGTACCGGGCGCGCAGCGGCTCGAGCAGCTGATGCAGGGCCTGCCCCTTGATCGACATCAGTTCGAGGATGAGCATCGCGGGAATGAACCCGTTGTCGGCGTAGAAGTTGTCGCGGAAGTAGTAATGCCCCGTCACCTCGCCGCCGAAGACCGCGTTCTCCTCGCGCATGCGCTTCTTGAAGAACGCGTGCCCGACGCGGTTCATCAGCGCCCGGCCGTCGTACTTCGCGACGGTGTCCCGGACGGCGAAGCTGGCACGCAGATCGTAGACGATGGCGGCGCCGCGCTCCCTCATCAGGAACGCCTCGGCCAGCAGCGCCGTGACGAAATCGCCCGGGATGAACTCGCCGTCCCGGTCCACGAAGAAGCACCGGTCGGCGTCGCCGTCCCAGGCGATGCCGATATCGGCCCGCTCGGCGACGACGCGCTCGACCAGATCCCGCCGGTTCTCCTCGATGAGCGGATTGGCTTCGTGGTTCGGGAACGTGCCGTCGATGTCGAACGAGAGTCTGGTCGTGCGGCAGGGGAGCTTCTCGAACAGCTTCGGCGCGACAAGCCCGGCCATCCCGCTGCCGGCGTCGAGGACGACGTTGAACGGCTTGATGATGGCCGGGTCGATGAACTTCAGCACGTGCGCCACGTAATCGTCGAGCAGCGCGTCGCTCACCGAGAGCGACCCGCGCGGGGCCGCCGGCGGCGGGATCGTGCCGCCCGCCACCATGTCGCGGATCTGCGAGATGCCGTCTTCGCCGCTCAGCGGGAAGGCCTGGGCGCGCACGAGCTTCATCCCGATGTATTCCTTCGGATTGTGCGAGGCGGTCACCATGGCGCCGCCCTCGTGGGCGTCCCGGGCCACGGCAAAGTAGAGCATGTCGGTGGCGATCATCCCGTAGTCGACGACATCGGCGCCCTGCTCGCGTGCGCCCTCGACGAAGGCCGCCGCGATCGACGGGGCCGACACGCGCATGTCGCGGCCGACGGCGATGCGCTTCGCGCCGAGGTACGCCACGAACGCGCGGCCGATCTGTCTGGCCAGCGCCTCGTCGAGTTCGCCCGGATAAATGCCGCGGATGTCGTACGCCTTGAAGATCCCCGCATTGACGCTCATCGCCACTCCTGGTGTCACTCAGCCGCCGCGAGGCGGGAATGATCGGTCACCGCCGACTTGTCGCCGAGGATGACGCCGCTGTCGATCACGACGTTCCGGCCGACGTGGCAGTGCCGGCCGAGGATGGCCTGGCGCACGACGGCGTCGCGCGACACGCGGCCGTTCGGCCAGATAATCGCGCCGTCAATCACCGCGTCCTCCTCGATGACGCTGTTGCGGCCGATGACGCTGTACGGCTGGATGCGGGCGCCGGCCTTCACGACCGTGCCGCCATCGATGAAGCACGGGCCTTCGACAACCGCCCCGTCCTCGACTTTCACGTCGGCACCCAGGCACTTCAGGCCCCGGGCCTCTGCGCCGAAGGGCTCCGCGAGGAATCGGCGGTCCATGATGTCCCGGTGCACCTGCATGTATTTCTCGGGGGTGCCGATGTCGATCCAGTAGCCGCGACAGACGTACGCAACGAAAGTTTCTTTGCGCTCGACGAGCGACGGGAAGAAGCTGCGCTCGATCGACCACGCCGTGTCCGCGGGGATGCGGTCGAACGTGTCGGGCTCGAGCACGTAGACGCCCGCGTTGATCGTGTCGCAGGTGATCTCGTCGGGGTTCGGCTTCTCGAGGAAGCGCCGCACGTTTCCGTCGGCGTCCGTTTCCACGAGGCCGTAATCGGCAGGGTTGTCCACGGGCGTCAGCACGATTGTGGCTTTGGCGTTCCGCTCCCGGTGCAGGCGGAGCACCTCGGCCAGGTTAATCTGGGTCATCACGTCGCCGTTGAACACCACCACGGTGCCGGTGTAGGCGCCGGTCGCGAACTTGATGGCGCCGCCGGTCCCCAGCGGGCTGGGTTCGACGACGTACGAGATCTTGATGCCCGCGTCGCGGCCGTCCCCGAACACGTCCTGGATGCGCCGGGGCTGGTAGTTCAGGCTCAGGATCACCTCGTCGATCTCGCGCACCGTGCGGACGAGATCGATCTGGTAGTTGACAAACGCGCGCCCGAACACGGGCACGATGGGTTTTGGCGTGTGCAGGGTCAGCGGGCGCAGTCGCGTGCCCTTGCCCCCGGCTAGGAGGATGGCCTTCATGACGACCCTGCCATCTTACCGCATGCGCGTTACAATAGGGCGGGAATGAACCTGCCGAACAGTCTCACGCTGGTCAGGATATTCCTGGTCCCGCTTCTGGTGGTCGTACTCCTGACCAAGGTGGAGTGGCCTGTCATGGGCGTCTCGAGCCAGATGCTCGGCGCGGCCATCTTCGGCATCGCCTCGCTCACCGACTGGCTCGACGGCTACGTGGCGCGTCGGCGGAAGCAGGTGACCACGCTCGGCCAGCTGCTCGATCCGGTCGCCGACAAGCTGCTCACGGCGGCGGCCTTCATCTCGCTCGTGCAGATGGGCGCCGCGCCGGCCTGGATGGTCGCCGTCATCATCGGACGCGAATTCGCCGTGACCGGGCTGCGGAGCATCGCCTTTTCGCGCGGCGTCGTGATCACCTCTTCCTCGATGGGAAAGGCCAAGATGACCAGCCAGGTGGTCGCCATCCTGCTCCTCATCCTCGGCCACGAAGGCTACCGGCCGTTCTACCTGCTCGGGCAGGCCGCGCTGTGGGTGGTGGTGGCGCTGTCGGTCGTGTCGGCGGTCGATTACTACAGGAAGTACGCGAGGGCCACGGCGCCCTGACGGCGCCGCCTATCCGGCCTTCTTGATCGGCGGCGGCGGGGGCTCCTCGGGCACGTCCTTCAGGGCGGCCTGCGCCTTGGCCAGGAACTCGCTTCGCTCGAACTCCTTCACCAGACGATCGAAATGGGGGACCGCCTCCGGGCGCCGTCCCATTTTCACCAGCGAGTCGCCGAGGTAATAGTAGACGGCATCGCGCTTCGGATACTCGGGGTCGTTCTTCAGCACAGTCCTGAAGCGTTCGATGGCGCCCGGGTACCACTTGTTCCGCCAGTAGAAGTAGCCGACCTTGTACTCCGACTCGGTCAGGCGGCTCCGGGCTTCCCGCAGCTTCCCTCGGCCTTCCTCGAGGAGCGCACTCTGGGGATACCGCTGCACGAAGAGCGTCAGCTCCGCGATGGCTTCCTTCGTCTCGGTCTGGTCGCGATCGGGCGCGAGCATCTGCTCGAAGTGGCACATCCCGAGTTTGAACTGCGCGTAGTCGGCCCGCGGGTGGGTCGGGAAAAAGGTGAGGAACTCCCGGTACTCGTTCTGGGCCATGACGAGCGACTCGGCCGACTTCTCGCCGAGGAAGGTGTCGCCGAGCCCGAGCTTCGCGTCCGGGCGGTAGTTGCTCTGGGGGTAGTTGTCGACGAGCTGCCGGTAATACTCGCGCGCCTGGAACCATTTCTTCTTCGCGATGAGTTCGGTCCCGCGGTCCATGAGGTACTTGTCCCCCTCGAGAATCCCCGTGGGAACGATGTTCTTCTCCCTGGAGCAGCCGCTCGAGAGGGCGAGGAGCACCAGCACGCCGGCGGCCGCAAGGGCCGGAAACACGCGACAAGTCATGGACACAGTCCCGCTTCTGGGCGCCGCCGGTGCACACCGTCCCGGCCGCGCAAAAAACCCGGGCGCCCTCGCGGGCGCCTCCATCACCACCGCCCCGGGCCGGACGCCAGGAACCCGGTGCCGGCGATGAGCCAACCTCTTATTCTATAACGCCCGCGCCCCGAGGCCCGGGAGGATCTGCCGGCCCCCGGCGACTGGACGGCGCGAACAACGCCCGCACCCGCGCTGGCAGGCGCTTCGGACGCCCGGCGAGGTCCGTCGACGCGTGCTCCGTATGCCCGGCGGCCAGCACGGCGCCATCGGCCGCGCGGACCACCTCGTACGAGAAGCGAATCCGCACGGGCGACGCCAGCTCGCCCCGCGCCCGGATCAGGAGTTCGTCGTCGTACCGGGCGGGCTGGCGGTACTCGCAGTGCGCTTCGATGACGGGCAGCATGATCGCGTCGCGGACCTCCAGGTCCCGGTACGACCACCCCCGGCCACGCAGCCACTCGCACCGCCCGACTTCGAACCACGCCAGGTAATTGGCGTAGTAGGCAAACCCCATCTGGTCGGTCTCGGCGTACCGCACGCGCACGGGCGCCGCCGAAACGGGGCCGCTCACCGCGGGCCCCGGTGCGCGGCCAGCCGTTCCTGCGCCGCCGCCACGGCCAGCGCCTTCAGGCGCCTGGTGGCCGCCTCGGCGTCCTCCGACCCGAACACCGCCGAGCCCGCGACAATCCAGTCGGCACCCGCCGCGACGACGCGCGCGATGGTGTGCTCGTCGATCCCGCCGTCGACCTCGATCGGCGCCGCGTTGCCGGCCTCGTCGAGCAGCGCGCGCATCGCCTGCACTTTGGACGTGCTGCGCGGGATAAAAGCCTGCCCGCCGAAGCCGGGGTTCACGGTCATCAGGAGCACGAAGTCGACGTCGGCCGCCACCTCTTCGAGCGAGCCGACCGGAGTCGAGGGATTCAGCACGACGCCCGCCATCACGCCCATGCTCTTGATGAACTCAATCGTGCGGTGCAGATGAGGCAGCACCTCCACGTGCACCGAAAGGAGGCCGGCGCCGGCTTCCACGAATGCCGGGATGAAGCGGTCGGGGTCCTCGACCATCAGGTGCACGTCCAGCGGGACGCGCGCCACGCGCTTGATTGAGCGCACGACCGGGGGGCCCACGGTGAGATTCGGGACGAAGTGCCCGTCCATGACGTCCACGTGGATGAGATCGGCGCCACCGCGCTCCACGGCGGCGATGCACTCGCCGAGCGCGGCGAAGTCCGCCGCCAGGATGGATGGCGCAAGGCGCACGCTCATCGACTGACCTCCAGCGAGATGGGCTGATCGGGCGTCACCTGGAACCCGGCGGCCGGGAACTGCCGCAGGATGATGCCCGACGGGACCCCGGGGTAGGGCTGCTGGGCCACCACCGACACGCGCAGGCCGCGGCTGCGGAGCACGTCGAGGGCGGCGTCGCTCGCGGCGCCGATCAAGTCGGGCATCACGTAGCCCGCGGCGCGCTCGCCGCGGTTGACGACGACACCGACCCGCGTGGCGCGGCTGCCCGGCGGCCGATCCTGCGCGACGACGGCGTCGGACGGGAAATCCGACGACCGGATGTCCGCCACGACCAACACCTCCAGCCCGCCCTGGCTCGACCGGGCCTGTGCGGAGCGCTCGGACTCGCCGGTGAGCCTGGGCACCACCGACGAGCGCGAGCCGGCGCTCATCCACAGCCTGACGCTCCGGCCGCGGCGAACGACCAGCCCCTCCGCCGGGTCCTGCATGGCGATCCGGCCCGCGGGCACGGTGTCGCTGAAAGGCTGGCTGTCGTCCACGCGCAGCGTCAGGCCCGCGGCCTCCATCGCGCGGCCGGCGTCGCCGAACTCGAGGCCGACCACCTTCGGCACGCCCACTTCGCGGGCGCGGAGCGCGACGCGCATGGCCGCCACCATGAAGAGCCCGTAGGTCGCCGCCAGCGCCACGACGAGCACGACGAGACGGCCGATGTTCCGGATGCGTCGCTTCCTGGCCATGGCTCCGAGAACTGTACTACACGACGCGATCAGGGCGAACGGCCGAGGCGGCCATCATCGCCGGCGTCTCAGGCGCGCGCCGAAGAAGGCTTCGAGCGCATGCGCGTGGGGCAGCGTCCGCAGGCAGCCGCGACGGTCGAGGCAGGCCGCCACGCCGCCGGGAAGCGGCGGGCCGGCGGCTCGCGGGTCTTCGAGGACGAACGCCCCATGACGGCCGAGGAACCCGTCAACCACCCGGTCATTTTCTTCCGGCTCGCTCGAGCACGTGGCGTACACGAGCAGGCCGCCGGGACGGACCACGCACGACGCTTCGTCGAGCATCCGGCCCTGGCGCAGCGCGAGCGCGGCGAGGTCGCCTTCCCGCCGCGACCATCGAATGTCGGGGTCGCGCCGGATCGTGCCGAGACTCGAGCAGGGGGCATCGACGAGGACGCAGTCGAAGACAGGGCCGAACGGCGCGCCGCCCATCAGGTCGTGGACGACGATGTGCGCGGAGGTGATGCGGGCGGCGCGGAGCGTCTGGCGAAGCAGTCGTATCCGGCGGCTCCGGAGGTCGCCGGCCACGAGCAGCCCGCCTGCGCCGATGGCTGCCGCGAGCTGCGCGGTCTTGCCGCCCGGCGACGCGCAGGTGTCCAAAACGCGGCCTCCTGCCGGCGGTGCCGCGAACGCGCCGACGATCTGCGAGGCCTCGTCTTGCGCGAGGAACTGCCCGGCGACCGCGAGCGATGTGCTGAAAGGCCGCCCCGACTCGACCACGAGCCCGTCCGGCGCAAACACGCAAGGCCTGGTCCGCACGCCCTCCCGCTCGAGGCGCTCCCCGAGCGCGTCGCGCGACGTCTGCAGCGTATTCGCCCGGAGCGTGAGCGGCGCGGGCGCGTTGTTGAAGCGCACCCATTCGAGGGCCGCGTCAAACCCATACCTGTCGAGCCACCGGGCAGCCAGCCAGGCCGGGTGCGACCAGGTGATGCTCAGACAACCCATCGGGTCGGACGCCTCGGGCATGGGCAGGCGGGTCCGATTCCTGCTGATGCGCCGGAGAATCGCGTTGATGGCGCCTGCCGCCCGGATGTGCCCGCGCTGGCGGGCGAGGGAGACGGCGTCGTTGACGGCGGCGGAGGCCGGGACGCGATCGAGGTGGAGCAGCTGGTACGCCGACAAACGCAGGATGTCGAGCACCTCGCTGTCGAAGGCCTCGACCGCCCGCTCTCCGGCCCACGCGATCACATGATCGAGCGCCGCGCGCCAGCGAAGCGTGCCGAGCGCGATTTCCGCCGCCAGGCCCTGGTCGCGTTCGTCGGCGAGGCGAGCACGGCCGTGCTCCAGGGCCGAGGCCAGGTCGGCATGTCCCGTGTGCACCCGCCGGAGCGTGTCGAGTGCGCAGCTTGAGGGGTTGGAGCATCTGGATAAAGTCATCGACATCACACAAGACCCCATTGGGCGCACACCGCGCTCGAACCCGGCCACCTACGTGGGTGTGTTCAACGAGATCCGGCAGGTGTTCGAAGCCACGCCGGAGGCGAAGATGCGCGGCTACGGAGCCGGGCGGTTCAGCTTCAACGTGAAGGGCGGGCGCTGCGAGGCGTGCAAGGGGCACGGCCTGCGCCGTATCGAGATGCACTTTCTGCCCGACGTGTGGGTGACGTGCAAGGAGTGCAAGGGCACGCGCTTCAACCGCGAGACGTTGCAGATCCGCTACAAGGGCAAGAACATCGCCGAGGTGCTGGATATGGACGTGCAGGAGGCGCTGGACTTCTTCGCCAACCATCCAAAGCTCTCGCGGCAGTTGCGGACGCTCCACGACGTGGG
>JAWOGY010000095.1:0-3952 GCA_046496425.1 Vicinamibacterales bacterium
GTACGGACGATCCCTACGCTGGCGCCGCCCGCAACCCGGGTGGCGGCACCCGCGCGGCTCCAGCCGGTTGGTCGGAGGGAGCATGAGCCCACGCCACGTTTGCATCGGGATGATCGCGCGGCTCGAACCGACCGGGCGCGGGTCCTCCGCGTTCCCGCGACTCGAGGCACCGTTCACGAAGGGAGCCATCATGAACACGAGGAGGTTGTCCACGCTCGGCCTGGGGCTCTTCCTGATCCTGGGGGTCCTCGTGGCCTGCAGTCGCACGGTGAGTGCGCCGGCGGCGGAGCTGAGCACCCTGGCCAACGGCACCTGTGAAGCCACCGATGAGACTCTGCTCCGCCAGTACATCCTCGACGACACGTGCAGCACCATCAGCGTCACCACCGGCATCACACTGACGGGTGGCCAGCTTCTCGTCGAGCGGGACGTGACCATCACCGGGCCCGAAGACAGCCCCGTCACCATCGACGCGAGCGGCCTCAGCCGCGTTCTCGAGGTGGCCCGTGACACGAACGTGACGCTGCGCAACCTGACCCTCACCGGAGGGTACTGGTATTACGGCACCGGAGGCGGCGGCATCCTCAACGCCGGCTCGCTGACCATTCAGGACAGCGCCGTCACGGCGAACCGGGCCGACCAGAACGGCGGTGGCATCTACAACTCCGGAACCCTGATCCTCCTGGGCACCACCGTCTCGGACAACAAAGCAGATGAAGGCGACGGCGGCGGCATCTTCAACGAGCTCAATGGCATCCTCGAGATCCAGGACAGTGCCGTCACTCGCAACCTCGTATGGTCCGGTTGGGGGATCGGCGGAGGCATCTACTCTTCCGGCACGCTGATCGTGGACAACGGCACGATCACGGAGAACGGTGCAGTCTTCATGGGAGGCGGTGTCTTCAGCGGTAGCTACCGGTACAGCGAAGGTGACTACCTGGGTGGAGGCGGCCCCGTCACGATCACGCGGAGCCTGATCGCCGGCAACACGGCCCCCGAAGGTATGGGGGGAGGTCTGTGCCTCGCGGCGAGCGACGTGACCATCACCGAGAGCACGATCAGCGACAACGGCGCCTATGCGGCCGGAGGTCTCGCCAACCTCTTTGGTGCGCTGACGCTGGAACGCAGCACCGTCTCCGCCAACTCCGCCACCATCTTCGCTGGCGGGATCGCGTCGCACACGGACGCTGCTGACACCACGCAGCACACCACGATCCTGAACAGCACCATCTCCGGGAACCTCGTCCCGTTCTCGGTCGACGAACCCTACCTGTTCGGCGGTGGAATCCTCAACGTACAGGGCACGACGCGGATCATCCTCAGCACCGTCACCGACAACCATGCCCACGCCGCGGGCGGCGGCGTACACGCGATCGCGGAAACGTCCACCATCGTGAAGAGCAGCCTCATCTGGGGCAACACGAGCGGCACCGATACCGCCGATGACCTGGCCACGGGCAGCACCCTAGACAACGCGCTCGTCAGCCTGGGCCACAACCTCGTCGGCGCCGCCGGCGACTTCTCCGGCGCGTTCGATGCGACGGACCAGTCCGGAGACCTCGTCGCGATGATCGGTCCCCTGCTGCCCAACGTCCCCGGCACCACCGCGACGCACGCGCTACTGGCCGGAAGCCCCGCCCTCGACACGGGCAGCTGCACGGACCACGACGATGCTGTCGTCACGACCGACCAGCGCGGCGTGGCGCGCCCGCAGGGGAGCGCCTGCGACGTCGGCGCCTTCGAGCTCGAAGCGACCGCGCCGGTCCACGCGACGGGCTTCTACCCACCCATCGGCGAGTCGAACTCCGTCTTCGTGCCGGACGGCACGGCGCCGTCGCCGGGCCCGGACACGGTGTGGAACCTCGCCACGGGCGGCTCGACGATCCCCCTGAAGTTCAACCTCTACGAGTACGACGGCGGCCCGGAGATCACCAGCACCGCCGACATCGTCTTCGGCGCGACGACCGTCGCCTGCCCCAGCGGCGGCGAAGGGGACGACCCAGTGGACTTCACCACCACCGGCAGCACCAGCCTGCGTTACGACGCGACCGAGGGCCTGTTCATTCAGAACTGGAAGACACGCAAGGCGGGCAGGGACACCTGCTACCTCGTGAGCGTCAGCTTCGCGGACGACTCCGCGTTGTTCGCGTTCATCCGGCTGCACAGGTAGGCTCCCCCGCGCCCGACGCTACCGAAGCATCCAAGCAAGCCCGAAGGGCCCCCTCGATGGGGGCCCTTCCCGCGCGTACAATGCGGGCGAACACCAGACGCAGGTTCGATGCCGGCCGCGAGCCACTCATCGCCGTGGTCCGGCGGAGGGCGAGGCCAGCGACGTGGGATCGGAGTTCTCCGCGACGACCTTCCTGGGGCTGGCTGGTGTCGTGTTCATGTTCGGCCTCGCCGTGCACGCCGCGGGTCGTTCGGGTTCGCACGGCGCGGGGGCGTTCGCCGCCTATAGCGCGGTGGCGGGCCTGCGGCTGCTGGCGGACGTGACGCTGCCGTTGCTCCCACATGCGTGGGCGACCGTCGCGGGGGTCATCGGCCACCTGGCGATGTGGCTCGCCGTCCACTCGTTCCTGTTGTTCGCGCTGCGCTTCACGGCGGAGCCGAGCGGTGTCGAGCGCTGGCCCGCGCGACCCTTCTGGCTTGCCGGCGTCGCGACGTCCGCCATCGTCCTCACCAACCCCGTTCATGGCTGGTACCTCCGTTCGCCGTGGTGGGTCCTCGCCGACGACTTCGGATGGCTCGGTTGGAGCATGGCGGCGGTCGCGCATCTCGTGATCGCGGTCATCGTCGGGCTGCTCGTGACGGCGATGGTCCGCCACGAGCACCGGCGTGCGCCGCTGGCCTTGGTGATCGTCGGCGTGTTCCTGAACGTGACCGCCACGGTCCTGCCGCTGTTCGCGTGGAGCCCCTTCGGCTTCGGGCAGGTGGACATCGTCATGCGAACGGTGACGGCGGGGCTCTTCGCGGTCGCGCTGTTCGGTTTCGGCCTCCTGCGCCTCGTGCCGGTCGGCCGCGAGACCGTGCTGCGGCGGATGGACGAGGGCTGGCTCGTGCTCGATCCGGCGGGTCGCATCGCCGACCTCAATCCGGCGGCCGAGGCCCTCTTCGGCGTCGCCGGGCGGTGGGCGATCGGGCGTGAGGCGTTGGACACGTTGCGCGGCGTGGCGGGGCTCGACGACGTGTGGCGCGCCGATGCCGCCGACGCCCAGGGCTTCGACGTGCGGGCGACGATCGGTGGCCCGGAGCGCCAACTCGACGTCCACGTGACGCCACTCCTGGGCCGTGGCGGGGCGCTGTTGGGGAAGACGCTGCTGGTGCGCGACGTCACCGCGCTGCGGCGCGCGGAGGCGCGGGCGCTGGAACGCGAGCGGGCGCTTGCCGCGCTGCAGGAGCGCGAGCGCGTTGCGCGCGAACTCCACGATGGGCTGGCTCAGGTGCTGGGGTTCGTGCGCATGCAGGCGGAGGCGGCCCGGGGCCTGCTGCGGCGCGACGCGGCGACGGCCGAGGCCTACCTGAGCCGCCTGGCGGAGACCGCACTCGACGCGCACGGCGAGGTCCGCTCGTTCATCGCGGGTTCCGCCGCGGGGTCGGGGGTCGGGTGGCTTGCCGCGATCGCCGCGACGCTGCGGCGCACCGGGGAGGAGACGGGACTCGAGGTCGAGATCCGAATGGGCGCGGGCCTGGACGACGACGCCCTGGCGCAGTCGGTGGGCGCTCACCTGGTCCGCATCGTCCAGGAGGCGCTCCACAACGTCCGCAAGCACGCGCGGGCACGCCGTGTGACGGTCGCTGTGCAAGCCGATGGCGCATGGGTCCAGGTCGAGGTCGTGGTCGGTCCTGCCGTGCCGTGGCGCTCGGCGCGAAGCTGGGCCCCGGGGCGCCGCGGCACGGCAGGAAGAGCTCCGCAACCTCGTCGCGGTGCGGCTCACGCGTCGGGACACGCTCC
>JAWOGY010000106.1:0-11596 GCA_046496425.1 Vicinamibacterales bacterium
TTTCAACGTGAGCGTGAGGTCGCTGGTCACGCCGAGGTTCACGAACACGTCGCTGGTGACCGACGGCTGGAAGCCCTCGAGCGACGCCGTCACCGTGTACGGGCCGCCGACGTGCATGCCGGGAATCGAGAACCGGCCGTCTTCGCGCGTCACGGCCTCGTAGGTCGACCCCGAGGGCTGGTGCACCGCGAGGACGGTCGAACCCGGCACGGCCAGGCCCTGCGCGTCTTTCACGATGCCGTTGATGGACCCCGTGGTGACACCCTGCGCTGCCGCGCCTGAGGGCGCAACCAACAGAGCGGCTGCCACGAGCAGTCCCAAGACGATTCGAAATCGCTGATGCATTAGTTCCTCTCCCGATAGAGTGTCGCTGGGGTTGGCACTCACCACCTCGGTGGAAGGGCGCAGCAGGAGCCGGCGGCACCCTGCCGCAGGCCGGCGCCCCACCCGAACCGTACGAGTATACCAAAAGACCGTCGCTCCAGGCATTTCGCCCGTGCAACATTTCGTGGGCCCGCCCGCCGCACCCACTAGGGGTAGTGGCTACCTCCGCGGGCCGGTCTTGATGCTGTAGGACTTCCGCGCCCAGACGTCGACATCCTTGCGTTTCACCTTGACGTCGATCTGGCGGGTCCGCTTGAGCGGGTCCGGGTTGGTCGAGTAGTACCCGATCATGTAGTAGTCGCTGGTTTCCGCGTCGATCCGCTTGAGGGCCTTCTCGAAGTCGTTCTGGTTCACCACCGCGATGCCGCCGGTCTGCTCCGCCAGCACCCGAAGGCTGTTGATCGAGTTCGACAGGTACTCCTGGAACTCGACCGGATCGACGTTGTCGTCAAGGTCCGGCATGCCGACAAGGCCGCGGGGATCGATCGTGTAGATGGTGGCATTGGCGCGGTTCGCCGCACGGGTCAACTCGGCCAGCTCACGCACCAGATCGGCGTCGGCGAACCTCGTCCCGGTTCGCGACGGATCGGAGTTGTCGGTGCTGCCCCCGGTCGTCGCGCCCGTCTCCGGATCGGTCGTGTTCGCCGCGGACGTGTTCGCCTGCGTGCCGAAGCGGTTCTCGAAGAACTCCGCCTGCCCCGACCGGGACTTCTCGAACGGGTTGAAGTCGTAGCCGTTGCTCACGTAAATGAGCGCCTTGCGCCGGTTGTGCACCTTCGCCAGGTCGTCGAGCAGGTCGGCGGCGGACGAGAACGCCACGTGCGCCCGGTACCGCACCTCGGTCGGGCCTTCCTGCCCTTCCGGGCCCTGGATGATGTCGGTGGGCTTGAGCGCGCCGCCCATCACCTTCTTGAGCGCCTCGTCGATCCGCTTGAGGTCGTACGTAAGGTCGATCGCGATCGACGAAGTGCCCGACGACACGATCCCGAACATGTCGCCCTGGTGGATGAGCGTGCCCTTGATCTTCTTGAGCAGATCCCGGACGCGCGCCGTGTTCTTGAAGTCGAGGTGCAGGTCGTCGATGAACAGGATGAAGATGCGCCCGGAGGCGTCGTTGCTCGGCCTGGCCGGCGGGAGGATGATGCCCTCAGGCGGGGCGGCGGGCGGCGGCAGCGCGAGGTTCGACACCCGGCCGCCGTGCACGAGCACGAGCGACGCGATCTCCTGCGGCACGCCGTCCTCGAAAAGCTCGAAGTCGTCCCTCGCGAGGTCGGCGACGAACTGGCCCCGGGAATCCCGGGCGATGACGTCGTTGGTCACCAGGTCGACCGTGACGCGGAACGTCGGCTTCTGCCCCAGCTGGTCGGTCTTCGGAGGCACGCCCTGCGGAGCCTGAGCCGGCGGGCCGGGGGCCTGGGCCAAAAGCACCGACCCGGCCAGCACGACGGATGCGATCACCGGTATCCGAGCAGCAACCTGCGTCATAGGTAAGACCTCTTGCCCCTTCATTCTACCGCAGGCGAAAGGTTTCCGCCCGGCGGGCCTCCGGCCTGCAACCGTCAGCCACCTGGGATTAGGACGTCGGAAGGGGCTCGGCGGCCGCCCTACCGCTTCTTGCTCGCCGCCCTCCTGGCGGCAACCGGCTTCACGGGCCGTTTTGCCGGGGCCTTCGCGGCGGCTCGCCGGGGCTTCGACCCGGCGCGCACGGCGGGGACTTTCCCCGATTCGGCCGACCTGGCGCTGGCGCGCCGCGCCTCGGCGGCGGCCGCACGGGCGGCCGACAACTTCTCGGCGAGCGCGGCCCGGTGCACCTGGGCAAACCGCACCTGGTCGCCGAGGGTGTGATAGGTCCAGATCTCGGTGACGCCGATGCCGTGGTCGCCCGACAATCGCCGCGCCGCAGGGGCCACGCCGGAGGGCACGTAGAGGATGAACTCCACCGGCAACCGGCCGAGCCGCGCCCACTGGGCCATGGCCTCGAGCTGGTTCACCGACTCGGTGGTCTCGACCTCGACGACGCCCGCCAGCTTCTTGCCCGTGCCCGCTGATGTCAGCACCAGGTCGGGAAACTGGACGTCCGCGCCGGTCCCGACGGGAACCGTCTCCTCGGCCCCGGGGTTGATCCCGACGGTGAACTTCCGCTTGTAACGCGCCTGGAGCAGGCGGATCACCCGGTCGTGCTCGAGTTGTTCGCGGACGGGCCGTACGAGGATCGGACTCAAGTCGCCCTCCTGCGGGTGAAGCCGCTCCAAATCGCCTCTGGAAAGGCGATAGAGTGTAGCACGAAAACCGCGGCCACGGAGGGGCTCGACCCCGTGCAGCGGCGGGCAGTCCGGCGCAGGGCCCGGCAGTCCTCTACCGGCGGCGGGAGGATGCGCCGATAAGACTTCCCGGAGTTGCACATGCCCGAGATGACCGCATCCAGCCCGGCTCCCCAGGTTTCCCAGCCGCACATCCTCCTGGTCGAGGACCAGGAACGCGCCGCCCACGGCCTCCAGGAACTTCTGGCGCTCCAGGGGTTCCGCGTCACGTGCGCGCCGGACGGGCCGTCCGGACTCTACGCGGCCCGCTCCTCGAAACTCGACGCCATCGTGCTCGACGTACGGCTGCCGGGCATGGACGGGTTCGCCGTCTGCCGGGCCCTGCGCGAGGACGAGGCCACCCGGGACATTCCCATCGTGATGCTGACGGGGCTCGGCGACACGCCGTCCAAGCTCCAGGGCTTCGAGACGGGCGCCGACGACTACCTCGTCAAGCCGGTGCCGGCCCGCGAACTCGCCGCCCGCCTCCGGCGCCTCATCTCGTCGCGGGTCGAGGCCACGACCCGTCTGCACGATCAGCGCCTCAGGGTCATCACGGAGATCGCCGCAGCCGTCTGCGAAGAGATTTCCGCGCCGCTCGCCGCCGCGCTCGGCACGCTCGACCTGGCCATGCTCCGCCCGGGGATCCCCGCCGACGTGCGGCGGGACCTGTCGCAGTGCCGCACCCACATCTGGGAAGTGGCCTCCACCGTGGCTGAATTGACCGACGCGGGGGCGCTCGCCATGAGCGCTCCCAGCCCTGATAGAATGGTACATCTCGCGCCAGAGGGACACGCGTAGACCGCACCCCGTCCGTACCGCGGGTGTTCCTCCGGCCTGCTTCTGACCGGAGAGACCATGCCGCGCCGACTGCCGCCCGCCCTGCTCGCGGGCTTCGTGCTCCTGTTCGCCGCCGCCCCCACGCTCGCCGACCCGCCGGTGCCGAAAGCGGCGGCGTCGGTGCTCAACGGCATCAAGGCGGCCGACAGCGACCTGCTGGCCGTCTCCGAAGAGGACGGGCGATTCCTGCGCTTCCTGGTCGTCGCGACGAACGCGAAGCGAATCCTTGAAATCGGCGGCGCCAGCGGCTACTCGGCCATCTGGATCGGCCTCGGCCTGCGCGAGACCGGCGGCACGCTGGTCACCATCGAGTACGACCCCGCTCGGGCGAAGGCCGCGGCCGCGAACATCAAGGCAGCCGGGCTCTCGGACGTGGTGCGGGTGGTGCCGGGCGACGCCTTCAAGGCGATTCCGGGAGTGCAGGGCACCTTCGACTTCGTCTTCCTCGACGCCTGGAAGAAGGACTACCAGCGCTTCTTCGACCTGGTCTTTCCGCGGCTGGACAACGGCGGCCTGTTCGTGGCGCACAACGTGGTGAACAAGGCCGAGGAAATGGGCGACTTTCTCGCGACAATCCGCAGCCACCCCGGCCTGCGCTCCGCCATCGTGTCGCCGTCGGGCGAAGGCCTCTCGGTATCGGTCAAGCATCCGACGCAGGGGCGCTGAATGGTCCGGCGGCCTATCCACATCATCGGGGTGCCCCTCGACCTCGGGCAGGGCCGGCGCGGCGTCGACATGGGCCCATCGGCGCTCCGCATCGCCGGCATCGACCAGCGCATCGCGGCGCTGGGCCACCCGGTGGTCGATCGCGGCGACCTGCACGTGCCCATCCCTGAAACCCGCAGCGAGGGCGACCCGCGGAAGAAGTACATCCGCGAGATTGCCCGCGTGTGCCAGCGGCTTCACCACGCTGTGTTCGGCAGCTTGAGAGGCGGCGCAATCCCAGTCGTCCTCGGAGGCGACCACAGCCTGGGCGCCGGGTCGGTGGCGGCGGCGTCCGACTGGGCGCACCAGCGAGGCGAAGCGATCGGCCTCATCTGGGTCGACGCCCACGGCGACATGAACACGCCCGCATCGTCGGCGAGCGGCAACGTCCACGGGATGCCGCTGGCCGCGCTTGTCGGCCCCGAGCCGCAGGAACTGGCCCGCCTGTCGGCGCGCGTGCCGGCCGTCGACCCGTCCCGCACGGTCCTGCTGGGCATTCGCGATCTCGACGGTCCGGAGCGGGAGAACATCCGGCGATCGGGCGTCCGCGTCTTCACCATGTCCGACATCGACCGCCAGGGCATGGCAGAGGTGGCGCAGCAGGCGCTCGCGGCCGCCGGCGCCGACGCCGCCGGCATCCACGTGTCGTTCGACATGGACGCCTGCGATCCGGCGATTGCGCCCGGCGTGGGCACGGCGGTGCGCGGGGGCCTCGCCTTCCGGGAGGCGCACCTCTTCATGGAAATGGTCGCCGACTCCGGCCGGCTGACCTCGCTCGATCTCGTCGAGGTCAATCCGATCCTCGACGTGCAGAACACCACCGCGACGCTGGGCATGGACCTCGCGCTCTCGGCGCTCGGCCAGACAATCTACTAGGCCCCCTGTCATCACTCGCGCGCGGCGTTCTGACGCGCCGGCGAAATTCGGGTGACGGCACTTCATGAACGAGGAGAAGACAATGACGACCCGATTCACGACCCTGATGCTCGGTGCGACACTCGTGCTGGCCGCGGCCGCCCCGGCAATGGCCCAGCAGAAGCCCCCGCTCAGCCCCCCGGCGAAGGCTTCGGCCACCATAGGCGCGGCAACGATCGCGATCGACTACGCCCAGCCGTCGATGCGCGGGCGGAAGATCATGGGCGCGCTGGTGCCCTACGACAAGGTCTGGCGGACCGGCGCCAACGCCGCGACGACGCTGACGACGAGCGCGACGCTGGACTTCGGCGGCACGCTGGTTCCGGCGGGCACCTACACGCTGTACACGCTGCCCGGCGAGAAGGCCTGGAAGCTCATCATCAACAAGCAGACCGGCCAGTGGGGCACGCAGTACGACCAGACGCAGGACCTCGCGCGCGTCGATCTCATTGTGGGCGCGACATCCGCGCCGGTCGAGCAGTTCACGATCGCGCTCACCGGAACGGGCGCGTCGGCCGGGTTGCTCAGCATGGAGTGGGAGAACTCGAAGCTGACCATTCCGTTCACGGTCAAGTGACGGCGTGCATCTGGAGTAAGATGGCGGGGGCGGGCCGGTAGCTCAGCGGTAGAGCATCGCACTTTTAATGCGGTGGTCGTGGGTTCGATCCCCACCCGGCTCACCAGCCTTCGCTCCCCTTCGGCTTGCCTCCTTCCTCGGGGAGCTACGGCTAGGCAAGCCAGTGACAGGTGCGAAGGCGGACCACTCCTCCCCTTCCCCCTCCCTCCAGTGGTCTAGCCACTTTGTGCTATCCTCACTCCATTGGAGAGTGCCTCATGACGCGCATCCTCGCATCGCTGCTCATGCTGCTGCTAACCGCGCCGGTGTTCGCAGCGGACGTCCTCGTCAAGATCAAGACCCACAGCGACGCGCTCGCCGTCGGGGGGCAGTCGCAGCCGGCCCGCGACGGCGTGGCCGAGCAATGGTACGGCCCCGGCAAGACCGCGCAGTCCAGCGGCGACACGGGATTCATCGTCGACCTCGAGAAGAACATGGCCTACATGGTCAATCACCGCGACAAGTCGTTCGTGCCCCTTCCGCTCCCGATCGATATCGTCAAGGTCCTGCCCCCCGCGGTCGCGCAGCAGGCCGCGATGATGCAGATGACGGCCACCGTCGCGCCGACGTCCGAAACGAAAACGATCGGCTCCTGGAAGTGCGCGGGCTGGGACGTCACCCTGACGATGATGGGCATGCCGATGACGTTGCGGGTCTGGACGACGACCGACGTGCCGGCAGCGCTGCTGGAACACTCGGCCAAGGTCACGCCCGCGTTCATCCAGGGACAGATGCGCCTCACCGGCGAGTCGGTCAAGGAGTTCGCGAAGATCACCGGCTTCCAGGTGGCCACCGAACTGACCGCCGACGTCATGGGCGCCCGCATGCGCACCACGACCGAGGTCATCGAGATCGCCGAGAAGCCCGCGCCCGCCGGCACCTACGATCCGCCGGCCGGCTACACGCAGAAAGCCACGCTCAGCATGCAGGACCTGCAGCGCCGGTGAAGTCGGCTTCGCCATGAAGCCGCCTCTTCCCTGGAGGTGAAGACGTGCCCGCTACACCGCTCGCTCGCGACCAGGTCGTCTTCAGGCGCACGAATGCGCACAAGGGCCGCCACATCAGCGTCACCCCCGCCAACAGCGCGACCCGCCATCTGAGCTATGGGCGGATCAGGCTCGACGCCTACGTGCCCGAGGCGGCCTTCGACGCCGGCGGCGAGGAAGTGGGCCTGGTCTGCTTCCAGGGCGACGCCACCGTCACGGTGGACGGCCAGCCCTTCACCGTCGGCCGCTACGACGCGATGTACATCCCGAGGGACTCGCGCGTCACCGTTCGCACCGCCTCCACGGTCGACCTGGCGGAGTTGCGCGCGCCGGTCGAGCGGAAGTATCCGTTGCGGCACGTGCCGTACTCGGAGGTCATCGCGGACCCGGGCCTGCATTTCAAAACGGGCGGCCCGTCGAGTTCACGCACGCTGAACATGCTGCTCGCCAAGAACGTCGAGGCGGGGCGCCTGATGGCCGGCGTCACGTGGTCGGAGCCCGGCCACTGGACCAGCTGGCCGCCGCACGAGCACGCCGAACTGGCGGAGGAGCTGTACGTCTATTACGACATGCCGCCCGAAGCCTTCGGCATCCAGCTGGTGTACACGGACCCGCTCGAACCGGAGCGCATCGAGATGGTGCGGGACGGCGACGTGGTGATCATGCCACGAGGGTTCCACCCGAACGTGTCCATTCCCGGGCACGTTATCTCCTTTCTCTGGGTCATGGCAGCCGACCGCGAACGCGAGGACAGGAAATTCGGCGTCGTCAACGTCCATCCGGATTTTGCCCAGGCGCCGTCCGGGCTCGAGAAGGGGCGATGAGGACGTCATTCAGGCTCGACGGGCGTCGTGCGCTGGTCACCGGGGCGACCGCCGGGCTTGGCGAGGCGATGGCGCTCGCGCTCGCCGAGGCCGGCGCCGACGTGGTGGTACACGATCGCAGCGAGCCGCCCCGGGCCACGGCCGCGGCCATCGAGGCGCTGGGCAGGCGCGCCGCCACCGTATGCGGCGACATGAGCGACCCGGCCGCGCCCTCAGCGGTCGTGCGGGACGCGGAGGCCGCCCTCGGCCCAATCGACATACTCATCAACAATGCCGGCACGATCCGGCGCGCTCCGGCGGCGGAGCATTCCGACGAGGACTGGGACCTGGTGCTGGCCGTCGACCTGTCCAGCGCGTTCCGCATGAGCCGCGAGGTCGGCCGGAGGCTGATTGCCCGCAAGGCGCGCGGCAAGATTGTCAACACCTGCTCGCTGCTCTCTTTCCAGGGCGGCATCCTCGTGCCCTCCTACGCCGCGGCGAAGGGCGGCCTGGCGCAGTTGACCAAGGCGCTCGCCAACGAGTGGGCGGTGCACGGGATCAACGTCAACGGCATCGCGCCCGGCTACATGGCCACCGACAACACCGCGGCGCTCCGCGCCGATGCGGCCCGGAGCCGCCAGATTCTCGAGCGGATTCCGGCGGGCCGGTGGGGCGACCCGTCGGACGTGGGCGGCGCGGCGGTGTTCCTGAGTTCGCCGGCCAGCGACTACGTGAACGGGCACATTCTCGTCGTCGACGGGGGCTGGCTGGCCCGCTGAGGGAGTCGTGAGGTGACACTCGACATCCGAGCCGACACCGTGCGCCGCATCGAGGCCTGCGGCGTGGTCGCCGTCATCCGGCTCCAGGACGGGTCGCGGCTCCACGCCGTCGTCGACGCGCTCGCGGAAGGCGGCATCACCGCGCTCGAGGTGACGATGACCGTGCCGCGGGCCATTGCGCTCATCGGCGAAATCGCGCCACTGCTCCCCGCCGGATTCGTGCTGGGCGCCGGCACCGTCGTCGACCCGGACACGGCCCGTGCCGCTGTCGCCTCCGGCGCGCGGTTCATCGTCTCTCCGGTGTTCAGGCCGTCCGTCGTCGAGGCCAGTCACGCTGCGGGCGCCGCCGCGATGCCGGGGTGCTTCTCCCCCACCGAGATTCTGGCCGCCTGGGATGCGGGCGCCGACGTGGTGAAGGTCTTTCCCGCCACGGCGCTCGGGCCGGCCTACTTCAAAGATCTCCGAGGCCCGTTGCCGCAGGTGAAGCTGATGCCTACCGGCGGCGTGAGTCTCGAGAATGCCGGCGACTGGATCCGCGCGGGCGCCGTCGCCATCGGCGTCGGCGGTGCGCTGGTCGATCCCAAACTGGTGGCGGCAGACAATTACGCGGCCATCACGGAGCGCGCGAGGCGCTTTGTCGAACGCGTGAGGACCGCTCGGGAGGCGCCGGCATGAGCAGCGCGGTGAAGTGCGTCACCTTCGGCGAGATCATGCTGCGGCTGAGCCCGCCCGGATTCGAGCGGCTGTTCCAGTCGCCCTCGCTCCAGGCGACGTTCGGTGGCGGTGAGGCCAACGTCGCGGTGAGCCTCGCGCACTTCGGGTTCGAGAGCCACTACGTGACCCGCGTGCCTGCGAACCCTGTCGGCGACGGCGCCGTCCGCGCGCTGCGCGCCGAGGGCGTGAGGACCGACTACGTGCAGCGCGGCGGATCGCGGCTGGGCATCTACTTCGCCGAAACCGGGGCGAGCCAGCGCGCGTCCTCCGTCGTCTACGATCGCGCCGGGGCCGCGGTGGCGGCCATCAAGGCCGGCGAGGTTCCCTGGGACGAGGTGTTCGCCGGAGCCCGCTGGTTCCATGTCACGGGCATTACGCCGGCCCTCGGCCCGTCGGTTGCCGATGCCACCCGTGAGGCCGTGGAGGCCGCACGCCGGGCTGGAGCCAAGGTCAGCCTGGATCTCAACTACCGCGGAAAGCTCTGGGGCACCGATCGCGCCCGCGAGGTGATGCGGCCGCTGGCCTCGATGGCCGACGTAATCATCGCCAACGAAGAGGACATCCAGGCCTGCCTCGGCCTCGAGGTGCACGGCGCCGATGTCACCGCCGGGCGGCTGGATATCGCCGGCTACCGCGAGGTGGCCGCGCGGGTCGTGCGGGAGTTCGGGGTCGCGCAGGTGGCCATCACGCTGCGCGAGAGCTATTCCGCGAGCCGCAACGGATGGAGCGCGGTGCTCTATGACGGCCCGGCCGGCATGTGCTGGGAGGCGCCGCGCTACGACGTGACCATCGTCGATCGCATCGGCGGGGGTGACAGCTTCGCCGCGGGCCTCATCTACGGCCTGGCGAGCGGTCGGGCGCCGGAGGCCGCGCTGCGATTCGCGGTGGCGGCCAGCGCGCTCAAGCAGACCATTCCCGGCGACTTCAATCGCGTGAACGCCGCCGAGGTGGATCGCCTGGCGCTCGGCGACCAGAGCGGCAGAGTGCAACGGTAGCGGGCGCGTCCGGCCCGACAGGCGTTACAGCCTGGCCAGGCGCGCTTCCAACTGCACGTGCTGGGCGCACACCGGGTCGTCGCAGCACAGCGCGCACACCCGCTTCATGGCGTCGAAGCCCAGCACCTCCGTGTCGGGCGCGAGGTACCCGGGCTTCACTGTCTCGGCCCTCATCAGGTCGGTGCTGAGGTACTTCTTGTTGCTGTCGCTCAGTACCGTCGCCACCACCGCGTCGTGACCGATGGCGTCCTGAATCCTCAGGGCGCCGATGACGTTCGCGCCGGAAGAAATCCCCACCGCGAGGCCGGCGTTCGCGAGTTTCTGCGCCATGATGATGGAATCGCCGTCGGACGCGTCGATGACCGGCTCCAGCTCGTCCAGCTTGACCAGCGCCGGGACGAACTCGTCGGAGATGCCCTGGATGCGGTGCTGGCCGGCTTTGTGGCCCGTCCGTATCGTCGGCGACTCCTCCGGCTCGAGGGGATACACACGGGTAGCCGGGTGCTTCGTCCGGAGGTAGCGTCCCACCCCCATGACCGTGCCCCCGGTACCAATGCCTGCGACGAACGCATCGGGCATCAGGCCCTGCAGGCGCAGCTGAAACCAGATTTCCGGACCGGTCGTGCACATGTGCGCGTCGGCGTTGGCTTCGTTCGAGAACTGGCACGGCAGGAACACGCGCCCGTCACGCGCCGCCAGTTCCTCCGAGAGGCGGATGCTGCCGAGGAACCCGCCCTGCGCACGGCTCACCGGCACGATCGACGCGCCGAATCCCGAAATCAGTGCCATGCGCTCGTGGCTCATCCAGTCGGGCATGAACACCGTCACCGGGTGGCCGAGGGCGCGCCCGATGGCCGCGAACGCGATGCCCGTGTTGCCGCTGGTCGCCTCGGCAATCATGTCGTCGGGCCGCTTTTCCACCTTGCCTTTTACGCAGATCACGTACTCGTTGCGGATGTCGTGGGCCTTGGCGTGCACCGCCGGCTCCCGGTCCGGATTGAACACCACCTGGGTGATACCCTCCCGGTCCCGCAGGTCTACAAAGATAACGCCGCCATGATCCCGGCGGCGCTGCACCCAGCCGGCCAGCACCACCTCGGTTCCCGCGGACGCCGCGGAAAGCTCGTTGCAGGTGTGGGTCCGTCTCATATTTCCCAGCGTGTCAACCACTTGCTTTAGTTCTCCTGTCTGTTGTCCATCATCGTTATCAGGGCACCGGGCAGGTCCCCAAGGGGAATCTCCTGCTGCGCCTTTGTTTTCATGTTTCTTAAAATCAGGCGGCCGGTTTCCAGCTCCGCGTCACCCGCGATCAGTACATGAGAGGCGTTCCACTTATCGGCGGTTTTCATCTGGCTTTTCAGGCCCCGCTCCTCCAGGCTCATTTCAACGTCAAATCCCCTGCGGTTGAGCGCGCACATCCACCCGAAAGCCCTGCGCCGGGCTGCCTCGCCCAGGGCCGCGATAAAAAGCCGGGGTTCCGCGGCATCAGACACGGTTTCGTCCATGGCCACCAGCTCCACCAGTCGCTCCAGGCCCACGGCAAACCCAACGGCCGGCTG
>JAWOGY010000169.1:0-7921 GCA_046496425.1 Vicinamibacterales bacterium
CACACCAGACCCTTCATGAACGACAGGTCGCGCGCGCCGCCCGCGGCGTCGCCGGAAGGCGCGGGCGCGTAGGCGGCGTCGTGCTTGCGAAACAGCGTCGCGATGTTGTCGGGACGGGCGCCCTGCCGGCCCTCGAGATGGTCCACCAGATCCCGAAGCGTGAGGTCCGGCTCCCCGCGCAGGCCGTAGTCAAGAGTAGGATACGGCCGCAGCGTCTCGCGCGGCATGGGCGTGAGGTGCGTGCCGAAGGTGATCGTGACCGCCCCCACGCTCTTCGCGAGAAACGTCCCGTACAAATCGTTCTGAAGCGTCGGCCCGGTCAGTTGCGTGACGTAGTATCTCGGGCGCTCGGTGCGGAGTATCCCCTCGAATGTCTTCCAGTCCATCCGTTCGGCGACCGCGTCAATGACGCGCACCGAGTAGGTCGGGCTGACGAGCGCCGCCATCTGCGCGAGTGACACCTGGGGCCAGATCATGTTCTCGCGCGACCGGCGGCCGACCCGGTGCTGGGAGCGAATCCAGATGGCGCCGTCGGGCGTGGGCGGATTGACCAGCATCACGTCGACCCGGCTCCTTTCGCCGCGCGCGTCTGCGTGGTGGCGCGCCACGCGATCCGTGTCGGGATGAATGACCGGCAGGACGATGGTGCGGGTCTTCGTGCCGATGTTCACGGCGCCGCGAGGCGACTGAGACGGAGGAGGCTTGGGACTGGAATTCACAGTGGCTCCGAGGCTGTCGTTCGAGGAGTCGGCGGTGCTCGTTGGGGGGAATGCCGGGCGGCGCTAGCGCTGGTCCTGCGGATTGACGACGCGCCGCGCGCTCAACTCCCGAAGCACCGAGGCCATCAGCCACCACAGGGTCAGCTGCACGCCAATCAGGATGGCCATCGCGCTCGCGGTCAGGTACATCCACAGCCGTTCAATCGGCCAGCCGCGGCGGGCGAGGACGAAGGCGCCGGCGGCAACGAGGAGCCCCGACAGACCCGAGGCGAGCCCTGCGGGCAGAAAGAGGCGCTCGACGGGGCCCGTGAGCAGCGGCTTCTTGAACAGCCCCTGACGAATCGGCCGGTCGTAGAACAGGGACACGAGGTAATTGAACGTCGCCCCGAGTGCGAAGATGCTCACTCCGGCGACGCCGGATACCAACGCGCCGAAGACGGCGAAGGTCCCGACGGGCCCCAGCGTCGTCACCCCCGTCGCGCGCAGGTATACCAGGCCCGCGAAGACCGCGGCCGACAGCCCGATGCCGGCCAGTCCGGCGATGCCGAAGATGCGTACGGGGTTATATGCCAGAGCGGTGGTCACCATCGTCGTGAGGAACCGGATGCCGTCCCTGGTGATGCTGAGCTTTGAGGGTCCGACGCGCTCGCAGTAGGGAATCGGGACCTCGGCCACGATGATGCCCTCGTGAACCGCCCGCGTGCTCATGACCGGCGTCAGGTTGAGGCCGTCCGGAAGCGGCGAGAGGAGATGGAGCGTCTTCCTCCGGAAGACACGCATCCCGCTCGCGCTGTCGGTCACGGGAGTTCGGCCGATCAGCGTCAGCATGCCCGCGAAGAAGGCGTTGCCGATCCTTCTGACCCGGGGCATGTCGCTGTCGGCACCGGACATCCGGGTCCCGATGACGAGGTCGGCGTGGTTCCTGATCACGGCCTCGCAGAGCAGCGGAAACTGCTCTGGCGGATAGGTGGCATCGGCATCGAGGAACCCGATGAGGTCGTGGCGCGCCGCCGCGAACGCCGTCTTGAGCGCGGCGCCATAGCCGCGGTTGCCTTCGTGGCGGATCAGGCGGACGTGCGGATAGCCCGCGATGACGTCCGCCGTGCGATCGCCGGACCCGTCATCGACGGCAATCACCTCGAATCGGTCCACGCCCGCCCGGCCCAGTGCCTCGCCGAGGGCCAGGCACCGCCGGAGGGTCTCCCCGACCGCCCCTTCCTCGTTGAAGACAGGGATGCAGATCGAAAGTCCAAGTGGCGGCCTTGTGGCGACAGCGGCCTCGGCAGGCGCTGCCGCGCGAAGGTCGACGATGGCGTCGTGTGTGGTGGTTGGCAAAGAAGGACCCTGGAGGAGGCGGCTGTCAATTGGGCGCGGCGCGGTGCCGCCTTATGCGAGATGGGCGGGCTTCGCCCCCGTCACTCACAGGCTAAGGCCTGGATTGAGCACGTGATTGCTGAGAACGCATAGGCAAACGTTATTCCAATGATTTGCTTCGCTCCTGGCTGACGGCCTGTTACGCTGCATGTGCAAGTCCAGGCATGATTTAAAGCCACACACCGGAAGGCATACTTGCCCGGTTGGAGACGGATGCAAGTCGCCCCAGGCCGCGACTAAAGTGCCGGCTTGGTGAACCTTCTATAACTATTTGTCCCTGCCCGAGAGCCGTCGCCTTGAATCCCCGCGTCCGGTCCGCGCGCCGCGCCACGATTGCGACGAGGTGACCGCGCGTTCGGCAGGTGACTGGCGGGAACTATGGAACCGTTATAAAGTTGCGGCGAAGGCTTGCGAAAGGAACCCCATGCTCGGACGGATGTCGGTGGCGTGCGCGCTGGTGGTGTTGGCGGCGCCCTCTGTGTTGTGGGCGCAGGACGCCCCTCCAGAGGACCGGCTCAAACTGACTCACCAGACGCTGTTGTCGGCGATCGCTACTGGAAATCCCGCGATGCTTGAACCGGTCCTCCATCAGCGGGGCGTCGGGTTCTTCAGGGACAGCCAGTTGATCGTGCAGTTGGGCGGAGGCTACGGTCCGAAAGAGGCGATCCCGGACGTCCTCGCCGACCTCGGCCGCGTCACGATGGCCACGTACGACACGGTGTATCGGGTTGCCGGCTCGACCGGCGTGGTATGCATGGCGATGGTCTTCCAGCCTAAGAAGGGCGAGAAGGGCCCGCAGCGGTACATCAGGAGCACGTGGACGTACGCGGACGTGGACGGAACGTGGCGCCTGCTGTCGTGGCACAGTTCCGACATCCCGCTCAAGAAGTAGGCGCAGCGCTCGGCCCAGCGACCGCCGGCCACGATTCGGGTACTGCCCTGTCAGCGTGCTTTCGGGCTGAGCCGGACGACGACGCCATCGCCGGCCCCGCCCGCACCGGCGGCGGTGGCCCCGCTTCGCGCCGCCAGATAGAGCGCGCCATCATCGCCGGTCACGATGTCGCCGATCGGCCCGAATATCCCGCCGAGCAGGCGCTCGGTCCGAAGCGGTTGGGCAAGCTTCACGACAGTGAGAGCGTCCAGGTCCGGCAGGCCGACGAAGGCCCTTGCCAATTCTCCCCTGCCCTCCGGCGCCCGCTCGAATCGAAGGACGCCCGATGTCGCCTGCGCACTGCCCGCTTCCCCGCCGCCGGCCGTGGCGATGGGCAGCGCGACGCGTCCGGCCTCGGTGCCTGCGGAGGCGCCGCTCGCGGTCAGAGGCCGGAGCAAGGCCTCGCCGCGCCCGCCCGGAAAAACTGCCCACAACGCGCCGGTTGTCGGATGCCAGTCGAACCCGATGGGAGACGACGGGACGCCCTCGAGCGCCTGCAGGTCGAGCGGCACGCGGCCATCGTCCCGCAGCCGCAGCATGGAGGCGTGGGGTGTGCTCGCGGCGGGCTCACGGTCGAACTGGGCGCCGGGAGGCAGCGCCACGTGGAGGAGCCGATGCGGGCCGAACGCGAGGCGCGGGCCGGCGCCTTCGTCCCACTCCCCATTCACCGCATCCACGGCCAGCGGCGCCTCGAATAGCGTGGCCGCTTCGCCGAGCGTGCCGCCCACCTCGCGCAGGCGAATCACGCGGAGCGCGGCCCGCTCGCGCGAGTCGTCCTGCGCGAGAATCGCCACATAGACGAAGTGATTCTGCGCGAACTCCGGGTGGAGGGCGATGCCCATCGGACCTGCTGGTGGCGGGTCCAGCAGGATTCGTGCATCGAGCGCCAGATTGCCCCGCTCGTTGTCGCCGTCGCCATCGCCCCCGGCGCCCCCGTCTCTGCCGCCAGCCTCACGCTGGCCCGGCCGAATGACGCGTACGCGTCCGTCCGCCTCCGCCACGAACAGCCGCCCATCCGGCGCCCATGCGAGCTGCGCTGGCCCCTTCACGCCTGCACCGACAATGTCGACCGCGTAGGCCAGGCCGTCGGACGTGGTGACGACGGTCGGGAGGCGGAGCGAGGCGGCGCGCGAGCCGGAGGCGACGAGCTCGGCGGTGGCCCCGGACGCCCGCGCCCCTTCGGTCACCGACGCGACGGAGGAGCCACCAACGGTGTAGGTGATGGGGGCGGACCTGGCGCTCTCAATCACTACGCCGTTATCAGTGACGCGCGTGGCCATCTCCAGCGTGTGCTGGCCGGCCGCGAGCGCCGGGAGCGGCGACGTGCACTCAGCGCTTTGGGAGCCAACCGCAAGAGCGCCGCATGTCGCGCCTGTCAGCGGAACCGGGCTCCCGTCTACATAGAGTACGAAGGAGTATCGGCGGAGTTCCTCGGCGCTTGGCGCGAACTGGTCCCAGGCGAGGCGCGGGCCGCTGGAGGCGCCGCCGGACGCCGACTGGGACGGAGGATCAGACTGCGACGACCCGCCGCCGCACGCGGCCGCCATCAGGCCCAGGAGGCAGGCGCAGGTTGTCGCCAGAAGCAGGTTGCGCATCGACGTCGGGAGCCCCTCAACAGGGTAACACTAGTCCCCATCGGAGTCTCGGCGCGGGACGGCCGGGGCTTTAAGAAATCCGCCACCCGGGCACCCCACGCCATGGCTCTCGCGGACCTCCCCGGCTGAAGTACGATGCGTCGGTCGGAGGATGATGGTGGACACGAAGAGCGCGGCGACGATCGGCATCCTGCTCCTGGGAGTGGCCATGACGGCACCTGCGGCGGCGCAGCCCTACGAGGCGCGGCAGAGCGGCGACATCGTGCAGCTCGAAGACAAGGCGAGCCGGACGGTGGTCTCGATTATCACGTCGGTCGGCAACATGGCGTACGAGATGCGGGTGAACGGTCACAACATCCTGCGGTTCCCGTACGCATCGATCGACGACTTCCGGGCCAGGCCCGCCCGCGTGGGCATCCCGCTGCTGGCCCCGTGGGGCAACCGGCTCGACGAGCAGGCGTTCTTCGCGAACGGCAAGCGCTACGCCTTCGACATGCAATCCGGCAACATCACGGGCGCCATCCCGATTCACGGCTTCATGAGCCTGACGGACCAGTGGCAGATCGTCGAACTGAAGCATGACGACACGGCGGCGTGGCTCACGAGCCGCCTGGACGCATACAAGCAGCCGGCGTGGATGAAACAGTGGCCGTTCGCCCACACGATTGAGATGACATACCGCCTGCAGGCCGGCGTGCTCGAGGTGCGCACGAAGGTGGTCAATCTCTCGGCCGAGCCGATGCCGGTGGCCCTCGGCTACCATCCATGGCTCCAGCTGACCGATTCGCCGCGCGACGAGTGGACCATCACCGTGCCGGCGCGCACGCGGTGGCTGCTGTCGCACCAGAAGGTGCCGACGGGCGTGACGGAGCCGACCGGCACGTTCTTCACGGACTTCACGGGCGCCTTGAAGGACTACAACATCGACGATGTGTTCACGGACCTGGTGCGGGACGCGCAGGGCCGGGTGACCACAACGGTGAAAGGCCGATCGCAGCAGATCGAGCTGGCGCAGGGCCCGAACTTCAAGGCGCTCATCGTCTACTCGCCGAATCCGCTGAACACGGGCCGCGGCAGCCAGATTCCGCCGCCGGATCCGAACGCACAGGCCGCCGCAGCGGCGCCTGCCCCGGCCGGACGTGGCGCGGCACCTTTTCCCCCGCCGGCCCCGCCGTCGGCGAACCCGCTGGCGACGCCCAACTTCATCTGCATCGAGCCGATGGCTGGCATCACCAACGCGCTCAATCTCGCCCACAGGGGCGTCTACAAGGAACTGCAGTCCATCCCGCCCGGCGGCACGTGGCAGGAGAGCTTCTGGATCAAGCCGAGCGGATTCTGATTAGAAGAACTCGGGGAGCCGGCGAAGGAACTCGAGCACGGGCAGCACTGTGACGTGTCCATCCTGCTGGGCATGCTCCCCGCCGTACACGGCAACGGCCTTTTGAATGACGCGGCGCTCGAGGAGTTCGCCAAGCGCGTTGCCATCCTCGCGGCGCCAGCGGCGCGCGGCCTTCACTTCAACGCCCACAGCGCGCCCGGGAGCTGTCCAGACGAAATCCACTTCGACACCGGCGGGTGTCCGGTAGTACGCCAGATCCCCTCCGGCGCCCGTGAGGGCCAGGTGGGCGCGGACCTCGTGCAGCATCCAGGTCTCGAGCGAGGCGCCGCGTTCGCTGTCGTGAAGGGGTTCGCGAAGGCGCCCGCCGGCGGCCCGCGCCACGCCACAGTCGAACAGATAGAACTTCGGGTGCGCACGCTCACGGATCTTGAGCCGCGGCTGCCAGGCCGGAAGCCAGTAGCCGATGAGCGTGTCCACGAGCACGTCGAAGTAGCGCTGGACGGTGGGCCGCGCCACCGCGGACTCGCGGGCGATGTTGGAGACGTTCACCACCTGGCCGTTGACGAGCGCCGCGACGCCGAGGAAGCGGGCAAACGACGCAAGGTCTCGCGTGAGCGCTTCCTGCTGGATCTCCTCGCGAAGGTAGTTCGCCGCATACGCGTCCAGGATGTCCAGCGCGTCGTCGGGTTCCTGCCGCACGGCAGGCAGCAGACCGAACTTCAGAATGTCGTCGATCGCGACCCCACCCCCGGTTTCGGCCCAGGTCAGGGGAAAGAAGCCGCGGTTGACGACGCGCCCGGCGAGGAGGTTGGCATCCATCCGCTTCAGTTTGCGAGCGCTGGATCCACAGAGCGCGAATGCCCAGCGCTTGCCGTGCTCGGCGATGAGCGCGTGCACCTCATTCAGCAAGGCGGGCACGCGCTGCACTTCGTCAACCACGACCCACGTGCCGGGCGGCAGAGCCTGGACCTCCCGCCGGAACGCCGATGGGTCCGCGAGCAGGCGCAGGTACACGTCACTATGGAGCAGGTCGTACCACCGCGCCCCGGGCAGTGCCTGGCGGAGCCACGTGGACTTCCCTGTCCCGCGGGGACCGAAGAGGAAGAACGACCGGGTCGGAAGAGGCATCCGCCTTGCAAACATAGTGGTCATATTACCATGCATTATGCTCACTGTGTATGCAATGTATCGGACAGCCCGGACGGACTCCATCCACGCTGCCGAGGCGCTTCGATCAGGGCGCGCTCTGCTCCCAGTCCTCGACCTTCAACCCCGCGACCCGGGAGAACTCGCGCACATTGTGCGTAACCAGGGTGAGGTCGTGGGCCAGCGCGGTGGCCGCGATGAGCAGGTCGTTGGGGCCGATGGGCCGGCCTGCGGCCGCGAGCGTGGCTCGCAGCGCCCCGTACTCCTCGGCGCACGCGTCGTCGAACGGGAGCGTGACCAGCGGCGCGAAGAAACTGGCCAGCAGGCGCAGGTTCTCGGCGACCCGAGCGCTGCGCCGGGCGCCGTACAAAAGCTCGGCGCGCGTGACCGACGACACGCGGATCTCCGATGGGGCGTGGCTCCGCAGGGCGGCGACGAGGGTCGCGGACGAGCCGTTCAGCACGCGGATGCAGGCATTGGTGTCGAGGAGGTACATCACCACGTCTCGCGGTCTTCGGGGCGGCCCTGGGGAGCGCGCCGCAGCGGCGTGCCTTTCCAGCCCCCGGCGACGCGGTCGAAGAAGCCGTCCGGCCAGCCGAGCTCGACGTCGTGGCGGATCAGGTCGGCAAGATAGCGCGAAACCGCGACGCCGCGGGCCTTCGCCCGGGCCGTCACGCGGGCGGCCAGGCTCTTCGGGACGTAGGTGTAGAGCTGAGGCATGAGTCAGCACCTCCACATGCATGTGGTATATGTGCATTCTAGCATGGGCCCTGCCAATGCGACCAGGCCCCATTTCTCTATATCCGACCAAATAGAT
>JAWOGY010000279.1:0-12894 GCA_046496425.1 Vicinamibacterales bacterium
GGCCGCCCGCTTCGTAGAGGCCGAGGGCCGGCAGCGCGATGAGGCCGATGATCATGATGACGGCGCGCACGACGTCGTTGTACGCGACGGCCACGAAGCCGCCGAGCACCATGTAGACGAGCACGAGGACGCCCGATGCCGCCAGCGCCGCCAGCAGCGGCAGATGTACACCATCGGCCGTCCGGGGGTCATCCCGCGGCCGGACCATCAAATACGGGGACATGACGCGTTCCCGGCGATAATGCGCCATGCGACACTCACGCCTCTGCCTTGTGGCGGCTCTTGCGGCCGGCGTCGTGGCCTGCAGCCGATCCGCGGTTTCTGATGCGCAGGCTCCCGCACGTGGAGCCGAGCCGCCCGCCGCACGGTTCCTGTCCTCGCTTGCCGGCGTGTGCGGGCAGGCGTTCGCGGGGCGCATCACGGCCAACGAGCCCGCCCAGCCAGACGATCCGTTCGCCGGGCAGGCGCTGGTCATGCACGTGCGCACGTGCGAGGCCGGCCGGGTGCTCGTGCCGTTCCACGCAGGCGCCGACCGGTCGCGGACGTGGGTGCTGACCCTCCACGGCGATCGGCTCCGGCTCGAGCACGATCACCGGCACGAAGACGGCACCGCCGACGCGCTGACGATGTACGGCGGCGACAGCCTCGAGCCGGGCACGGCGAACCGCCAGGCGTTTCCGGTGAACGCCTTCTCGAAGGAGCTCTTCACGCGCCTGGGCCGGAGCGTGTCGAACACGAACACGTGGGCGATGGAGATCCATCCGGGCCGGATGTTCGCCTACGAACTGAGCCGGCCCGGCCGCCTGTTCCGGGTCGAGTTCGATCTGACGGCGGCCGTGCCACCGCCTCCCGCACCCTGGGGCCACGCCGCCGAGGCGGGCCCGTCACTGGTCATCTCGGCCGACGGCCATTGTGCCGGTGCGAGGGTCGTCGGCCTCTGTTAGACTAGTTAATGACTGGTTGATGTTGGCCCTTTGGAGGGAGTGCGATGCCAACCGTTTCCGCGTTCGACGCCAAGACCAGGTTCGGCGAGTTGCTCAATCGTGTGGCCAATGGCGAGGAGATCGTCATCACCCGCTACGACAAGCCCGTCGCGCGGCTGGTCCGCGATGGCGCGCCGCGTCTCGAGGACGTCCGCCGGGCCGTGGCCGGCCTGCAGGCGCTCCAGCGGCAGATTGCCGCCCGAGGCCGGGGACGGTCGCGGCTGTCCGATCGCGAGGTGCGCTCGGCCATCGACGAGGGCCGGCTGTGACGCGGGCGTTCGTCCCGGACGCATCCGTGGCGGTCGCCTGGGTCCATCCCGCCCAGGCCACGGCCGAGACGGCGGCCATGCTGGAGGGGCTTGCCGATGGCACGACGCTGGCCGTGCCGGTCATCTGGCCCATGGAGGTCGCCAACGCCCTGCTCGTCCTCGTGCGCCGCCGGAAGCTGGCCGACGACCAGCGGTGTGCGGCGCTCGGCTGGCTCAGCAAACTGCCCGTCGTGGTCGATCACGAGGGAGCGGCACTGGCGTTCGGGACCCTGTCGGACCTGGCATCCGCCCACGGACTGTCCGTCTACGACGCTGCGTACCTCGAGCTGGCCATGCGGCGGCGGCTGCCGCTCGGATGCAAGGACGGTCCGCTTCGCCAGACCGCCCGGCGCGCTGGACTTGCGCTCTGGAGGGCTTGAAGGCGACGAGTTCGCGCCGGTCCCTCCGTCCCGGAGGTTTCGATGAGCCTCCCTGCAGGAACGCGCCTCGAGCATGAGCGCTCCGGCCGCCGTGAGGGGCTTGGTCATCGACGCGATGTTGAGGATCGCGTCGCGGGGATGGCTGTCCCCGCAGCCTTGTCGAGGAAGCCGCACGCCTCGTAGTACACGAGCTTCCCCTTCCGCGCCACCGCGATCACCGCACCGGGCAGGCGCCCGCCGTCGACCTCCGTGCGAAGCGCCTGTCCGAGGCGTGCGAGACGCTGTGAGGACATGCCGACGCTCTCAGGCGTGGCCGGCGCGAGCGGCTGAGCGCCGGCGGGCCAGGCGAGCATTACGAGCAGGAGCGGAAGCACGGCGAGCAGGCGGCGCGCCTCCGCTTCGCCTGATGCACACGGAGCTTTGGCGTGTCGCCCGAGCGCTGCTGTACGCGCGCGCCCTCGACAGCCTCGAAGCCGCCCCGATCGCCGGGACGGAAGGAGCGCGCGTCCCGTTCTTCTCGCCGGACGGTCAGTGGGTCGGGTTCTGGGCCCAGGGGAAGCTCAGGAGGTGGCCGACCGCTGGAGGGATACCCGCCGACATCGCCGAGTGGCCGGCCGTTCCCCTGGGCGCCGCGTGGAGCTCGCGCGGAGACATCGTGCTCGGCACGGACGGGAACGGCCTGCACATCCTGCGCGCGGGCGAGCGGGCCTTCTCCCGCCTGACGACGCCGGACAACTCCAGGGAGGCCAGCCACGTCCTTCCCTACTTCCTGCCGGGAGGCGAGCGACTCCTCTTCACCGTCAAGCCGCATCCCTGGGGCACGCGCAGCCATGTCGAGGCGCTCGCACTGGCCGGCGGCGAACGAACGGTGCTCATCGAGAGCGGGGCCGACGCACGCCTGCTGCCGACCGGGCATCTCGCGTACATGGCCGAGGGGACGCTCATGGCGGTGCCGTTCGATCCGGACCGGCTGAAGGTGACTGGCCAGGCCTTGCCCCTCGTCAACGGGGTCGCGCAGGCCCTGAACGCATTGAGCAGCAACGCGAACTCGGGCGCCGCGCAGTGGTCGTACTCGGCTGGCGGCACGCTGGTCTACGCCGCCGGCAGCATCCATCCGGATCTCGAGACGCGCGTCGCGTGGGTGGACCGCGAGGGCCGCTCGGAGCCGACGGTCGAGCCCGAGCCGCTGGTGACAAGCCAGCACGTCCTCCAGCCGAGCGAGTGATCCCCGGACGGCCGCTGGCTCGCGTACTCCTCGGCCGAGACCGGCGGTTCGCAGGTTTACGTGGCGCCCTTGACCCGCGGCGCCAAGGGCGTGCCCGTGACGGGGGCCGGCGGACTGGCGCCGCAATGGGCTCCGGACGGACGCACCCTCTACGACTGGAGCCCCGACTGGACCACGGTCAAGGCGATGGATGTCACACTTCAGCCGGCGATCAGCGTCCAGCGGCGGCGCTCGCTGTTCACTTTTCCCGCTCTCTCTATCAGCTATGTCAGGCCGTTCGACCTGACCCGTGACGGCAGCCGGTTCCTCATCCCGGGCCAGGTTGCGGAGTCACCGTTCGAAATCAGGCGGCTCCATAAGGCCGGCGTCTACAAAGTGGAGTCGGCCGAGGCGAGCGACATGCGGGTGCTCGTCTTCGGCGACCATGCCGTGGTGAACGGCACGACGACCGTGAAGCAGACCCTGCGAGGCAAGGACATGAGCGGGTCGACCCGCTGGACGGACACGTTCGTGAAGCGCGACGGCAGGTGGCAGGCCGTGAGGAGCCATTCCGCAAAAGTGCAGTGACCATATCGCGCCGGCGGGTGGCGGCGTGCAGCCCCCTCCCGCCGCTACTTCTCCTCCAGCTTCGGCGCCACCCCGAGGGTGTGAAACAGGAACGCGTAGATGTCGGCGACCGTCTCGATCTGCTTTGTCGTGCTGCTGGCGCCGTGACCCGATTTGGTCTCGATCCGGATGAGGATCGGCGTCGCCGGGCTCGCCTTCTCCTGCAGCGTCGCGGCGTACTTGAACGAGTGCGCCGGCACGACCCGGTCGTCGTGGTCGGCGGTGGTGATGAGCGTGGCGGGGTACTTCGCGCCCGGCTTGATGTTGTGGAGCGGCGAGTAGGCGTAAAGCGCCTTGAACTCGTCCGCGTTGTCGCTCGACCCGTAGTCGGCGATCCAGTTCCAGCCGATCGTGAACTTGTGGAAGCGGAGCATGTCCATCACGCCGACCTGCGGGATGGCGGCCTTGAAGAGCTCCGGCCGCTGGTTCATCACCGCGCCCACGAGCAGGCCCCCGTTCGACCCGCCTTGAACGGCGAGCTTCGCCGGCGACGTGTACTTGTTGGCAATGAGCCACTCGGCCGCGGCGATGAAGTCGTCGAACACGTTCTGCTTGTTCAGCTTCATGCCCGCTTCGTGCCACGTCTCGCCGTACTCGCCGCCGCCGCGCAGGTTGGCCGACGCGTAGACGAAGCCGTTCTCGACGAGCGCGATGCGCAGCGCGTAGAAGCCCGGCGATGTCGTAACGTTGAACCCGCCGTAGCCGTAGAGCAGCGTGGGGTTCGTGCCGTCCAGCTTCAGGCCCTTCTTGTGGACGAGGAACATCGGCACGCGCGTGCCGTCCTTGCTCGTGTAGAACACCTGCTTCGTCTCGTACGTCGAGGCGTCGAAGCCGGGAATCTCCGGCGTCCGGAACACGCTGCTCTGCTTCGTCGCGATGTCGTAGCGGTAGATCGTGGGCGGCACGTCGAAGCTCGTGAACGTGTAGAACACGAACGCGTGGTCGCGCTCGCCGCCGAAGCCGCCGGCCGCGCCCGGCCCCGGCAGCTCGACGACGTTTTCGAGCGCGCCGTCCAGCGCGTGCACCTCGGCCACGGTGGCCACGTCCTTCAGGTAGGTGACGAACAGCTTGCCGCCGGCCGTGCCCGCGCCCTGCAGCGGCTCCGTTCGCTCGGGCAGGATGGTCGTCCAGTTCGCCTCGTCGGGCCGCGCCGGGTCGATGAGCACGACCCGCCCGTTGGGCGCGCCCCGGTCGGTCTGCACCAGCAGCTTGTCGCCGACGTTGTCGATCACGTTGTACGAGTCGTCGCCGACGGTCCCGATGAGCGGGCGGAACGCCTTTTCCTTCTTCGAGAGATCGCGGAGGAACACCGCGTTGCCCTTCTTGCCCTTGCCGCGGTCCGAGACGTCGAGAATCGCGAACCGCTCGTCCTCCGTCGTGCCGAGGGTGTGGAACCGCTGCGGGTTCGCCGCGTCCTCGAACACCAGCTCGTCGGCCGACTGCCCCGTGCCCACCTTGTGGAAGTACACCTGGTGGTTCTCGTTCGACGACGAGAGCTCCTTGCCCTTCGCCGGCGCCGGGTAGCGGCTGTAGAAGAAGCCGTCGCCGCGCCACGCCGCGCCCGACACCTTGATCCACTCGAGCTTGTCGGGCAGCATCGTCTTCGTCGCCACCTCCATCACGCCGAATTCCTGCCAGTCCGATCCGGCGCGCGAGATGCCGACGACGGCGTACTTGCCGTCCTTCGACAGCGAGAAGGCGCCGAGGCGCGTGGTGCCGTCGGCGGACCAGGTGTTGGGATCGATCAGCACCTCGGGCGCGCCCTCCAGGCCCTGCTGGACGTAGAGCACGTTCTGGTTCTGCAGGCCGTCGTTCTTGGTGAAGAAGAACCGCTCCCCCTTGCGCGACGGCGCCCCGTACTTGGGATAGTTGTAGAGCGCCTCGAGCCGCGCCTTGAGCGCCGCCCGGTAGGGGATCTGCTCCAGGTAGCCGAAGGTCACCTTGTTCTGCGCCTCCACCCACGCCGCGGTCTCGGCCGAGTTGTCGTCCTCGAGCCAGCGGTAGGGGTCGGCCACCTGGACGCCGTGGTAGGTGTCGACGTGATCGACCTTCTTCGTCTGCGGATAGTCCAGGCGCGAGGGCCCGGCCTGCCGCGAACAGGCCCCTCCGGCGAGAACTACGCCCGCGACGAGCGCGGCGCACAGCCAACCGAACCGACGGTACCCGATCTTCATCGTGCGACTCCTTGGATGGCGAGACTCGACGTGCCCATCGAACCACAACGCCCGGCGGGGAGTAAAGCGGGGGCTTCTGGCGCGATAATGTCACTCCATGCCCGAGCCAGCCACCACGACGCGCATCCAGGACGTCTTCCAGAAGCAGCAGAAGCACCGCTGGGTCATGGCGAGGACGACCGCCGCAGAACGCTGCGACCGCCTGCGACGCCTGAAAGAGGCCGTCGTGGCCGGTCGCGGCGAGCTGCGACAGGCCCTGGCGGCAGACTTCTCCAAGCACGCGATCGAGGTCGAGCTCACGGAGATCCAGCCGACGCTGGTCGAGATCAGCCACACGATCCGGCATCTTCACGGCTGGATGCGGCCCCGCCGCGTCGGCACGCCGCTGCTCCTCACCGGCATGCGCAGCCAGATCCGCTACGAGCCGAAGGGTGTGGTGCTGATCCTCGCGCCGTGGAACTACCCCTTCAACCTGGCCGTGAACCCGCTCGTCGCGGCGATCGCGGGGGGCAACTGCGTGATGCTCCGTCCGTCGAACAAGGTCCCGGCGACGGCGGCCTTCCTGAAAGCTTTGATCGAGCGCGTCTTCCCCGAGGAGGAAGCCGCGGTCTTCCTCGGCGACCACTCCGTCGGCACGGCGCTGCTGGAACTCCCGTTCGATCACATCTTCTTCACCGGGAGCACGACGGTGGGCCGGCAGATCATGGCGGCTGCCGCGAGGCACCTGGCCTCCATCACACTCGAGCTTGGAGGGAAGTCCCCGGTCATCGTCGACGAGACCGCCGATGTCCGGGCCGCGGCCCGGCGCGTGACGTGGGGGAAGTTCCTCAACGGCGGGCAGACGTGCGTGGCTCCCGACTACGTGTTCGTCCACGCGTCGCAGTACGCCGCCTTCGTCCAGGAGGCCGGAGCGTCCATAGCGCACTTCTACGGACGTTCGGACGAGGCGCGGGCCGCGACACCGGACTTCTGCCGCATGGTTGATCCCGCCTCGTGCGGCCGCCTGAAAGCGCTGATCGACGAGAGCGTGGCGCAGGGGGCCGTGCTGGAGCTGGGCGGCCAGGCCGATGAGGGGCAGCGGTTCGTCGCGCCGACCCTGCTGTCGAACGTCACCATCGATTCGCCGATCATGCAGGGCGAGATCTTCGGCCCCGTGCTGCCGGTCCTCCGCTACCAGTCGCTCGGGGAGGTATACGCCTACACCCGCGCCCACGGCAAGCCGCTGGCGCTCTACGTCTTCAGCAGCAGCCACGCGGCGGCGGAACAGATCATCGACGCCATCCCGGCCGGCGGCAGCTGCATCAACAACGTCATCCTGCACCTGGCGAACCCGAATCTGCCGTTCGGCGGCGCCGGGGCGAGCGGCCAGGGCAGCTACCACGGGCACTTCGGGTTCAAGGCGTTCTCGCACGAGCGGGGCGTCGTCACCCAGGGGTTTCCGGCGCTCGTGGGCCACTTCTATCCGCCGTATCGCCCGAGGATCGAACGGCTGGTGCGATGGGTGACGAAGATCGCGACGTAACGTGCGAGCTGCGCGTAGGCGGCGCGGCTACCGCGCCGCGGCGGCGCTGCTCGAAACCAGAACCCGGACCACGCCGGACGATGCGCGGCTCCATGGGTCGCTGGGCATCGCGTACGCGGGGCTGGGAAGGAAAGCAGACGCCGTGCGCGAAGGGCGACAGGCGCTCCAGCTCATGCCGGCGTGGGTGGCCAGGATCGTCCACCGCCGGTTCTCCAGGCGCAATTGCGTTCTCTCAGTTTCTCTCCGGCGCCGGACGCACCGTGGCGCGCGTGGTCAGCTTCCTGTCGCCGATCTCCAGGACGGCGACGTACTCGCCCGGCGGCGCGAGCACGACCTGCATGCGCGGGCCCGGTGCTGCGGGCGCCTGACCGGCCGCAGCCTGTGACGGTGGCTTCGCGCCGGTCCGCCTGAAGTCCCACACCACCGAGTTCAGGCCGGCGGCGCCCTTCCCCTCGATCACCGCTACCGTGTCGCCGGCCGCGGTCGTGATCCGGATGGCGACCTTCTCCTTCGCCTCCGCCTTCAGGAAATAGTTGACCACCAGCCCCGCCGGCTCGTTCGGCGCCACGAACTGGCGGTCGCCGCCGATGGTGCCGCCGATGGCACGCCGCGGCCACTGGATCTTCGGCTCCACCGCGAACAAGTGCGCGTCCGGCGCCGCGAGGGCCGCACCGGCCTCCTGGAGCACGGAGATGTCGGCGATGAAGATGCCGCGGCTGTGCGTGGCCACGACCAGGTCGTTCTCGCGCGGATGGATCAACAGGTCGTGGACGATCGGATACGGCGACAGGCCCGTGCCGAACGGCGCCCATGTCTTCCCGCCGTCGAGCGTGGCGAACACGCCCATCTCGCTGCCGACAAACAGCAGGTCAGCATTCCTCCGATCCTGCGCGAACGCGTACACCGTGCCGTCGGGCAGGCCCTTGCCGATCGCCGTCCACGTGTCACCGAAGTCGTCGGTGCGGAACACGAACGGTGTGTAGTCGTCGCGGTGCCAGCCGGTCTTGGTCACAAACGCGGTGCCGTCCTTGTGCGGCGACGCGAACACGCGCGTCACGTAATGATCGGCCGGCCCGCCGGCCGCGGCGATCTTCGCCGTCACGTCCTTCCACGTCCCGCCGCCGTCTCTCGTCACCTGCACCTTGCCGTCGTCGGTCCCCGCCCAGATCACGCCGGGCGTGACGGGCGACTCCGCGATCGTCGTCAGCGTGCAGAACTCGATGTTGCCCTTGAGCTTCTCCGGGTCGTTCGTCGTGAGGTCGGGGCTCGTCTCCTGCCAGCTGTCGCCGCGGTTCACCGAGCGCAGCAGCACCTGTGCGCCGAAGTACACGATGCGCGGGTTGTGGGGCGAGAGGTGGATGGGCGCGGTCCAGTGGAAGCGGTACGGCGCGCCCGTGCGGCGAGCCGGCGGCCGGATCGACCGCGACGTGCCCGCGCGCTGATCGACGCGCTGGATGGCGCCAAGCTGCGACGCGTTGAACAGCCACCGGCTGTCCTCCGGATCGACGACGTTATACATGCCGTCGCCGCCGCCGGTCATCGTCCAGTCGTCGCGCGTGATGGCGCCGCGCGGCCCGTTCGACGGGATCTTCACCGAGCCGTTGTCCTGCAAGCCGCCGTAGACGTTGTAGGGCTCCTCCATGTCGACGCCGACGGCGTAGTACTGCGCGAGCGGCAGGTGATCGACCACGTCCCACGTCTCGCCGGCGTCCCACGAGAAGGCGAGGCCACCGTCGCTCGCGAGGATGAGGTGCTTCGAGTCGCGCGGGTCGGCCCAGAAGCCGTGGTAATCCACGTGGAAGGAGCGCGCCAGGTTCTCGGGGCCCTTCTTCCCCCAGGTCTTCCCGCCGTCGAGCGATCGGTAGAAGCTCACGCTGGGCACGTAGACGGTCTGGTCGTTGTTCGGATCGACGTAGATCCAGCCGTACCACTTGCCGCCGCCGATGCTCTCGCCATCGGCGTTCCGCTTCACCCACGTCTCGCCGCCGTTCTCGGAGCGGTAGACTTCGCCGCCAATCGGCCGCGGTCCCTGGGCCCGCGCGCCAGCCTGCGCGCCGCCCGGCGCCGGCTGCCCGGGCACGGCCGGGGCGGGCGGGCGCGGGTTGAGGTTGTCGATGACGGCGTACATGATCGCGGGGTTCTTCGGGTAGATCACCAGGCCGCTCCGTCCGAGTTTGCCCGTCGGGAGCCCGCCCGCCAGCCTGCGCCACGTCTTCCCATCGTCAGTCGACTTGTAGATGCCGGTTTCCGACCCGCCCTCGTCGAAGTTCCACGGGATGCGCTGCTTGTCGTACGTCACCGCGAAAACCGTGGAGGGCTTCTTCGGATCGATCACCACGTCGACCACGCCCACGCCGTCGCCCTTGAAAAGGACCTTCGTCCAGGTCTTGCCGCCGTCCGCCGTCCTGTAGAGGCCGCGATCCGGCCCGTTCGAGAAGTGGTAGCCGACCGCCGCCACGTAGACAATGTCGGGGTTGCGCGGATGGATACTGATGCGCCCGATGTGGCGCGTGTCGGCGAGGCCCATATGGGCCCAGGTCTTGCCCGCGTCCGCCGACTTCCACACGCCGAAGCCGCGCAGGGGGATGCGCCCCGATGCCGCGTCGCCCGTGCCCACCCAGACGATGTCGGGGTTCGAGGGCGCGAGCGCCGCGTGGCCGATCGCGACCGCGCTCTTGTCGGGCAGCACCGACTCGAAGGTCGTGCCGTTGTTGACCGTTTTCCAGAGGCCGCCAGTCGCCGGCGCGAGGTAGAAGGTGGACGGCTGACGCTCGTTGACGAGCACGTGGAGGATGCGCCCGTTCTGGCGCGCCGGGCCGACGTTGCGGAACGCCGGCGCGCCGAGCAGTGCCGGGGGCGAGGCGGCCGGCGGCGCCTCCTGCGACAGGAGCGGCGCCGTCGTCATGGCGGGGAGCGCGCAAAGGGCGGCAACGAGCGGCAGCAGGCGTTTCGCGGTCATGTCTCTCTCCAGGCGGTGTCCGGGGGCGGCGGCGTTGCGGGACAGCTTAACCGCGCGCCTTCCGGGCTGGCAACCGCCCGCGGCTCGCGCTAAAATCGGCCCGCCCCTTTACGGTGAACTCATGCCCAGTACGCTTCCGCTGCGATCCCTCTTCGTCCTCGCCGTCATGGCCCTGGTCGCGCTGGCCGGCACCGCGCCTGCGGCCCGGCAGGCCGCGGCCCCTCAGGCACCGCTCGCCTGGGAAATGGCCCGGGCCGGCGACGTCGACCGCATCCTGCCGCTCCGCGAGCGCGCCCGCGTGCAGAACGAGATCCTCGAGTGGCGGCTCGACAACATCCTGCCCGCCATCATGCGCCGCGAAGGCCTCGAGATGTGGCTCGTCGTCACCTTCGAGTACGCGGAAGACCCCGTCTACATGACGCTGGTCGCCCAGCCGATGTTCTCGGCGCGGCGCCTGTCGATCCTCCTCTTCCACGACAGCAAGGACGGGTTCCGCAAGCTCACGGCGAACTGGCACGGCGCGTCGACGTCGGGCCCCATGTACACGAACCTCTTCACCGACCGATCGAAGGGCGCGAACCACCAGTTCACCGTCGTTGCCGACTACATCCGGCAGCACGATCCGAAGACTATCGGCATCAACTACGCACCGCACTTCGACTACCACGACGAGTTCGCCCACGGCAACGGCCTGTCGGCCTTTCACAAGGCGAAACTCGAGCAGGCCCTCGACAAGAAGTACGTGGACCGCCTCGTCTCGGCCGAGAAAGTGGCCATGGGCTGGTACGAGACCCGCGGCCCGCGCGAGCTCAGCCTCTATCGCCACCTCGCCGGCATCACCCACGATCTGATCGCCGAGTTCTTTTCGAACCGCGTCATCACGCCCGACGTGACCACAGCCGACGATGTGCGGTGGTGGATCCGGGATCGCATCAACGCGCTCGGCCTCGACACGTGGTTCCACCCGTCGATCGACATCAAGCGGTCGCCGGCCGACCGGAAGCTCCACGGTGAGCGCGACACCGTGATCCGCCGCGGCGACCTGCTGCACTGCGACGTGGGCATCACGTACCTGGGGCTCACGACCGACATGCAGCACAACGCCTACGTGCTGCGCCCTGGCGAAACCGACGCGCCCGCCGGCCTGCGCGAGTTGCTGCGCAAGGGGAACCGGCTGCAGGAAATCCACCTCGCGGAGCTGCGCGAGGGCCGGACCGGCAACGACATCCTTCGCTCGATCCTGGAGCGGGGCCGCGCCGAGGGCCTGCGCCCGACCGTCTACACGCACCCCATCGGCCCGTACGGGCACGGGTCGGGCACCGTGATCGGCATGAGCGAGAAGCAGGAGTTCGTGCCCGGCACGGGTGAGCACCCGCTCCACGCCGACACGGTCTACTCGATCGAGTTCTCCGTTGCGGCCGACATCCCCGAGTGGGGCAACGTGGAGGTCTCGACCGGCTTCGAAGACGAGGCGGTCTTCACCGGCGGCGCCGCGCGCTGGGTGGACGGCTACCCGCGGAGGTTCTACCTCATCCGGTAGCGCGCCCGATGCGTTCGACGCCCCGGAGCTGGTCGAATCCCGGGTCGAGCGTCACTCGCCCCGCGTCAGGGCATCTTGATCTTGCCGTCGAGGTCGTAGACCTCCACGGCCCCGAACTGCTTGAGCCCCTCGCCGATCTTCTTGCCGTCGCCGACGGCCACGATCTGGAGACGCGCGGGATCCAGATATTTCACGGCAGCCGCCTGGACCTGCTCCTTCGTGATCGCCATCAGCCGCTCGGGGTACTTGTCCCAGTAATCGGCCGGCAGCTTGTAGCGCCGCGAGGTGACATAGTTGTTGAGGATCGCCGCCGGCGTCTCGAGCGAGAGCGCGAAGCTCGCCACGAGCGACCGCTTCTTGTCGAGGAACTCCTTGTCCGGAATCGGCTCGGTGCGCGTCCGTTTCACCTCGTTGAGGATCTCGCTGACGGCCTTGTCGGTCACGTCGCCTTTGATCTCGGTCTGGGCCGCCCAGTCGCCGCGGAACCGGGGCGCGGTGAGCCCGCTGTACGCGCCGTAGGTCCAGCCCTTCTCCTCGCGCAGGTTGAGGAACAGCCGCCCGGTCGGTCCGCCGCCGATGATCGCGTTGAGCAGCGAGAAGACCTCGTAGTCGGGGCTCGTCCGGTTGATCGCCGGGATGCCGACCACCAAGCTCGTCTGCACGGAATTGGCCCGATCGACCAGGTACACCTTGCCGGGCCCGATGGGCGCCGGGTCGATCACAGGCGGCAGCGCGGCGCCGCCCTTCTTCCAGCCGCCGAACCTGGCCTCCAGCTTCGCGCGCGCCTCGGCGAGGGTGATGTCGCCGACAATCGCCACGATGGCGTTGTCTGGGACGTAGCGGGCCTTGTGGAACGCGGCCAGCGCGTCGCGCGTGGCCTTGTCGATCGATTCGACGGTCGGCATCACCCGGCTGTTCGGATGGTCCCCGTAGATGGCTCGGCCGTAGCGCTCCGCCGCGAGGAACTGGGGCATCGAGCGCATCTGCACGAGGCTGGCCTTCTGGCGGACCTTGTAGCGCGCGAGTTCCGCGTCGGGGAACGACGGGTTGAGCAGAATATCCGCCGCCAAATCGAGCGTCCGATCGAGGTTGCCCGAGAGGCTGCTCACCGAGACGACGGCGAACTCGCTCGACCCGCTCGATCCCACCGACACGCTCGACGCCATCGTCTCCAACTCCTGCGCGATCTGCTGGGAC
>JAWOGY010000009.1:0-7719 GCA_046496425.1 Vicinamibacterales bacterium
GCCGGTTTGTCAATGGGCGCGCGCGGGCGTATGCTGGTTCGCGTTTCGCCTCAGTCCGAAGCCCCCCGAGCCCGCCCTGGATTGCTTGCCCCCAGGAAAGGTCGGTCCCATGACGAAGTGCTCTGCGGTACTCCTGGCCCTGGCCCTCACGCCCGCCTGCGCGCCGAAGGTGAACGACCTCGCAGACGTTCAGGCCGTGAGGCAGACGATGGAGGCGTACACCCAGGGCATCGTCGCCAGGGACGCCCCGGCGTCCGTCGCGATGATGACCGACGAGACGGCGTACTTCGAGCCGCACATGCCCGCGATGACCGGCAAGGACGCGGTGGCGGCGTTCCACCAGATGCTCTTCGGCCAGTTCGACGTGGAGATGACGACCGTCGCCGCTGACGTGCAGGTCGAAGGCAACCTCGCCATCATGCACGGCACCTACACGAACAAGCTCGTCCCCAAGGCCGATTGGACGGCGGCGCACTCCGACACCGGCAACTGGACGGTAGCAGCGCGACGGCAAGGCGACGGCTCGTGGAAGTGGGACTGGGTCATGGGAGCCAGCGACCAGCCCGTGCCGGGGACGACGGCTGACGGCGCCGACGAACAGGCGCTGCTCGAGATCGAGCGCGGCTTCACGGCCGCGGCGAAGAACCGCGACATCGCGTTCTTCGAACGTCACGTTGCACAAGAGCACGTGCAGATCGTGGACGGGAAACCCGTGGACTTCCGGGCGCAGCTGGCCGCCTTCAAGTCGGGCCTGTTGCGCATCGAGTCGGCGGCGCTGCGCGACGTGCAGGTGCGCGTCTTCGGCGACGCGGCCATCGTGTCGCTGGAGGGAGAGGCGACCGGCACGTACAGGGGCAAGCCGTTCGCCGACAGGTCGAGGGGCGTGGACTTCTTCGCGAAGCGCGACGGCCGCTGGCAGGTCGTCTACAGCCAGATGACGTCGGTCAGGAAATAGCGAGCGCCGCTCGACCGCCAGCCTCGGCGGCCCTACGACTGCCGGGCGAGGCGCTATCAGCCAGGCGCAACTCAGGATTCCGGCAGTGGTATAGTTGTCCTGCCGCCTGCCGCCTGCCGCCTGCCGCCTGCCGCTGCCACCTGTTCAAGGAGGTCCGGCCATGCACCGCCGGCCGGTTCGCCGCGCACTCGCCGCCGCGCTCGTCGTTGCCGCTGCCGCCGCATCCGGAGGCCAGGCGCCCCCAACCGATCAGCGCCGCTTCCAGTCGGGCATCGACATCGTCCTCGTGGACGTCACCGTGATCGACCGCGGCGGCGCGCCTGTCACGACGCTCGAGCCTGGCGATTTCACACTCACCGTGGACGGGCAGCCGAGGCGCGTCCACTCCGTGCGCCTCGTGAGCGCCGGTGAAGCGGCACCCCCGCCGGACGCCACATCGGAAGGAGCGGCGCCGGCCGCCCCAGCGGTGGAGCCCCGCCGCTTCGTCCTCGTGATCGACCGCGAGCACGTGCCGGCCGGCGAGGGCCAGCAGGTGCTCGCCGCGGCGGCGCGGTTCGTGGACGGCCTGCCGCCCGGCGATGGCGTCGCGTTGATGACTTCCGCGGTCAACGCCTCGTCTTTCAACTTCGCCGAAACGCGGGACGGCATCCGCGATCGGATCCGCCGCTCGGTTGGCACGTACCGCCCGCCCTTCGGCCCGTGGAACGTCGGCCGCGACGAGGCGATCCGCACGGAGACGGACCGAACGAGCGGCGTGTTCACGGTCGTCAACAGCCTGGGCATGTCCTCAACCTTCCCGCTCTCGCTGAAGCCCATCATCGAGCGGGAGTGTCATCAGCAGCCGGACCACTGCCCCGGCCAGGTGCAGGCGCAGGTTCAGGAGATCGCCCGCGACGCGCGCGAGCGGGCGGACGCCGCGCTGGCCAACCTCGGCACCCTGATCGACGCGCTCGCCGATGTCGACGGCCCGAAGCACGTCGTGCTGGTGACGGGCGGGCCGGTGCTGACGCCCGACAACCTCACCACGCTCGCGTCGCTCGGGGCGCGGGCGGCCCGCGCGCGCGTCACGGTGCACGCGCTTCAGGTGCGCGACCCGGGCTACCAGGCGCGCACCGATCAGATGCGCGCCGCGCCCGAAGAGATCGACCAGGCGCAGTCGGCGGCCTACGCGCTGGCGGCCACGACCGGCGGCCTTGCGCTGACGCCCGTGTCGGGCGAAATCGGCTTCAGCCGCCTGAGGCGCGAGCTGTCGGCCGGCTACGTGCTCGCGTTCGAGATCGAGGCCGCGGACCGCGACGGCAAGGCGCACGGGATCGATGTGAAGGTGCGCGATCGCGGCTGGGGCACGAGCGTGCGGGCGCGCAGGACGTTCCGCGCCGATGCGGCGGTGCCGGCCCTCGCGGTGCCGGCCCTCACGGCCGCTCCTCCGGCAGGCGTGGCCGCCGCGCCCGACCGACCCGCGCCAGATGTCGCACCTCCGGTTCCCGTTCCAGCGCCTGCCCCGCCGCCGGCCCCGGCCCCCGCCGCACCGCCCGCCACGCCGGCTGATCGCGAGATGGACGACGTCGTGCAGAAGATGTCCGCCTACGTGGCCGGCTACGGGGCCGAGGCGTCGGTCATCGTCGGCGTCGAGAAGTACACGCAGCGCGTGACCGTCGAGGAGCGTTCCGTCCGGCCGCGCATGCTCGTCTCGGAGTTCGCCATTGTGAAGGCGGCCGGCCGCGTGGGCTGGAGCGGCTTCCGCGACGTCGTGGAGGTGGACGGGAAGCCCGTGTCGGACAGGCGCGACCGCCTGATGAGCCTCCTCACCGGCCCGGCCGGCGGCGAGGCGGAGCTTCGGCGCATCGCCGACGAGAGCGCCCGCTACAACGTGGGGCCCGTCATCCGGAACTTCAACGTGCCCACCACCGCGCTCTTCTTCTTCCACCCCGAGCTTGCCGGCCGCTTCACCTTCCGCCGCGCGGGCACGAAGAAGATCGACGGCGTGGAAACTCTGGCGCTGGAGTTCAAGGAGACCGCGAGGCCGACGCTCGTGATGAAGGGCGACGGCACCGACGTGCCGTGCGAGGGCACTGTCTGGGTGAACCCGGCCGACGGCACCATCGTGCGCACCAGGCTTCGCCTGCGCAATTTCGCCAACCTGAGCTTCATGAGCGGCGGGGACCCCGCCCGGATGGGCGGCGCGGCGGTGGCAGAGTTCGTCACGCCGCCGCCGCAGCAGGCGACGGTCGTGCAGCCCCCTGCGCCCGCGCCGCCGCCCGCACAGGCTCAGCCGCCACAGGGCACGCCGCCGCCGCCGGGCTCGACGGGAGCGACCGGCCAGACAACGACCGGCGGAGTGACCTCGACCCGCACCACGGGTGGCGAATCGGCTCCGCGGCCCAGGCCACAGCCCGCGGACATGTCGGAGTTGTTCCCCTCGATCGTCGAGCTCGACAGCCTGGTGGACATCGAGGTCACCTACCGGCGGGAAGCGGCGTCCGGCATTTGGATGCCGGTGAAGATGACCGAGTTGTACGAAGGGCCCATCCCGCTCGGCACGCACGCCCCCGTGAGGGGCAGAACGGTGGCCGAGGCCAGCTACTCGAACTTCAAGCGGTTCGAGACCTCGGTGAGAATCGTCGTGCCCAGGTGATCACGCGCATCCGCCAGGCACGCCGGCGTCTCCGGCCGCGGCGCGTCAGCGCGCGGGGCCGCGCCAGGGGACCAGCATCGGCACCTGCCGCTGGTAGCGCCGGTACACGTCGCCGAAGTCGGCCACGAGATCCCGTTCCTCGAGCAGCGTGCCGGCGACGATCCAGGCGCTCCAGAGGATCGACAGCAGGAGGCCGTCGGCCATCATCTGCGGCCGGATCCAGAGCAGGGCGAGGATGCACGCATAGAGCGGATGGCGCACCCAGCGGAACGGGCCGTCGACGCTGAAGGGTGCCAGCCGGGGGGCCATGCCGCGCCAGTGCGCGCGGATCGGCCTGAGGCCAAAGATGTCGAGCGTGCGCCGCACGGCGTAGCCGCTGAGCACGAGGAGAACGGCCGCAATGCCGTTCAGGGCCAGGGCGATCCATCGCGCCGCCCCCTCGAGTTCGAACACCGGGATGCCGACGCGCTGCCAGAGCACGACGACGAAGAGCAGCGTGAGGCCGGAGCAGATCGCGAAGCAGGCGCCGTCGAAGCGGGCTGGCACGAAGCGCGCGAGGCGGGCGCGGAAGCTCCGCCGCACCATGCCGCTGTGCTGCGCGAAGAAGAGCAGCGAGAGGCCCGCGTCCCACGCCAGCGCGGCGCCTGGTGACCAGCCCAGCGGGACGAGCGTCGGGCGGCCGGCCCAGGCGAAAAGACCCATGGATGCGAGGCCCGTCGCGACGGCCAGCGCCATCACCAGCCGGTCGGCGGTCTTCGTGTGCCCGGTCACGCCGCTCCTCTTGACAGCCTCATGTCGGGACGGCGGGATTATACGCCCCGGCCGCGCGTGAGAGGAGAACAGGGGTCGGGTCTATTTACGTACAGGTGCCTCGAATGATGACGAAATCGTCAGCCCCCGGGCGGTACAGGCACGCAGTCCGTGCCGTCCGGGGGTTCTGACAGGCGCTCCCCCGTTCGCGCCCTGTTACCTGGTACCCGGTGCCTTAGCCTTCAGCTCGACCAGGACCAACTCGAACGGCTTGTCGCCCAGGTTCTCGGGCATGTGCGTACCGCCCGGCTCCCACTGGGTGGTACCGCCCTTCACCGTCAGGTCCTGCTTCGTGCCGTCCGGCATCGTGAAGCGGCCGCGCACGTCGGTCAGGAAGACGGCCACGCTCGCCGGATGCGCGTGCATCACCGACGTCTCGCCCGGGTTGTACGTGACGCGCAGCACGCGCACTTGATCGTTCTCGAACACGACCTTGTAGTGTTTCGGGTCGGCCTTCACCGCATCCTGCGCGGCCGCGGGCACGACCGACGCCACCATCGCCATCAACGCTGCGGCCAACAATCCTCTTCGCATGTCGTATCCTCCGATCGGGGTCGGGACTATTTACGTACCGGCACCTCAGACGATGACGGAATTGTCAGTCGTCTGCCGGCAGCTCGAGTCCCGGCGGCCAAAGGGCCCGCCGGGGCCAATACTCTTAGTATTGTGCTCGGAGTATACCACCGGGCGGTTCGTTGTCCGCCGCGAGTGCGGTGGCAGAGTTCGTCACGCCGCCGCCGCCGGGCTCGACGGGGACGACCGGCTAGGCGACGACAGGCGGAGTGGCCTCGACCGCCACCACGGGTGGCGAATCGGCTCCGCGGCGCAGGCAGCCGCCCGCGAACATGTCGGACATGTTTCCCTCGATCGTCGAGCTCGACAGCCTGGTGGACATCGAGGTCACCTACCGGCGGGACGCGGCGTCCGGCATCTGGATGCCGGTGAAGATGACCGAGCTTTACGAAGGCCCCATCCCGGCAGGCACGGCACGACCCGCTGCGGAAGCGGATCGCGCCTCAGCGGAACCCCTCCACCAGCATCAGGTCCCCGCTTGTGTGGACCACCGTCGTGTACAGGAGGAACCGGCCGTCGCTCGAGACGGAGAGGCCCCCGCCCACGTCCTTGACGTCCATCAGCGGTGCGCTGCTGCCCGTCGCGAGGTCGAGCCACTGGAGGTGATAGCAGCCGCACGCGACATCCAGCTGGGGGATGAAGTAGACGCGCTCGCCCGCCATCGCGAAATTGCCGCGGAAGACCTCGGGCAGCAACTGGTGCTCCTCACCGCCCGCGAGCAGGCGTCTCCACAACTGCTCGGCGCCGCCGGTTCCCGCCTTGAAGTAGTGGAGGTACCGGCCGTTGGGAGATTCGAACGGACCCTCGCCTCCGCGTTCGGTCACCTGCACGGCGCCGCCGCCGCTTCCGGGCATTCTCCAGATCTGTGGCGCGCCGGTCCGATCGCTCGCGAAGTAGATCCACTTGCCGTCCCTCGACCATTGAGGGTGATATTCGGCCGACACCTCAGACGTCAGGCGGCGCGGCGCGCCACCCTGGACATCGACCACGTACAGGTCTACATTGCCCGCGGCCCTCGCGGCGAACACGATCCTCCGGCCGTCCGGAGACCAGCCGGGATACGGCCGCTCCACCCCGTCCGCGAGCGAGGTCAACTGCACGAGGTTCGAGCCGCCGGCGTCGCAGAGGTAGATCTGACGCACCCCGGAGCGATCCGACAGGAAGGCGATGCGCCCACCGTCAGGTGAGTACTGCGGCCAGCCGTCCTCGCGCGTCGATGGAATCAGCTGACGCGGCGGTCCTGCGGTCCCGCTACCGCCGGCGAGCTCCACGCGCCAGACGTTCTGGCGGACCTGGTGTTGTGAATAGGCAAGACGCCGTCCATCGCGCGACACGGCGGGATCCGACGCCTGGCTGCCGGCGAACGCCAGCCGCTCGGGTGCACGGGTCCCCCCGCCCGTAACGCGCATCCTCCACAATCCGCGCCCGGTCGAGAAGATGATCGCCTCTCCATCCGGCATCCACGCCAGCGAGATCGGAGCCGGCTGGTTGAACGCCAGCCGCCGCGGCGGACCCTCGATGGTGAAATCGCTCGCCACATCGGCGATGTAGATGTCGGAAGACGGCGTCCGGGCGAGCCCCGTCCGGGCGAACGCCACCTTGCGGCCGTCGGGCGAAACCGCCACCGCCGTGTCGCCGATGCCCGTTGGCGCCGTGCCGGTCAGCGCCCGCCGCGCGCCCGTCTCGATCGACAGCACCGCGAGGCTGTGTGGTCTGCCCGGCGAATCCCGCACGACGATGGCGGCGTGCTTCCCGTCGGGAAACCAGGAGATGACGGCTCCGAAGAGCGTGGACGGCTCGGGAGGGAACGTCTCGGCCAGCTGGCGTTCGCCGCCAGACGAGGCGGGGACCAGGCGGTACGTCGCCATCCCGTCCGGCGGAATGCGCAGGAACGCGATGACGCGCCCGTCCGGCGACCACGCCGGCGAGACGTCTATCCACGGGTAGCTGGTCAGCGTCAGGGAGGTCTGCGACCCGATGGACCTGACGACGATGTCGCAATTCCCCCTGAGCTGCCACGTACCTTCTTCACACCACGTGTAGGCCACCCGGGTTCCGTCGGGCGAGAACGAGGGGCCGTGCTCCCAGCCCGGCGTGGTGGTCAGCGGCGCGGGTGTCGGGATGTCCGTCCGCCCTGCCCCATTCGGGACCAGGTACGCAGCCGCTGCCACGGCAAGCGCGCCAATCGCGACGAGCGGGATTGCCCAGTACAGCTTTCGAAGCGAACGTGGCTTGCTCGCTGGCGCGAACCGGCTCTCCGCCACCAATTGCAGGGGAGCGATGAAGCGGTAGCCGTGCCGGGGGATTGTCTCGACGAAGCGGGGATTCTCCGCCGAGTCATCAAGGGCCCTGCGGATCTTGAGGATAGCCGTGGACAGGCTGTGCTCGAACTCGACGTAGGTGCCTTCGGGCCAGACCCGGCGGGACAGTTCCTCGCCGGTCACCGTTTCGCCCGGGCGCTCCAGCAGCGCCGCCAGAACCTCGAACGGCTGGTTCTGCAGCTTCACCTTGAGGCCGTCCCTGTGCAGAGACCTCTCCTGCAGGTCGGCCTCGAACACCCCGAAGTGAGCGAACCTCGCGCCGCCAGACCGCGCGGACATGGTGAAACCCCGACCAGCTTAGCAGAGCCAGCGTGCCATGCACGCAGAATCGGTTGACGCGGGCCTGCAACCCTTCTCGTGCCTGGAGTTACGGGTTGATGGAGAGTTGAGCCGCGCTGCATGGACCGCGCGGCGCGGCAGCGTAT
>JAWOGY010000245.1:0-28068 GCA_046496425.1 Vicinamibacterales bacterium
CGTGGTCGCGCTCCTCCCTCCGGCGATCGCCCGCGCGCAGGGCGACGGCCCCCGATCCTATTGGAAAGGGCTCTCGGGCACCAACGTCATACCGATCATCTTCACAACGGTCAGCGGCAACACGAACCCGTTCGATCCGTCGCACACCGTTCTCGCCGACAGCAATTTCTACGCGACGTTGATGCTGGCGGGCTTCGCGAAGGCGCTCGACCTGTCCGGACGGGCTGCAATGGCCTCGGTGCTCTTCCCCATGGGCAGCCTCTCGGGACAGGCCGTCGTGGACGGCAAAACGTTCGGGCAGTCGGCGGGCGGATTCGGCGACCCGATGCTCCAGTTCGGATTGAACCTCGTCGGGCCGAAGGCCATGAAGAGCATCCCCGACGTCCTGCGCTACGAGCCCGGGTTCTCCATCGACGTGATCGGGTCCCTGGCCGTGCCAATCGGCGAGTACAACAGCGACCAGCCGCTCAACATCGGACAGAACCGATGGTATGGACGGATCGGCGCGCCCATCGTCTGGCAGCTCGGCAGCTGGGCGCCGGAGCGCCGGACGACGCTCGAGTTCCTGCCGGCGGTCTGGATCTTCGGCCCCAACAACGACTTCGTCGGCACGACGATGACGACCGACGCGCTCTTCCAGCTCGAGGGCCACCTGACCCACAACTTCGCCAAGGGGTTCTGGGGCTCGCTCGACGTGGCCTGGTACTCGGGCGGGAAGGCGACCATCGACGATGTCCCCGGGTCGAAGCTGAACAACGCCGGTCTCTCATTCACGGCGGGCTACCAGATCAACGACAACGCCCAGCTCACGGTGGGCTACGGGGCGACGCTCGGCGACAACAACCCGGAGGATCTGCGCCTGAGCCAGTTCCGCGTGACGCTGGTGTACGGCTGGCACTCGTTGGTGGAAGGTGTGAAACGGCTGGGCGGTCAGTAATCACAGCAGGCTGGCAACCGTTGCCGGCCTGCCGGTTGCAGCCGCTGCCGTACGGACGGCGGCTGGCTGGATGTGTATTGTCAAGTAGAGGAGCGTCAGAATGTTGAAGAAGGCACTCGTGAGCACGTTGATGGTTTTGGCGGCTGCGTCGGTGGCCTGGGCGCAGACGCCGAAGGTCGAGTTCACGGGGATTATCGGCTGGACGCTGTCCGACGGCGTGAGCGGCGACCCGGTCAAGGCCCTCGACGGGAATACCTACGACCGCGTTGATCCGAAGGACTCGCTGAACTTCGGGTTCTCGCTTGGTTTCTTCCTGAGCCCGTCGGCTGAGATCGGGTTCCTGTGGCGCCGGCAGGCGACGGAGATCGAGATCGCCGGTACCGCCGTCAGGACGCTCGGGGACGCCAACATCGACGGCTACCACGGCTACGGCGCGTACTACTTCGGCGACCCCGAGGCGAAAGCCCGCCCGTACATCATGGGCGGCCTCGGCGCGACCAACTACGGGAGCGTGTCGTACACCAGGACGGACGGCTCGTCGGCCACGACGGCGAGCAACACGCAGTTCTCGACGACCTGGGGCGCGGGGCTCAAGGTGAACGCGTCGCCGAACGTCGGCATGAAGTTCGGGATCCAGTGGACGCCGACCTACATCAAGTCGGACGCGGCCGGCTACTGGTGCGACCCGTGGTGGGGCTGCTACGTGATCGGCGACGCCCAGTACTCGAACCAGTTCGAGTTCGTCGGCGGCCTCTCGTTCCGCTTCTAGCAGGGCAAGAGGTCGAATCGTCATGCGCAAGACGCTGTTGCTCTCACTCACCGTGTGCCTGACGGTCATCGCCGCGTCTCCGACGGCGGCGCAGACACCCGCCACCGGCACGTGGGCCGTGACCGTCGCACCGTACTTCATGGGCGCGGCCATGGGCGGCACAGTCGCGGTCGCCGGCCAGGAGGCGGACCTGGACATGTCGGCCTCCGACATCTTCAGCAACCTCCAGTTCGGCGCGATGGGCATCGTCGTGGCGCGCAAGGGCAGCTGGGGTGTCGGCGGCGATGCGATCTGGATGTCGCTCGGCGCGAATGGAACGGCCCCGGGCCCCATTGGCGTGACGGCGAGCGCCGACATGAGCCAGGGCGCGTTCGCGCTCTACGGGCTCAGGCGCCTTGCGCCGTCCGCCGACCTCTTCTTCGGCGGGCGTGTCAATTACCTGAGCACCAACCTTCGCCTCAACAGCCCGCTCCAGGTGCGCAGCATCGATGGCTCGAAGACGTGGTTCGACCCGATCGTCGGCTTGCAGTTCCGGACGCCGGAGAGCGGCGGCCGCTGGCATGCCCAGGTCTACACGGAAATCGGCGGCTTCGGCGTCGGATCCACGTTCTCGTGGCAGGTCTTCCCCACCATCGGCGTGCGCCTGACGGAGAAGGCTTCCATCGAATTCGGCTACCGCTGGCTGGACCTCGACTATTCGACCGGCGAGGACACCACGCGCTTCAAATACGACGTGCTCACCCAGGGCCCGGTCATGGGCTTCGCGTTCAGGTTCTGATGCCTGGTACGAGCGTCGGCAGGAGTAACCTCATGTTCACGCATCGCTGGCTTGGCCTCGTCGCGGCGCTCGGGCTGACGGCGGCGGCGTGCGGGAGAGGCGGGGCGCCCGCCGCTCCCCCGCCGGAGCCTCCTCCTCCACCCATCGAGACGGATCTCGCCCCGGGGTCGCGCCTCGTAGAACCGCGCGTCCAGGAACTGGTGCGCCAGATGAGCGACCGGCTGGCCCGGGTCACGGCCCTGGCGCTCGAGGCCGAAGAGGTGTACGACGAGGTGCCGCCCGATGCACCCCGGCGACAGCTCACCAGCGTCCGGCGCGTCGCTATGCAGCGCCCCGACCGGCTGGTCGGCGATGCCTCCGGCGACGCGCTCAACCGCTCGTTCTGGTACGACGGGCAGACGTTCTCGGCCCTGGACCGCGAGCAGCACGTCTGGGCCGGCGGCGAGGTCCCCCCGACCATCGACGCCGCCCTCGATTGGGTGTTCGACCAGACAGGCACCGTGATTCCGCTCGCCGACTTCCTCTATGCCGACGTGTACGACCGGCTGATGGGCGACGTCCAGCGAGGCGTGTACCTGGGGATTCACGAAGCCGCGGGCGTGCCCTGCCACCACCTGTCGTTCGAACAGGCGACGATCGACTGGCAGCTCTGGATCGACGCCGGGCGCGAGCCGCTGCCGCGCAAGCTGGTCATCAGCTACAAGACTGAGGACGAAGTGCCGCAGTACTCAGTGACGATCCGCGCATGGAATCTCGACGCCCGGTTGCCCGAGGCCCTGTTCAGGTTCACGCCGCCGGAAGGCGCGAAGCGCGTGGAGATACCGGCCTTCGCGCACGCGGGGGGAGATAAGGGGGGGAATCGATGACCCGCACCATCACGACGCTGATTGTGGCCGTTGCGGTCTTCCTGGGCCAGACCAACGTCCTCTGGGCCCAGCGGTCCCGGGGGTCCGTGTCCGCGACGTCGCGCGCATCGTCGCGCGGCACCGCCACCCGCTCGGGAAACACGGTCTCGCGGGAGAGCGCGTCTGGCAACGTCTCTGGCTCCAAGACGGCTACCAAGACGGAGGACGGCTACAACGTCAACAAGTCGCTCACGACCGAGGGCGGCGCGTCGAAGACGGTCAGCAAGGACGTCAACGTCGAAGACCGCGAGGTCCAGACGAACTCGACAACCACCAACAAGTGGGGCCAGTCCGCGACGCGCGAGCGCAACGTGGAGGGCCAGGGCGGCTACGCGACCATCGAGGGCAGCGCGAAGACGAGCACGGGCCGCGAGGCATCGGCGGATCTTGTCGCGGGCCGGACCGTCTACGGGCAGCCGGCCGTCGCGGGCTCGGTGAACACGAAATACAACGGCAACTACAACGTGGCCGCCGCCCGCAACCCGTACGGAGGCTATACGAAAGCGGTCGCGGGTCCGTACGGCGGAAAAGTCACGACGACGCTGCCGTCCGGCTACCGCACGACCTCATACTTCGGCCGTCCCTACTACTGCTACGGGGGCGTCCACTACCGCCCCTACACCTACCACGGCGTGCACCATTACTACCCGGTGCCCGTGCCGTACTACGCCTACTACAGCGCCCCGCCGGTGGGCGCAATCCTGATCATGGTGGCGGGCGTGTCGTACATGATGGCCAAGGACGGCACCTACAGCAAGCAGACGACGAGCAGCGAGGGCAAGGTCGTGTACCAGTCGGTGCCACCGCCCACCGGGGCCAGCGTCAAGGCGCTCCCCGCCGAGCGCGTGCCCGTGACGGTCTCGGGCACGACGTACTACCTGAGTGCGAACGCCTTCTACCGGCGCGTGGTGAGCAGCGGCCAGGAGACGTTCGTGAGCGTGACGCCGCCGGCGGGCGTGGTCTTCGTCGCCGCGCTGCCTGCGAACTTCGAGGTCGTCCAGCTCAATACGATGTACTTCTCGGCGAATGGGCAGTACTACGTGCCCTACCTGTCGTCGGACGGCAAGGAACTGTACGTGATGGTCGACCGTCCGCCGCAGCCGCCGCCGCAGGCTGGAGCCCCAGCCTCTTCGCCGGCCGCAGCGCCCGCGGCTGCCAAGGCCTCTGGCCCATCCGCCGAGGAGGCATCGGCGCCGGCAGTTCGCGCCGTGAAGGAGTCGTTCACGGTCGCCGCCGGGACCCTGCTCGTCATCCGGCTCGCCGCTGAGCTCAATTCCGACAAGGCGAAGGCAGGCGACCGCTTCCAGGGCTTCCTCGACCAGGACCTCGCGTCGGACGGACGGCTCGTCGCGCCCGCCGGCGCCAAGGTTTACGGCGTCGTCAGCGCCGCCGATTCGGCCAGCAAGATGAAGGGCACCGCGTCGTTGAGCGTGACGCTCACCGACATGCAGGTGGGCGGTCAGGTGCTGTCGATCAAGACGCAGCCGCTCAGCGTCAAGGGCGGGACGGGTTCCGGCGCGAAGAAGCTGGTAGGTGGCGCGGCCGTCGGCGCGGCCATCGGCGCGATCGCGGGCGGTGGCGAGGGCGCGGCATGGGGAGCCGCGGCGGGAGCCGGCGTCGGCGGCGTCGCGGCCGCCGCGGGTGACGTGAAGGCGGCGATCATCCCCGCACAGACGCCGCAGGCCTTCACGCTGGCGGCGCCGGTCCAGGTCGAGATCATGACGAACGTGGCCGTCCGTTGAAGCAGGAGAACACGATGAAACGAATGACCATCGGATGCGTCCTCGCGGCGCTCGCCCTCACGGCCCTCGCCCGGCCGGCCGCCGCGCAGGACCTGCAGCAGAAGCTCGCGGCCGTGAAGCAGTCGGTGGCCGCCAACCAGCAGGCCCTGCGCAGCTACACGTGGCTGGAGAAGACCGAGTTGAGCCTCAAGGGAGAGGTCAAGGCGACCAAGGTGGATTCCTGCCGCTACGGCCCGGACGGCAAGGTCCAGAAGACACCGGTCGTCCAGCCTCCGCCGGCCGAGAAGAAGCGCGGACTGAGGGGCAAGATCGTCGCCAACAAGACCGAGGAGATGAAAGAGGAACTCCAGGCGACGGCCGCGCTCATTCACCAGTACGTCCCGCCTGACCCCGGCCAGATCCAGGTCGTGATGAACGCCGGCACGGCATCACTGGGCCAGGCCGGGCCGGACCTCGTCGCGTTCAACTTCCCGGGCTACGCGAAGCAGGGCGATGCGCTGACGGTGACCTTCGACAAGGCGATCACGGGCCTGCGCCAGATCGACGTCAAGACCTGGCTGGAAAAGCCCGAGGAGCCCGCGATGCTGAAGGTGGTCATGCAGTCGATGCCCAGCGGGATCAGCTTCCCCGGCAGCATCGTGCTGACCATCCCGGCCAGCAAGCTCGAAGTGCGCATCACGAAATCGAATTACCAGAAGCTGGCGCAGTAGTGCCACGGCGGTCTGATGACAACGCAGACGGGACGAGCGCCGGCCGGGATCCGCGTGTCGGGTCAGCGGTCGATCCGGGCAGCCATGGTGTGCTGCGGGCTCCTGCTCTGCGCCACGGGGCGGCCGGCGTTTGCGCAGACGAACCTGCAACTGTGGGGCGACTTGTCCTTGAACTGGCTCAGGTCCGACCGCCTGTCCTACGCCCTCGATCTCGAGCCGCAGGCGCTCGTGGCGAACACCGACCCGGACGCCCCGGCTGGCGGACGTTCGGCCTGACGCCGAACGTCGAGTACTCGGCGAAGAGCTGGCTGGACGTCATCGCCGAAATGGGCACGGGCACCACGCATCAGACAGACGGCCTCAACTCGTTCGAGTTGACGCCGCGGGCCGGCCTCCGGTTCCACGTGTTCTCGCGCGACGTGCCGACCGTCGTCGGCCGGCGATTGAGCCCCGTCGAACTCCCGCCGAACCGCCGGTTCATCCTGCGCGATCGATTGCTCGTCGAGCAGCGGAAACTGTTCTACAACCAGGACGAACCGACATCGTCCACACTGCGCGTGCGGAACCGCATCGAATTCCAGTTCGCCCTCAACCGCTCGAAGTCGACCGACGACGGGGCGCGGACGTTCCTGGCCGACTGGGAGTGGTTCATGCCGGTGGATGACCCCGCGGAGCGGTTCGCCAGCCGGCAGCGGATTCGAAGCGGTCTGGCCTTCCGTCACAGTTTCGCGTGGCGCTCCGAGTTCGTCTACGTCTGGACCCGGTCGCGCGATACGACCGACGAGGTGTTCTCCACGTCGGACAACGCCATCAGCTTCACGGTCAGGCGGTTCTTCAAGTGACATCACCAGTGACATCAGGCGGTCTGCGGGTTCTAAGAAATACCGTCGCGATCATCGTTATCCTGATCGCGTGGCTGGCACCAGCGGTGGTTGCCGCGCAGACGGCCCAACAACCGCCGTCCGCCGAGCAGCTCGCCAAGCAGACACAGAACCCCGTATCCAGCCTGATCAGCTTCCCGCTGCAAGCCAACTGGGACTTCGGCCTCGGAGACCGCGAGGCGGTGGGCACGATCTTCAACATCCAGCCGGTGGTGCCGTTCGCCATCACCCCGAGTACCAACATCATCCTGCGGGTCATCATGCCGCTCACCTCGCAGCCTGGCGCCGACGGCGTGCGCGTGAACGGCCTGGGTGACGTCGTGGCGACGGCCTTCTTCTCGCCGGCGAAGTCGGGGCGGATCATCTGGGGTGCGGGCCCGGTCTTCCTGCTGCCCGCCGCGACGAACACCGCCCTGGGTACCGAGAAGTTCGCGATGGGCCCTTCGGTGGTCGCGCTGACGCAGCCTGGCCCGTGGACCGTGGGCCTGTTGTTCAACCACCTCTGGTCCACGAGCGGCGCCACCGATCGCGACGACGTCAACTCGACATTTCTCCAGCCATTCGTCAACTACAACCTGGGGCGAGGGCTGGCGGTGGGGGCCGTGCTGGAAGCCACGGCCAACTGGGAGGCCGAGGAGACGTGGACGGCGCCGTTGCTCTTCACCATCAGCAAGGTCGCGCTCCTCGGCAAGCGACCGGTGAACTTCATCGTGGGCGCGGGGCCGACGGTGGCCAGCCCCGAGGGCGGGGCGAACTGGCGGTTCCGCTTCGCGGCCATCTTCATGTTCCCGCGGTGAGACGAGGACGTCGGCAACAGCAACTCGACGCAGTCGTTGATGCATGGTGTTGGGTGGTAACCAGTGTCCGGAGGAGGAGCAGGAATGAGACGCATGGGATGGCCGAGTGCCGCGGCAGTCGGTGTATTGCTGTTCACGGCGGCCTGTTCGGGGTCGAAACCCGCAACTCCGCCGTCGCCCGCCGCCGGTCCGGCGGCAATGGATCGCACCGTGCTGCCGATCCAGGAACCGAACTATCCGGCGATCACCGAACTCGACGCCCGGAAGGCCACGCCGCCGCCGCGCTTCGAGGTGAAGGCGCCGGCGGGCGCGCCGAACGTCCTCGTCATCCTGATTGACGACATGGGCTTCGGCATCCCGAGCGCGTTCGGGGGCCCGGTGCACATGCCGACCGCCGACCGGCTGGCCGCCGAGGGGCTCCGCTACAACGCGTTCCACAACACGGCGGTGTGCTCGCCCACGCGGACGGCGCTGCTGAACGGCCGCAATCACCACTCGAATAACATGGCCGGGATTACCGAAACGGCCACGGCGTTTCCGGGCAACACGGCCCAGCGCCCGAACAGCGTGGCGCCGCTCGCCGAAATGCTGCGGCTCAACGGCTACAGCACGGCCGCCTACGGCAAGAGCCACGAGACCGCGCCGTGGGAAACCAGCGTCTCCGGCCCTACCGACCGCTGGCCGACGCGTTCCGGCTTCGACGAGTTCTACGGGTTCATCGGCGGCGAAACCAACCAGTGGGCGCCGACCGTGTACCACGGCACGAACATCGTGGAAGTGCCCAGGGACCCGAACTACCACTTCATGAACGACATGACCAACAAGGCCATGGCGTGGATGAAGTTCCAGAAGGCGATGACGCCGGACCGCCCGTTCTTCATGTACTTCGCGCCGGGCGCGACGCACGCGCCGCACCACGTGCCGGCGGAGTGGATCGCGAAGTACAAGGGCAAGTTCGACCAGGGGTGGGATGCGCTGCGTGAAGAAACGCTCGCGCGCCAGATCAAGATGGGGATCGTGCCGGCGGGCACGACGCTGGCGCCGAAACCCGAGGCGATCAAGGACTGGACGACACTGTCGGCGGACGAGAAGAAGCTGTTCACCCGCCAGATGGAGATCTACGCCGCGTTCGGCGAATACACCGATACTGAGATTGGCCGGCTTCTCGACGCCGTCAAGGAGACAGGCCAGCTCGATAACACCCTCATCGTCTACCTCCTCGGCGACAACGGGACCAGCGCCGAGGGCGGCATGGCGGGGATGTACAACGAGTACACCTACTTCAACGATGTGGTCGAGACCGTCCCGGACATCCTGAAGCACTACGACGATCTCGGCGGGCCGATGTCGTACGCGCACATGTCCGCCGGCTGGGCGGTGGCGGGCGACACGCCGTTCACCTGGACGAAGCAGGTCGGGTCGGACTTCGGCGGCAACCGGGCGGGCGTGATCGTGTCCTGGCCGAAGCGCATCACGGCGAAGGGCGAGATCCGCTCGCAGTTCCAGCACGTCATCGACGTCGCGCCGACGGTGCTCGAAGCCGCGAACCTGCCGGAGCCGAAGATCGTCAACGGCACGCCCCAGAAGCCGCTCGAGGGCGTGAGCTTCGTGTACACGTTCGACGACGCCAAGGCGGAGACGCGCCACAAGGTGCAGTACTTCGAGATGTTCGGCAACCGCGCGTTGTACGCCGAGGGCTGGTTCGCGCGGACCATCCACCGGGCGCCCTGGGAGATGAAGCCGCGCGCCGCGCTGCTCGATGACAAGTGGGAGCTCTACGACACGCGAACCGACTTCAGCCTCGCGAACGACCTCTCGGCGCAGAACCCGGCGAAGCTCAAGGAACTCCAGGATCTCTTCCTGAAGGAGGCCGTGAAGTACAACGTGCTGCCCATCGACGACCGGGTGATCGAGCGCGTGAACGCGAAGCTCGCCGGGCGGCCCGACCTGATGGGCGACCGGACCTCGCTGACGCTGGGCGAGGGCATGAGGGGCATGTCCGAGAACGTGTTCATCAACATCAAGAACCGGTCCTTGACGATCACGGCAGATGTCGACATCCCGCAGGGCGGCGCCAACGGCGTCATTCTCGCCCAGGGTGGGCGCGTCGGCGGCTTCAGCCTGTACTTCAAGGGCGGCAAGCCGATGTACGCGTACAACTGGCTCGGCATGCAGCGGTTCCTGGTCGCCTCGGCGCAGGCCGTGCCGGCGGGCAGGGCGACGATCCGCTTCGAGTTCGCCTACGACGGAGGCGGCCTCGGGAAGGGCGGCCGGGGCACGATCTACGTGAACGACAAGAAGGTGGCCGAAGGCCGGATCGAGCGGACGCAGCCCATGATCTTCTCCGCCGACGAGACGGCTGACGTGGGCGTGGATGACGCGATGCCCGTGACCGAGGACTACAAGCAGGGCGACAACGCCTTCACCGGCAAGCTCCACAGCGTCAGGATCGAGATCGGGCCGATGGGAGAAGCCACGAAGGCCGAGGCGGCGAAAGCCGGCGCCGAAACCTCCAGGAAGCTGGAGGAGGCGAAGTAGGGCGGGGCCGACGTGGGCATCGACCTCGGTACGCCGGCTGTCGAAGCCATCGGGGCCGAGGCGAAGTCGCGCTTCACCGGCCGCATTCCGAAGGTGACGGTCGAGGTGAAATAGCGAGCCGCCGCCGGCTCGCGAAGGAGAAGACGCCATGGCGGAGCATAGGTCCGGTACCGATTTCGACCGCGTCGTGCGCCACCTGCGCTCCGCCATGCTCGCGATCGCCCTGCCGTTGCTCGTCGCGGCGCCCGTGTCAGCGCAGGATCTCGACCCCAGGGCCTATGCCCACGTTCCTGTGAACGGCACGTTTCTCGTCTGGGGCTTCGCGGTTTCGCACGGCGGCGTCGTGTCGGACCCGACACTGCCCGTCACGGACCTCACGGCCACCGTCGAGACGCCCTCGATCGGCGTCGGGCGCTCTTTCGACATGTTCGGCAAGACGGCCCAGGTGTTTGGCGCATTGCCCTATTCCTGGGCGCAGGCATCGGGCAAGGTGTTCGGGGAGGGGAGGGACATCACCCGCGCCGGCCTCTCCGACGCGCGCTTCAGGCTCTCGGTGCTGCTCCGGGGCGCTCCGGCGTCCTCGGTAGTTCAGCTCGCCAAGGCCCCGCGCCGGACGATCCTGGGGACCAGTCTGACCGTCGTCGCGCCGACAGGCCAGTTCTTTCCCGACCGGTTGATCAATCTCGGCACCAACCGCTGGGCGTTCAAGCCGGAGTTCGCCGTGTCGCAGCCGATGGGACAGAAGTGGCTGCTCGATATGTACTCCGCGCTCTGGTTGTTCACGGCCAACGACTCGTACTACCCGGGCACCCTGACTCGCACGCAGGAACCCATGGGGGCCTTCCAGGCGCACCTGAGCTACAACTTCACGCGCCTTCTCTGGGCGGCCTTCGACGCCACGTACTACGTCGGAGGCCGGTCGACCGTCGATGGTATCGACAACAACGATCGGCAGTCCAACTCGCGCGTGGGCGCGACGGTCGCCTTTCCGGTCGGACGACGGCACGCGATCAAACTGGCGGTGAGCAGGGGCGCCATCGTGCGCTCCGGGGCCGACTTCAGCACCTTCTCCTTCGGGTGGCAGACGGCCTGGGTCTCGCGGCCCGCGCCCAACCGGTAGCCGCATGACCAACACTCCCGACGCGAGGGCATCCGCGATGGACGCGCAGCTGACAGATCCGAGGACGGGCCTGGCAAAGGAGCGCACGAGTTTCGCGAAGTTCCGCACGCAACTGGCCCTCGACCGCACCACGCTCGCCTGGATCCGAACCGCGCTGACGATGGCCACGTTCGGGTTCGGCACGGTCGGGTTCTTCCGGTCCCTCAGGGAGGCGTCTCCGACCCCGGAGTCCGTCCAGCTTCACGCGAGCGCGATCCGCTTCGGCATGGCGCTCATCGTCCTGGGTGTCGCGGCCACCCTGCTGTCGGGCATCACCCATTGGCGCGCCCTGCGTATGCTTCGGCGCGACGAACTCCCGATCTTGTCCCGCTGGCCGCTGAGTATCACCGTGGCCGTGCTGCTGGCGATCGTCGGCCTGGTGTCGTTGTGGGATCTGATTGGAGGAATGTCATCATGGCGGTAACTATGCGCAAGCGATCGGCAACATCCTCGAAGAGGGAAACCCCGGCGCCCTCGTCGCCGGCCATCAAAGCTCCCGGTCCAACGCGGACGGAGCATTACGCCGCGGGCAAGGCCCTGCGGGAGTCCTGCCCGCGGCAGGCGCACGCCGCCTGGAAGCCCCCGCAGGACCGGCGGGACGCGGTCGAGTTGGTGCTCGCGTCGGAAAAAGGACGCGTGGAGGACCTGCTCCCGTTGCGCCACGGGCGCATGGTCAAGTCCGCGTTCACGTTCTACCGCGGAGCGGCTCTCACGATGGCGGCCGACCTGGCGACGACACCGGCCACTGGCGTCCGGGTCCAGTGCTGCGGGGACGCCCACCTGTGCAACTTCGGCGGCTTCGCCACCCCGGAGCGGCGCATCATCTTCTCCATCAACGACCTCGACGAGACGCTCCCGGCGCCGTGGGAATGGGATCTCAAGCGCCTGGCCGCGAGCTTCGTCGTGGCCTGCCGCGACAACGGCCTGAGTGAAGCCGTGGCCAGGGACGCGGCGATGACCTGTGCCCGCAGCTACCGCGAGTCCATGGCCGAGTTCAGCCAGTTGAAGACGCTGGAGCTGTGGTACCGGTCGCTGTCGGCTGAAGAGCTGCTTGGGGGCCTGCCCCTCAAGATCCGGAAGCGGATCATCAAGCGCATCGAAAAGGAGCAGGCGAAGAGCCGCGGCGAGGAGATGTTCCCGAAGCTGGCGGAGAAGCGCGGGCACCTCCACGTGATCAAGGACCAGCTCCCGACCATCTTCCACGCCGAGGGTCATCCCCCGGGTGAGGTCCAGCAGGCCGTGCGAGACGCCCTCGTCGCGTACCACGAGACGTTGCCCACAGCCTACCGGGCCCTGCTGGACCGCTACGAGCTCCACGACGCCGCCGTCAAGGTCGTCGGGGTCGGCAGCGTCGGGACCCTCTGCTGGGTGCTGCTCTTCACCGCCGGAGGCGACGACCCCCTCTTCCTCCAGGTCAAGGAAGCGCGCGCATCGGTGCTGGAGCCGCACGCCGGGAAGAGCGTCTTCCAGAACCAGGGCCAGCGCATCGTGGACGGCTACCGGCGCATGCAACCCGCCAGCGACATGTTCCTTGGCTGGAGCCGGGGGCCGAAGCGCGATTTCTTCATCCGCCAGTTGCGGGACATGAAGCTGGGCCCCATGGTGGAGATCTTCGGCCAGGTGGAGATGGAGTTCTTCGCCACCTGGTGCGGGAAGGCCCTCGCTCTCTCCCACGCCCGGTCCGGGAACTCGGCCATGATCAGCGGGTACCTGGGCAAGAGCGACGATCTGGACAAGGCCCTCGCGGCGTTTGCCAGGGCCTACGCCGACCAGAACGAGAAGGACCACGCCGCGCTGGCCCGGGCGGTTCGCAAGGGCACCGTCAAGGCGGTCTTCGAGGAGGACCGATAACAGGCTTGCGCCCGCCGTGTGCCCGCCTTGCGCGTGTCACGCGTCCGAGCGTCGGATTGCTCTTCCTGCTGCTCCTGGCCGCGCCTCCGTCGGCGCAAGACCTCGACCCCAGGGCGTACGCCCACGTCCCCGTCAACGGGACGTTTCTCGTGACGGGCTTCTCGGTGTCGCACGGCGGCATCGTGACGGACCCCTCATTGCCCGTGACGGACATCAACGCAACGGTCGAGGCGCCGTCGATCGGTATCGCGCGGTCGTTCAGCCTCTTCGGCAAGACGGCCCAGGTATTTGGCGCGATGCCGTACGCGTGGGCCGGGGTATCGGGCAGGGTGTTCGAGGAGGCGGCGAGCACCTCGCGCGCCGGCCTGTCGGACATGCGTATCCGTATCTCGGCCCTGCTGCGTGGCGCCCCGGCGGCCTCCGTGCTCGAGATCGCCAAGGCGCCGCGCCGGACCATCCTGGGCACGAGCCTGACGATCGGGGTGCCAACGGGCCAGTTCTTCCCCTACCGGCTGATCAACGTGGGCACCAACCGCTGGGCATTCAAGCCGGAGTTCGCCGTGTCGCATCCGGTGGGCGAGCGGTGGCTGATCGACACCTACGCCGGGCTCTGGTTGTTCACGGGCAACAACTCGTTCTATCCCGGGACATCCGTCCACACGCAGGAGCCCATGGGGGCGTTCCAGGCGCACGTCAGCTACAGCATCAAACGGCAGATGTGGGCGGCCTTTGATGCGACCTACTACGTCGGGGGCCGGTCGACCACCGACGGCATCGTCAACGACGATCGGCAGTCCAACACGCGCCTGGGAGCGACCTTCGCGTTTCCGGTCGGCCGGCGGCACTCGATCAAGCTGGCGGCGAGCCGAGGCGCCATCGTTCGCGCCGGTGCCAACTTCAGCACCTTCTCCTTCGGGTGGCAGACGGCGTGGGTCGCGATGCCCAAGCCTGCCGAGTAGAGAGAGGAGCGCGCGAGAAGAGCCTGCTCGGCGTGACCGCAGTGCTTGACGCGGGAACTGGGCCATGCGTGCTCGACCTCGGGATGGGGCGATGTGGGTTCGCGGCGTGCGGCGCCGATGGCACGCGGGATGGCGCGGGCCGGGATCCGATCGATTCTCCAACAGGCCAAGGCACGTCACCGCCCGCGCTTGGGCCGGCGGTCGGATCATTCCGCAGGGAAGTAGCGCCGCCGTGGATCCTGGGGACCAGTCCCGATCTCGCGGAGTAGGCTGCCTCCCACCAGTCGGGCAAGCCGCGTGCGCGTGGCGCGAGCGCTCAGCCCAATCGCGGTGGCAATCTCGTTGGTGAGCAGCCCCGCTGAGTCCGAGATGCAGGCGAGAATGGCCTCGTCTCTCTTATCGCGAACAGGCCGCGTGCCACGCTCGGTGGAAATGGTGACGCGGAATCTGGTGGCCAGTTCCTCGAAGACCGGCACCGCGAGGCCCGCGTTGCGACACGCGGAGGCCATGCTCTGGATGCCGCTGCCCCATTGCTCGATCAGCCCGAGCGCGTGGAAGACCCTGCCGATGACCCGGTTGCGCAACTTCGAGACGCCCTGCGGCAGGCCCTCTATCGTCAATCCGAACGGCAGCAGGCCGGGATTCTCCACCTCGAGTCGGTCGTCGAATACGGAGATTCGAAGGGGCGCGCCTCGTTGAGCGTAGTCCGAGTGGACCACGGCGTTGATGACAGCCTCGCGTGCTGCGGCCGGAGGAATGCTCCATCGTTCGACTCGACGTACGTGGCCGATCTCCGCGCCATGCACGGAGTGCTTGGTAATGAAGGCGATCGCCTCTTCCACCGCACGCACCGGCAGCGCATGGATCTCGACCTGGTCGACAATCCGGCTCTTGTCCAGGCCCGCGAATCGCCCTGCCTGTATCCACGCGTCTGGAAACTCCCGCTCGCGGTTCTTGCCGAAGAGGAGCAATCCACCGACGGTCGGCACCGGGCGGCCTTGGTGTCTGGTCGACAGCCGAAGCGTCTCGAGATCGCGGCGTGACAGGGCCCGCACCGGAGCGAACGACTCGGAAGCCGCTCGGAAGTCCAACGCTTCCGAGTCGAGGTCCGGCATCGGCTGCTCGTCGAACGCTTCGCCACGGCTGAACCGGCGAAGTTCGTCAATCAGGTCAGCGTCCGCTCGCCGGTTGGTGGAACCCACGCGAACGTAGACACCTGAAACCGCTCCTTCCCGCTCGAGGTGGTGTGGCCGGCTTGGGCTTGGAAAGACGTGCACGGCAACAACCGAGGTGCGGCGCCACAGGAGAATCTCGATCTCCGGCACCGATCGTGGAGACATTGTGGAGCCACGGCTCAGAGCCTGCGTCTCCACTGACGCATGTTGTTAGCGGAAAGGGGTTAGTTGACCGATGGGCCGAGGGATTTCTGCCCTCTCACGCAACAACCGCAAACCTATGACAATGAAAGACTTACGGCGTGATTGGCGGAGAGAGAGGGATTCGAACCCTCGGTAGAGTTTCCCCTACACACGCTTTCCAAGCGTGCACCTTCAGCCTCTCGGTCATCTCTCCGCTTTAAAATCAACGGTTTGCGAGCGACTGAAATCAGATTACCACTCAATGGCTGCGACCTCCTAGTGTTCTGCGGTGGGACTTGGATTCAGCACTAGGCCCTCCTGAGGGCCTCCCTCAGGCTCTTGACGTCCTTTTCGTCGAGGTTGGTCTCGATCACCTTCCCACCGAAGGGCTCGACCGCCGAGGTGAATTCGGCGAGAGTGATTTTCTCGCCCACCAGGACCAACGCCGAGGTCTCCTTCGTGAGCGAAGCCGCGAATTCCTCCAGCCGCGGGTCCTCGAAGGCGATCTTGTCGGCGAGGCCGAACATGGCGCCCATTGAGCCGCCCATCGCGGCGCCGGCCAGCGCGCCGCCCGGTCCCAGCAGGATTTCTAGCAGGCCGCCGGTCACCACGCCGAGCCCGGAATGAGCAAGCGCCGTTCCGGTGGGCCTGCGGGACGGAGATCCGCAATCCCGTTGTGGCTCAGTGGCTTGCGGTGATTGCCGCGAGGGCGTCGCGGCCGGCGCGTGACGAAATCAAGGCACGAGACCTACGGCAGTCAGCGGGCAGGGACGGCGGAGACGCTCGCGAGGGATCACGCCTGGGGCCGCGACAGAGGAGGCAAGATCTGTCATTCTAGCGTCCGGGCTATGACTGGAATCCATGAGCTCCCGCGGCGCGGCCACTCCCGCTCGGACCGCCGTCTGCCCACGGCCGCGACAGTGCTGCTCGCGGCGGTGACGCTGGCTGCAGGCGTCGCTTGCCGAGAGGCCACGTCGGCCTCGGAGGTGGCTCCAGACACGGCTCCGGTGCGCGTGGTCCTCGGATGGGCGGGCGCCCCGGCCACGAGCCAGGCGGTCACGTGGCGCACGACCGACGCCGTTTTCGCGCCGCAGGCCCAGATCGGCCTCGCCGCACCTGATTGCCGTGGCGCCGCGGGCCCGATGCGAACGGTGGCAGCCACACCGCGTGCGGTGGCGATAGGCTCCCGGCGCACCGTGACGCACTACAAGGCCGAGTTCACAGGATTGGCGCCCGCCACGCGGTACATGTACCGCGTCGGCACTCCCTCAGCGTCCAGCCAGTGGCACTGCTTCACCACCGCGTCGGCGGGGCCGGCGCCGTTCCGGTTCATCTATCTGGGCGACGCCCAGCGGGGCCTCGGGAAGCGGTGGCCGGCGCTGGTGCAGGCGGCATTCACCGCCGCTCCCGATGCCCGCTTCGTCGCGCACGCGGGCGATCTGCTGGACGAAGGATACGATGACGGCCAGTGGCGCGCATGGCTGGCCGGCCTGGGCGGCAGGGCCACTGAACTGCCCGGCGTGCCCGTCCCCGGAAACCACGATGTCATGCGTTCGCGCCTGAGCAGGGTAGCCGCGGTACCTGATCTCTGGAACGCACACTTCGCGCTGCCGGCCAACGGCCCCGCCAACCTTCCGGAGCTGGCGGGACAGAGCTACTACCTCGATTACCAGGGTGTCCGCATCGTCGCGCTCGACGTGAACGCCTTCGCCAACGAGGATTTCCGGGAGTCGCAGCGGTCAAGGGTACAGGCGGCGCAGTTGACGTGGCTGCGAGAGGTCCTCGGCGCGAATCCGCAGCGATGGACCATCGTCGTGCAGCACTATCCGATGTACTCCGTCGCGAAACACCGCGACTTCGGCCGCATGCGGGCCGCGCTCGGAGCGCTCTACGACGAGTTCCAGGTGGACCTGGTGCTGCAGGGCCACGACCACGCCTACGGACGCACGCACAAGGTGCGCGACGGCCGGCTGGTCGATCCGCAGTCTCCCGGGACGGTGTATGCCGTTTCGGTGTCAGGGACGAAGATGTATCCGGTCAGCAGCCGGTGGGCATCGCTGATGGCCCGGCTGCACGGAGGGGCGCAGCTCTACCAGGTGGTGTCGGTGGCCGGCGATCGGCTGTCGTACGAAAGCCGCGAGGCGGACGGGACTGGCGTCGACGCGTTCGAGTTGATCAAGACCGCCGCTGCGGCATCCCGTTACGTCAACCGGGTGCCGCAGGCAAGCCAGCCTGCATCAGCGCCATAGGCTACACGCCCTCAGCGGCCGGCGTCTCCCGGCTCCCCCGCTCAAGTTTGAGGATCAGGCACGCCAGCGGAGGCAGCACGAGGCTGACCGAATGCTCGTATCCGTGCGTCGGAATGTCCTCGGTGTCGACGCCTCCCTGGTTCCCGACATTCGATCCGGCGTACACCTCGGCGTCGGTGTTGATCACCTCGCGGTAGTGTCCGGCCTCGGGCACGCCGAGCCGGTAAGCCTGGCGCACGACAGGCGTGAAGTTCAGGATGAAAACCGTGAAATCGGACGGATCGTTGGAGCGGCGGACGAACGACACGATCGAGCCTTCGTGGTCGTTGCAGTCGATCCACGCGAACCCCTCGGGCCTGACATCGATCTGGTGCAGGGACGGCTCCGACCGGTAGAGGCGGTTCAAGTCGCTGACGAGCTGCTTGATCCCCCGGTGCTCCGGGTATTCCAGCAGGTGCCAGTCGAGGCTGTGGTCGTGGTTCCACTCCTGCGTCTGGCCGAACTCGCCGCCCATGAAGTTCAACTTCTTCCCGGGGTGGCCGAACATGTACCCGTACAACGCGCGCAGGTTCGCGAACTTCTGCCACCGGTCGCCGGGCATCCTGCCGACCATCGACCCTTTGCCGTGCACGACCTCGTCGTGCGAGAACGGCAGCATGAAGTTCTCGGTGTAGGCGTACAGCATCGAGAAGGTGATGTCGTTGTGCTGCCACTTCCGGAACACCGGGTCCTTCGACATGTAGCGCAGCATGTCGTGCATCCACCCCATGTTCCACTTGAAGGTGAACCCGAGACCGCCCAGGTACACGGGGCGGCTCACGGCCGGCCACGCGGTGGACTCCTCGGCGACCATCACCGCGCCGGGGAACTGCTCGTGGACGACGACGTTGAGCTGGCGGATGAACTCGATGGCCTCGAGGTTCTCGCGGCCGCCGAAGCGGTTCGGCACCCATTGCCCTTCCTTGCGCGAGTAGTCGAGATAGAGCATCGAGGCCACCGCGTCGACGCGCAGGCCGTCGGCGTGGTACTCGTCGAACCAGAACAGCGCGTTCGAGAGGAGGAAGTTGCGGACCTCGTGGCGCCCGTAGTTGAAGATGAGCGTGCCCCATTCCTGGTGCTCGCCGATCCGTGAATCCTCGTGCTCGTAGAGCGCCGTGCCGTCGAAGCGGATGAGGCCATATCCGTCCTTCGGGAAGTGGCCGGGCACCCAGTCGAGGATGACGCCGATGCCCGCCTGGTGACAGGCATCCACGAAGAACTTGAAATCTTCGGGCGAGCCGAAGCGGCTCGTCGGCGCGAAGAACCCGGTCACCTGGTAGCCCCACGAGCCCGTGAACGGGTGCTCCATCACCGGGAGCAGTTCCACGTGCGTGTAGCCCATCTCTTTCACGTAGGGCACGAGCTGCTCGGCGAGGTCCCGGTACGTGGGAGACTCGTTGCCGAGGCCCCGCCGCCAGGAGCCGAGGTGCACCTCGTAGACCGAGACGGGACGGTCGAGATGATTGCCGCCTGCGGCCCTGGCTGCGAGCCACTCGCCGTCGGCCCACTGGTAGCCCGACGTCTCCCAGGCGATCGTGGCCGATCGCGGCGGCACTTCGAAACGCCTGGCGTACGGGTCGGCCTTGAGCACGATCGCGCCGCCCCGCGCCCGCACCTCGTACTTGTACTTCTCACCGTAGCCAAGACCGGGCACGAACGCGGCCCAGATGCCCGACGAGGCGACGGGCTCGCAGACGTGGCTGCGGCCGTCCCACTGGTTGAAGTCGCCCACGACGCTGACGCGGTCCGCGTTCGGCGCCCACACCGCGAAGTGCAGGCCGGCGACGCCGTCAAGTGTCACCGCGTGCGACCCGAGCTTCTCGTAGATGCGGTAATGGTTGCCCTCGTTGAAGAGGTGCAGGTCGAGGTCCGTGAGTATGGTATTCATGGGCATCCCGATGGGGGGCGCCACAGGGTCGCGGTGTGACGTCGCAGCGCTACGATAGCACGGACCGCCAGCGCCTGCGGATGCGGCTGCGGGCGTCGACGGGAGCATCCTGTGCCGACGCGGGCCACATCAGACGGACAGGTACCCCTCGCCTACCAGCACCGCTTCGCCGCCGACCTGGACCCGGGTGATCTCGCCGGCCTCGACGCCGATCGCGATGTGCACGCGGCTCGGCCGGCCCATCTTCACGCCCTGCAGGCTCAGGATCGTGCCCGCCCGGTCCGGCGGCACGACGCCGTGCTTCACCAGGTAGCAGCCGAGCGGCCCGCTCGCCGCGCCCGTCGCGGGATCCTCGAACACGCCGAGCCCGGGCGCGAACATCCGGCTGTAGACGGTCGCCCCGTCAGGGCCGGGCGCGCGCGAGAAGACGAACATCGCGTGGTTGTCCACGCCGGCCGACTCGCAAAGCCTGTCGAAGGCGCCGAGGTTCGGCGAGGCCGAGTCCACCTGGGCACGCGTCGCCACCGGGATGAACACGAACGGCACACCGCAGGAGACCTCCTGCACGGGCAGACCGGTTGCCACGACCGAGTCGGCCTCGAGACTGACGGCGCCAGCGGCGGCCGCCGCGTCAGCGACAACCGGCCCGAACACGGGCCGCTGCTGGGTCATCCATACGAAAGTCGGACGATCGCCGTCCCAGTCGATATCCACCGGCGTCGGCCCGGCGTTGAGGCCGAACACCCACCGCTTCCGGCCCGGCGGAATTACGCCGGCAAGCGCCAGCGCGAACGTGGATCCCACCGTCGGGTGGCCCGCCATGGGCATCTCCCGTCCGGGCGTGAAGATCCGCATCCGGATGTCCGTGTCCGGCCGCTCCGCCGGCAGGATGAACGTCGACTCCGAGAAGTTCATCTCCTTCGTCACGGCCTGCATCGTCTCGGCGGCCAGGCCGCGCGCGTCGAGAAAGACGGCCAGCTGGTTGCCGCCGAACTTCTCTCCCGTGAAGACGTCGAGGTGCAGGTAGCGGTACCGGGTGTTCATGCGGAGTGTGCTCCTCAGGGGCCGCGCCCCCCATGCTAGCCGATTGCGAGCGCTTGCGGTTCGGTCCCGCCGCCGGCCGGGTTTCTGCGATACGATGGGTCGATTGGGCCCGTCCCGCCCGCCCGCCGGGGGGCCGAGGCCCGCTCAGGAGGACACACCGATGAATCGACTGATCGTCTGCGGCCTGCTCGCGCTGGCCGTCGTCGTGGCTGGCACATTGAGCATGGAGGCCAAGTTGGAACCAGGTACCTACGCCCACTTCACCACTCCGCTGGGGAAATTCACGGTCAAGCTCGCCGATCAGGACGCGCCGAAGACCGTCGCCAACTTCGTGGGCCTCGCCGAAGGCACGAAGGAATGGACCGACCCGAAGTCCGGCCAGAAGGTGAAGAAGCCCTACTACGAGGGCCTCGTCTTCCACCGCGTGATCAAGGGATTCATGATCCAGGGCGGCGACCCGCTCGGCATCGGCACCGGCGGGCCTGGTTACAAGTTCGAAGACGAGTTCAGCCCGAAGCAGCGCCATTCGAAGGAAGGCATCCTGTCGATGGCCAACGCCGGACCGAACACCAATGGCGGCCAGTTCTTCATCACGCTCGGCCCGACGCCCCATCTCGATAACCGCCACTCGGTGTTCGGCGAGGTCGTCGAGGGGATGGACGTGGTGCGCAAGATCGGCGCGGTCCAGACCGGCGCCAACGACAAGCCGGCGACGCCGGTCACGATGAGCGTGAAGATCGAGCGGGTCAAGTAGCAGGGGCCAGGGGCCAGGTACTAGGCGCTGGTCTGGCACGCGTTGTCAGTCACGCGGCGATAGCCGCGTCCCACTAGCCCCTGGCGCCTAGCCCCTAGCGCCCAGCCGAGGGGGTGCCCATGCGTCGCGTCGTATCTCTGCTCCTCTTCGCGTTCCTGGTCGCGGCGCAGGCTTCGGCGCAGTCCCTCCCCGAACGCTCCGACCGAATCGTCGACTACACGATCAGCGTCGCGCTGGACCCTGCGAAGCACGAATTGACGGGCAGGCAGACGCTGACATGGCGGAACCCGTCGACGACGGACGCGGTGCAGGAACTCCAGTTCCACATGTACCTGAACGCCTTCAAGAACACCCTGTCGACGTTCATGAAGGAATCCGGCGGTCAGCTGCGGCGAGACCAGATGGCCAAGGATGGCTGGGGCTGGATCGACATCACGTCGATTGCGACCTCCGCCGGCGCGGACCTCAAGCCCACGCTCGCGTTCATCCAGCCTGACGATGGGAACAAGGACGATCAGACGGTGGCGACAGTCACGCTGCCCGAGCCCGTGCCGCCGGGCGGGTCGGTGACGCTCCAGATGGCCTTCACATCGAAGCTGCCGCGGGTGTTCGCCCGCACGGGGTACAAGGACGACTTCTACCTCGCCGGCCAGTGGTTTCCGAAGCTGGGCGTCTACGAGCCGGCGGGCATGCGCGGACGCGAGACGGGCGGGTGGAACTGCCACCAGTTCCACGCGAACTCGGAGTTCTACGCCGACTTCGGCACGTACGCCGTCGACATCACGGTCCCCGCCGGCCACATCGTCGGCGCCACGGGCGAGCGGACGCGTGAGCGCGCGAACGGCAACGGCACGATCACGTACACGTACGAGCAGGCCGACATCCACGATTTCGCGTGGACCGCCGATCCGGACTACGTCGTCGTGAAGGCGGCCTTCTCGGCCACACAGGACGTCTCGCCGGCCGAGTACGCAAGCGTCGCGAAGCTGCTGGGACGGACGCTCGACGAGGTGAAGCTGTCGGATGTCGACATCACGTTGCTGCTGCAGCCCGATCACCGGCCTCAGGCGCAGCGCCACATCGACGCGGCAAAGGCAGGGCTGAAGTACTACGGGCTGCGGTACGGGAGGTATCCCTACAAGACGCTGACCGTGGTGGACCCCGCGCCGGGGGCGGCCGGCGCCGGCGGCATGGAGTACCCGACGTTCATTACGGCGGGATCGGCCTGGCTGTTCAATTTCTGGCCGTTCGACAGGATCCGCCTCGTCGAGGAAGTGACCGTCCACGAGTTCGGCCATCAGTTCTGGTACGGCATGGTGGCGAGCAACGAGTTCGAGGAGGCGTGGCTCGACGAGGGCGTTAACACCTGGTCCACCAGCAAGGCGATGGTGGCGGCCTACGGCGCCGACGCGACCATCATGGAATTCCTCGGCCTGAGGATGAGCGACCGGGACCTGAGCCGGGCCATCAACGATCGCGCGGGCCGGTACAATCGCATTCTCGCGAAGTCGTGGGAGTACACCCCGCCCAGCGCGTACGGATTCTACTCGTACTACAAGCCGGCCCTTGCCCTCGCGACCCTCGAGGGATACCTGGGCGAGGAAACCATGGCGCGGCTGATGCGCACGTACCACGAGCGGTGGCGCTTCAGGCACCCGCACAGCGAGGACTTCTTCGACCTGGTCAACGAGGTGACCGGGCAGGACTGGAGCTGGTACTTCGACCAGGTCATCCGCGGCACCGAGCTTGTCGACTACGACATCGGATCGGCGAGCACCCGGGCCGTCCTGACAGCACAGGGCGTGTTCGACGCGGCCGCCGGACGGCGGACGGTGTCGAGCCGCGATGCCGACGAGCAGGATCTCGAGCACGTGCGGGCGAAGAAGCAGGTCTTCGAGTCGGTCGTCGTCGTGCGGCGGAGCGGCGGCGTGAAGCTGCCGGTCGAGGTGGCGTTCAAGTTCGAGGGCAAGCCCGTCGAACGGCAGACCTGGGACGGGCGCGACACGACCAGGCGCTTCAGGTTCGAACGGCCCGAGAAGCTCGAGTGGGTCGACGTCGACCCCGATCGCAAGATCGCCCTCGACGTGAACTGGGTGAACAACGGCCGGCGGTTGACGCCCGACCCGCGTCCGGCGGCGAGCTGGGCGGCCCGGTGGCTGTTCATGATTCAGAGCATCGTGACGACGCTGGGCCTGCTGTAGCCCCGATATTGCCGGAGGCTGTGACATGACGGAGAGCATCAGGGCCGGCCTGACGGCGGCGCTGCGGAATCCGAAGCTCGTGTGGCTGCTCTGGGCGTGGTACGGCTTGCTGGCGCTCGTGCCTGCGCTCCCCGCGTGGACATGGTGGAACGGCGTGCTCGGGTCCTCGCCCGAGGCGGCGTCGGTGCTGACGCGTTTCGATCTGGGCGTCTTCCTGGACCTGGCCGGCAGTCCGGGCGTGAACGGCCTTGGACTGCTCGCCGGCGCCGCGGCGGCGGCGGCGGGCATTGCGCTGGTTTCGAGCGCGTTCGCGTTCGGCGGCATCCTGGAAGTGTTCGGCAGCGCGGACGAGCCGCGCTCCTTCATGCACCGGTTCTTTCGCGGCGGCGGGCATTTCTTCTGGCGATTCTTCCGGCTCGCGCTCATCGCCAGCGTGTGCCTGGTGCTGGCGACCGGCGCCGTGTCGGCGTTCATGACCGGCGTGACGGCCCCCATCGGCGAATCCGAGTGGGAGCCGGCGGGTTATCTCCTCGGCGTTGCGAACCTTGCCGCGGTTCTCGCGGTTGCGGCCCTGTTCCTGCTGGCTCTCGACTATGCGCGGATTCGCGTGTCGCGCGACGATTCGCGAGGCATGCTGAAGGCGTACGCGTCGGGCCTGGGATTCGTGCTGCGCCGTCTCGTTTCCGCCTATGGCATCGCCATTCCCTTCATCGCGGCGCTGGCCGCGCTGGTGGTGCTCTACCTGGCGTACGAAACCAATGCTCCGGCGGCCGGAAGCTGGGGGGCGATCGCGCTGCTGTTTCTCGTCCAGCAAATCGTCGTGATCGGCCGGGTGTTCCTGCGCGTGGGGCTCGCCGGTGCGGAACGGCACTTCCACGTCATGGCCCTGCCGAAGCCCGTGCCTGCAGTCATCGACGAGGTTCCGGCAACGGCGGACGCGGCCCCGGACCAGTCGCTTCCGTCGGAAGGCGTTCGAATTCCTACCATCTAGGCGTAGAAATAGTTTCACGCGGCGTGTAGAAAGCTCACCGTCAGGGCGCTTCGGGCCCGGGACAACCTTCGGCGCCCTGGCTCTCCTATTCGCTGTCCGCACCCGGCCGTAATCCGTCGCACTGACGGTTTTGTAACAGGAGATTGACGGCTCGTAAGGCAGACCAGGCTGAGATTGGGGCAGAACCCGCAGGGCAGACCCTGGCGCGGGACTTGCTTGCTATTGGCCAACAACTCATTTTTGCCGCTGACTACCATGCCCCCTCCCGTCGTGTTGTCATCGTTTCGTATGGCTGCGTGCTGCGTGGCCATGCTGCTGTCGGCGACGCTCGCGGCCTTCGCGCAGTCCGGCCAGCAGGTGTCGCCCGGGCCCCTGTCGAAGGCCCACGCGGCTCTCGAGGGCCCGGGCACGTGCCGGAGCTGCCACGCGGCAGACGGCAAGGTCACGCCCGACCTCTGCCTGACGTGCCACCAGGACGTCGGCGACCGGATTCGTGTGAAGAAAGGCGTGCACCGGGCGGTGGCTGGCGCGTGTTCCGACTGTCACGTTGAACACGGCGGCGCGGACGCCGACCTCCGGCCTTTCGATCCGGCCGACTTCGACCACGCCGGCGAAACCGGGTTCGCCCTGAAGGGGCGTCACGCGACCGTCGCGAAAAACTGCGCGTCGTGCCACACGTCGCGCTCGTTTCTGACGGTCTCACCCTCTTGTGCCACCTGCCACACCGACCCGCACGCGGCCAGGCGCGGCGCGGCGTGCGAAACCTGCCACACCCCCGAGGGATGGGCCAGCGCGTCGCGGGCGTTCCACAAGACCGGCCGGTTCAACCTCGAAGGCCGGCATCTCGATGTGCCGTGCGAGAGCTGCCATATCAAAGGCGCGGTGAAGGGCACGCCGACAAAGTGCGTCGACTGCCATTGGGTGCGGCGCCAGGATGATCCGTATCGGACCAGGCTGGGGTCGGATTGCGAGACGTGCCACCGCCCCGTCAGCTGGACCGCGGTGACGTGGAGTCACGGCGCCGCGACGGGCACGCCGCTCAGTCCGGCCCACCGCGCCCTCGGGTGCGACAGCTGTCACACGAACCGGCGATTCGACGCCGGCAGCCCGTCCTGCCATTCCTGCCACGCGAAGCAATACCAGTCGACCACTCAGCCGGCGCATCTCGCGGCGGGGTTCCCGACCCAATGCGAACTGTGCCACAAGCCGTCGCATACCTCGTTCACGCAGGCGAGCTTTCAGCACAACGCCTACTTTCCGCTCAGCGGCGTGCACGCCACGCAGGCGTGCGCGTCCTGCCACCGCAACAGCGTCTACAAGGGCACCCCGCGCGACTGCGTCGGGTGCCACCAGGCGGACTACGAACGCACCGCCAGCCCGAGCCACGCGGCCGCGGGATTTCCGACCGCGTGCGAGTCGTGTCATCGGCCGTCTGACGCGAGTTGGAAGACGACGTTCAATCACAGCAGCGCGTACCCGCTGGCGGGCGTCCATGCGACCCAGCCCTGCACGGTATGCCACACGAACAACGTCTACAAGGGCACGCCGCGCGACTGCTTCAGCTGTCACCGGACCAACTACGAGCGCACGACGAGCCCGAACCACGCGGCCGCGGGCTTCCCGACCGCGTGCGAGTCGTGCCATCGGGTCTCGGATGCGAGCTGGCGCGCCACGTTCAATCACAACGCCGTGTTCGCGCTCGTCGGCGTGCACGCGACGCAGGCCTGCGCAGCGTGCCACACGAACAACGTCTTCAAGGGCACGCCGCGCGACTGCTTCAGCTGTCACCGGACGGACTACGAGCGCACGACGAGCCCGAATCACCCCGCGGCCGGGTTCCCGACGGCGTGCGACTCGTGTCACAGCGCCTCCTCCTCGACGTGGTCGGCGAGCTTCGACCACAACCGGTTCTTCGTGCTGGCGGGGCGCCACCTGTCGGCGGCGTGCAGTTCCTGCCACAGGAACAGCGTCTACCGGGGCACGCCGCGCGAGTGTTATCCCTGTCATCAGACACAGTACGACCGCACGACCGACCCCAATCATCGTGCGGCCGGGTTCCCGACGACGTGCGAGACGTGCCACAGGTACACCGACGCGTCGTTCAGCCAGGGACGCTTCAACCACACGTGGTTCCCGATCACGTCCGGGAAGCACGCCGGCCGGGCCTGCGCGGAATGCCATCTCGATCCCAACAACTACAAGGTGTTCAGCTGCACGACCTGCCACACCCGCGCGAAGATGGACGCCGAGCACGCGGGCCGCGCGGGGTACCGGTACGACTCGGCAGCCTGCTACTCGTGCCACCCGACAGGGCAGGGCTAGGAGCAGACCATGACACCACGCTTCATCATGTTGAGCGTTGCGCTCGTGGCGTTCGCAGCCATCGCGGCCCTGCCGGCGGCAGCCCAGTCGCAGACGCAGGGAACCCAGGCCTCCGCGGGGGCCGCTTCCGCCGCGCCAGCGCCGGCGCCGGCTTCCATCCCACGCTGGGCTCGCGTGTCGTTCTACGCAAACGTCGCCTCCACGACCGGCCCCGACGGTTCCTCGTCGCCGTTCAGCGAGTTCGTCACGAACGTGGCCGCGCAGTCGGTGCAGCACGCGGGCAACGGGTTCGAGTATGGCCTCGATGCCCGGTTCGGTGCGTATCCGTCGACCGACGACCGTGATCCCCGCACGTCCGTCTATGACGCGTTCGTCGCGCAACGCCTGATGGACGGCCGCGTGCTCGTGAAGGCCGGCCAGATGTGGCTGAACGATCTCGGGGGCCTCGGCTCGGTCGGCGGAGCGCTCGTCGAAGTGCGGCAGAGCGCCGACACGGCTCGCCTGCGCTGGCGGGCCGGCGGGTTCGGCGGCGTCGAACCCGAGATCATGGACGTCGGCTACGTCTCCGGCGTGAAGAAGTTCGGGGGCTACTTCGCGCTGGAGGGGAATGGCGCCCAACGCAGCGTGGTCGGGTACATCAACGTCCGCAACGCGGACCTGACCGAGCGTTCCGTGCTGTCGTTCACCAATTACATTCCCGTGCAGCAGTCCGTGTTCATCTACCAGGCGGCCGAGGTCGACCTCGCCGGACCGGGCGGGGAGGGTTCCGGCGGCCTGACGTACTTCTTCGTGAATGCACGCGTCGCGCCGGCGAAGCGCGCGGATATCCAGGCCACGTACCACCGCGGGCGCTCCATCGACGCTCGGTCGATCACCGACGACCTCCTGAACGGGCGGCCGGTCCCGGCAAAGACGCTCGACGGATTTCTCTACGAGTCGATCGGCGCGCGGCTGACGGTCGAGGTGGCAAAGGGCTTCCGCGTGTTCGCCGGGTACGGGCGGGACAGGAACGACCGGGACGCCGACGCCATGGACCGACTGTCGTTCGGGATCTACACGTCAAATCTTTTCGGTACCGGCGTCGACGTCAACGTGACGGACTACCGTTACAACCGGCTGCCAGGCTCCATCCCGGGCGGTGAATTCCTGCACTGCCATGCGCGATCGCCCGGCGGGGATAACGGTGAGGAGCGGGT
>JAWOGY010000261.1:0-2623 GCA_046496425.1 Vicinamibacterales bacterium
CCCCAAACGAAGGCGGCCCCCGTGAGGGGGCCGCCGACGGCAGGTGGGCCGATAAGCCGGGTTCTGTATCCTCTTCGAGCGTGAGCGAGAAGAGGTTCTGGCCATCTATCTGGGACGCGCGTCGCCGCGCGCCTCGAGCGGTCAACCCGGAGATGGTAGCGGGCCGGGCTAGCCCTTTCTCCCTATCGGACCTTGCACCGGATGGGGTTTACCTAGCTGCCCGTGTTGCCACGGGCACTGGTGCGCTCTTACCGCACCGTTTCACCCTTACCTCGACCGCCCGGCCACGGGGGCCGGTCGGTGGAACCGAGGCGGTCTGCTCTCTGTTGCACGTGCCGTCGCCTTACGCGCCCAGCCGTTAGCTGGCATCCTGCCCTGCGGTGCCCGGACTTTCCTCGACCTCGCGGCGGCGGAGCCGACGCGAGACCGTGGCCAGATGGCCCACCCTGCAGAGCGGATGCTAGCACGACGGCCGGTGAGAAGCGGCACCCGCCGCGCCGAACCAAGCGAGCGGCGGATGGGTCGTCGTACCCCACCCGCCGCTCGCGGAAACGCTCTTGCACTGGCGCGCCGGCACGCCGGCGGCAGCGTCAGTCCGTGAAGCCCTGCACAACCAGCTGCCCGGAGACGATCATGTCGCCGATGACGGCCAGTTCGGCGAGCACGCTGGCGGGGACCAGCGCCTCGTTGTAGGCGTCCATCGCGTAGCCCACGCCGCCCTCGGCGAGGCCGAGGACGATCGTGCCGGGCTCGAAGGCGCCGTCGGCGACGTCGAACGCGGCGTTGTAGGCGGCCACGTCGACGCGCTTGAGCATCGAGGTGAGGCCGTGGTTCAGGGTCGCGGGATCGCCGTCGGTGTCACCGAAGGGGTTCTGGTTCGAGTCGACGCCGATGAAGAAGAGCGGCTGGGAGCCGGCCGGGCAGGCGGCGGCGTACGCCGGGTAGACGGGCACGTTCGCCAGCCCATCGGTCAGCGCGGTGCGGCGCGTGGCGCCCTGGTAGCACATGTTCTCCTTGACGAAGTCGATGACCCCGTTGCCGGAGGCGCCCGCGGCGGCGTAGATGATGTCGGCGCCCTGCGCGCGCTGCGCGACGGCCAGCTCCTTGGCGCGGGCCGGGTCGTTCCAGGCGGTCGGGGTGACGCCGACGTAGTTGCTGATGATCGTGCAGTCGGGGCAGGCGTACTTCACGCCCTCCTGATAGCCGGCGTCGAAGTTGCGGATCAGCGGGATGTCCATGCCGCCGACGAAGCCGACGATGCCGGTCTGCGAGAGCATGCCGGCGATGTAGCCGACCATGAAGGAGCCCTCGTGCTCCTTGAACAGCACCGAGCGCACGTTCGGGCCCTCGACCACCGCGTCGATCAGCACGAAGGAAGTGTCGGCGAACTCGGCCGACACGGCCGCGATCGAGTTCGCCTGGTTGAACCCGGGGGCGACGATCAGGTCGGCGCCCGCCTCGGCCATGGCGCGCAGGCCGGCGGCGGAGGTCTCGGGGGTGCCCTCGAACTCGAGCAGGTCGATCTCCAGGTTGCGTTGGGCTTCCAGGTCGGCGATGCCGCGCTCCATGCCGCGGAACGTGCCCTCGTTGAACGAGCCGTCGAACTTGCCGCCCGCGTCGAAGTTCAGGCCGAAGACGAAGTCCTGGGCGGACGCGAAGGTCAGGGCCGCGGCCGCGATCAGGGTGAGCAGAGTGCGCATGTTGCCTCCTCGGTATTTGACGATCCGTCGGACCTTTCGTCCAGGGGACCTCGGCGTCCACGATAGCATCGCGGCGCTACCGGGCGAACCGGGAGGCGGCGCTCGGTGGTGGGTCGATGAAGGAACGTGCGGGGATCTCTCAGAAGAGGATCTTGGTCCAGTCGCACTCGTCGAGCGGCCGGAACACGTCGGCGTGTTCGAGCAGCACGCCGGCCGATTGGTTCTTGAACATCGCGACCTCGACGTGCTTCCCGAGCCGCTTGATCGCCTCGACGAGCTCGACGTAGTCGCCGTCCCCCGAGACCAGCAGGCAGGCGTCGTAGGCGTTCTGGTGCGCCAGCGAGAGCGCCTCGACGGCGATGGCCACGTCGATGCCCTTCTCGACCAGGGCGCCGTCGGGCCGGCGGTGCAGCCGCCCGAGGCGCACGGTGACGTACGGGATGCGCCGCAGCGACTCGAAGAAGCGCTGCTGGCCGTCGCGCAGGTCCTCGTCGTAGTCGTCGGTGAGCGGGGCGTTGAAGTAGTAGCAGCGCACGAGATCGCGCTCGCGGCCGAGTTGCCGCATCAGCTCCGAGAGGTTGACGCGGGTGCTTCGCAGGTTCTCGCGCATGCCGTTGTAGAGGTTGCTGCCGTCGATGAAGATCGCGACCCGTTCGCGCACGTGGGGTACCTCGGTCCTGATGAAGATAGGGTGCGTCGCGACTGCTGGCCGCGATGCCGGCCCGCCGGAGTCTACCGCGGCGCGGGCGGCGGTGCGCCGACCGTCGCACCGCGAGCGGTTCGCGACCACGGTCCAGGCGCGGTAGCCTGACCGCATGCCCCCCTCGACCCGTGTCGCCTCCTTCGACCTGGACCACACCGCCGTCCGGGCCCCCCACGTCCGTGCGGCCGGCCGCTACCTCGGCGCGCGCGGCGACGTGGTC
>JAWOGY010000038.1:0-5242 GCA_046496425.1 Vicinamibacterales bacterium
CCTGGCTGCGCGACTACGTCGCCATCACCGACACGCCCGAGGAACTCGCCTCCCGCCTGACGTTCGCCGGGCGCGAAGTCGAGGACATCGAGTACGTGGGCCTCGCGCCCGCGAGCCAGCCCGACGCGGGGCTGCCTGCCGCCGGCCGCAGCGGCCCTCACGCCAGAGGACTCGTGTGGGACTCGGCTACGATTGTCATCGCCCGGATCCTCGAGGTGATGCCCCATCCCAACGCCGATCGCCTCACGCTGCTCCGTGTCGACGACGGGTCCGGCACCGAGGCGATCGTGCTCACCGGCGCACCGAATCTCTTCCACCTCAAGGGCGCAGGCCCGCTGCCCAAGCCGCTGAAGATCGTCTACGCGCGGGAAGGCGCCGTCCTCATCGACGGCCACAAGCCCGGCCGCGAGGTGACGACGCTGAAGCGGGCGAAGATCCGCGGCGTCGAGTCGACCTCGATGGCGTGTTCCGAGAAGGAACTCGGCATCTCCGACGACCACGACGGCATCATCATCCTGGACGACGACGCGCCGGTCGGCCGGGCCGCGGCGGACTACATGGGCGACGTCGTGTTCGAGGTGAAGATCAACCCGAACATGGCGCGCAACGCCTGCGTGCTGGGCATCGCGCGCGAGATTGCCGCGCTGACCGGCGTGCCGCTCCGGCCGCCGGCTTTGAGCGTCACGCTGACGGGCGCGCCGATTGCCGGCCGCGTCGGCATCGAGATCCGCGAGCCCGGGTTGAACCCGCGCTTCGTGCTGGGCCTCATCGAAGGCGCCCGCGTCGCGCCGAGCCCGTACTGGGTGCAGCGCAGGCTGCGCCTGGCCGGCACGCGGCCGATCAGCAACATCGTCGACGCCACCAACTACGTGATGTTCGAGCTCGGCGAACCGCTGCACGCGTTCGACTGGGACGTGCTCGTCGGCCGGGCCGGAGGGAAACGGCCGACGATCATCACGCGGCGGGCCGGGCCGGAGGAGACGCTGAAGACGCTCGATGGCGTCGAGCGCAAGCTCGATGCGTTCACCGTGCTCGTCTGCGACGAGCAGGGCCCGCTGTCGATCGCGGGCGTCATGGGAGGCGCGGAATCGGAGGTCGCCGCCGGCACCGCAAACGTCCTGCTCGAGGGCGCCGCATGGGATTTCATCAACGTCCGCAGGACGGTGAAGGCGCAGAACCTCCCCTCGGAAGCGTCCTACCGCTTCTCGCGCGGCGTGCACCCGGGCCTCGCCGAGAAGGGCGTGGCACGGGCGCTCGAGCTGATGCGCCAGTGGACCGGCGGAACCGTCGCCCGCGGCCTGGTGGACAGCTATCCCGGCCGGCCGGAACCCGTCGTGGTCGACATCACGCCGGCGGAGATCGCCCGGCAGCTCGGCGTGCGCATTCCCCTCGAGGACATCCTCCGCATCCTGAAGGCGCTGAAGTTCGAGTGCGAGGTGGCCGGCGATCACGCCGACCCGCACGCCGTCATCCGCGCCACCGCGCCCGACCATCGCCTCGACATCGGCACCGGCGTGGTCGGCCGGGCGGACATCGTGGAAGAGGTGGCCCGCGTGTACGGCTACGGGCGCATTCCCGAGACGCTCCTGTCCGAGGTGTTGCCGCCGCCGCACCCGAACCGCGACCTCGTGCTCGAGGAACAGGCCCGCGACGTGCTCGTGAGCCTGGGCCTCCAGGAGGTGGTCACCTACAGCCTGACGTCGCCGGAGCGCGAGGCCCGGCTGAGAGCGGCCGCCGGCAGCGACGCGGGGATTCCGTACGTCCGGCTCGCCAACCCGATTGTGGTCGATCGCGTCGTGATGCGGCGGACCCTGCTCGCCGGCCTCATCGAGGCCGCCGCCTCGAACAGCCGCAACACGGACCGCCTGGCCTTCTTCGAGATCGGCAACGTGTTCCTGCCGACGGAGGGAGACGCGCTGCCGGACGAGCCGCGGCGCGTGGCGGTGCTCATGGCGGGCGCGCGATCGCCTCAAGGCTGGCAGCCGGCGGACCGCGAGCCAATGGATTTCTTCGACGTGAAGGGCGTCGTCGAGGAACTGGCCGGCGCGCTGGCCGTGCCGGGCTTGACATTCGAGCCCGGTCAGCACGAGTCGCTGCGTCCCGGTCGCACGGCCAGCGTGCTCATCGAGGGCACGCCGGTCGGCTGGGTCGGCGAGTTGCACCCGGTCGTCGCCGAGCGCTTCGACCTCAGGGGACCGGCCGTGATCATCGCCGAACTCGATCTGGATCCGATGCTTGCGCGGGCGGTCGATCGCATTCCCACCCGGCCCGTGCCGGTCTATCCGCCAGTCAAGGAGGACCTCGCGTTCGTGCTCGATCGCGCGGTGCCCGTCGCGCGGGCGCGCGAGGTGATCGAGAAGGCCGGAGGACCCATGCTGGCCGGCGCGATGCTCTTCGACGAGTACGCCGGAGAGCAGGTCGGCGCAGGCAAGCGCAGCCTGGCCTTCAGCCTGACCTACCAGGCGCCCGATCGCACGCTGACCGACGCCGACGCGCGGAAGATCCGGGAGCGCATCGCGAAGGCTCTGGCAGACGAGCTCGGAGCGGTCCTAAGGGCCTAGGCGAGAGGCGGGAGGCGAGAGCAGGGCCCCCACGCCGTCACGGGCCAGGCGGCTCAGCAAGCGCACGCGCCAGCCCGTGGAGCATGCGATTCACCTCGGCGGCCTGTTCGAAGAAGTGCTGGGCCTCGGGCGAGTCCAGGAGTTGCAGCCTGATCGCAAGTTCAACGTGGCTCTCGACTTCCGCGAGCGAGCCGAGCGCGATTCCGATGTGGTTGGCGTATGCGCGGCGGGCACGTCGGTTGTGGCCTTCAGCAATATTGGCTGATACAGAGGCTGCCGCGCGACGAATCTGGGCGGCAGGTTCGAACCGCTCCTGACGAGGCCTGAGCGCGCTGAGCGCGTAGGCTGCTTCTGCTAACGCAATCGACTTTTTCCACACTAAGAGGTCCCGAAACGATGCAATAACTGCCACGAGACGAATCCCCGTCGATGAAAACTGGCCAGTCAGGGCCACATGCCCGATCTTCACCCTCGACTTTTAGCACGATTCGCGCCAACAACCTCGCCGCTCTCGCCTCCCGCCTCTCGCCTCCCGCCTACAGCGATCGCGGCGACGAGCGGCGTGACGGCGCCGGCACGTCGGGCTTCGGCGGCTCCGGCGTGAAGTCCTCGCCGGGATTGACGAACTGATCCAGTTCGAAGCGGTGCTGCTTGTCGTAGAGCTGGCGGTACCGGCCGCCCAGCGCCAGCAGCTCGGCGTGCGTGCCGCGCTCGACGATCTCGCCGCCCTCGAGAACGAGAATCTGGTCCGCGCTCTGGATGGTTGACAGCCGGTGCGCGATCACGAACGTCGTGCGCCCCTGCCGCAGCGCCTTCAGGCCGTCCTGGATGAAGGCCTCGCTCTCGCTGTCGAGGCTCGACGTCGCCTCGTCGAGAATGAGAATGCGCGGGTCCGCGAGCAGTGCGCGGGCGATGGCCACCCGCTGCCGCTGCCCGCCGGAGAGCCGCACGCCGCGCTCGCCCACCACCGAGTCGTACCGCTCCGGGAAGCCCTGGATGAACTCGTCGCAATGGGCGATGCGGCTCACCGCCTGGATCTCGTCTCTCGTGGCGTCCGGTCTCGCATACGCGATGTTCTCGGCCACGGTCCCGTCGAACAGGAAGTTGTCCTGAAGCACGATCCCGAGATGGCTGCGGTAGTCCCGGAGCCGCACGTCGCGCAGGTCACGGCCGTCGACGACGACGCGCCCGGACTTCGGCCGGTTGAACGTCATGATGAGCGAGATGAGCGTGCTCTTGCCCGACCCGCTCGACCCGACCAGTGCCGTGGTCGTCCCGGCAGGCGCGTGGAACGACACCCCCTTGAGGACGGGCACGCCGGGGTTGTACTCGAAGCCCACGTCCTCGAACCGCACGTCGCCTTCGAGGTGCGGCAGGGCGGCGCGCGACGCGTCCTCCTGGTCCTCGGTGGCCATCTGTTTCAGCTCGCGAATCCGGTCGAGGCCGGCGAACGCCTCGCTGATCTGCGTGCCGATGGACGCGATCGACACGACGGGCGTCACGGTCATGGCGGTGAAGAACAGGTACATGATGAAGTCGCCGAGCGTCATCTCGCCCGAGAGAATCGACTGGCCGCCGACGAGGATCATCACCACGCCGACGACGCCCACGACGACCGTGGCCCCGGCGGTGGTGGCCGAAATGCCGGTGATGGTCTTGCGGACGTTTTCGAACAGGCGGTAGACGCCGCTCGCGAACACCGCCTGCTCGCGGTCTTCGGCGACGTAGGCCTTCACGACGCGCACGCCGCCGAGCGCCTGCGCGAGGCGGCCGGTCACCTGGGCCTGGATCTCTCCGCGCTGCCGGAAGATCGGCCGCAGGCGCTTGAAGGCGTAGGCCATGCCGCCGCCGAAGAGCACCAGCACCACCAGCGTGACCGTGGTCAGGCGCCAGTTGAGCCAGAAGAGCACCCCGAGCGCGAGGCCGCCCTCGACGAACCCGCCGGTCAACTGCACCAGTCCCGTGCCGATGAGGTTCCGGATGCCCTCGGCGTCGTTCATGATGCGCGAAATGAGCTGGCCCGTCTGGGTGGTGTCGAAGTAGCGCACCGGAAGGCGCATCACGTGGTCGTTGACGCTCTTGCGCATCTCGGCGATGGCGCGCTGCGCCGCCACGCTGAGAATCTGCGAGAGCGAGAACGACGTGACGGCCTGCACGATCGTGGCCCCCGCCGCCGCCAGCGCCAGCATGGGCAGCAGGTCGGCGTTGCCTTTGCCGATCACGTCGTCCACGAGGAACTTCGACGTCGCCGGCAGCACGAGGCCGACCGTGCGGTTGACGAGCATCAGACCGAGCCCGAGCGCGAGCCGCCCGCGATGGGCCCAGACGAGGACTCGTGCTTCTTCCCAGACGTCGGAGACCGTGAATCGGCGCTTACCGGCCATGGGACTACGGTATCAGAGTCGGGACTCCCGCCTTCGCCCTGGTCTGCTGGAGATGCCCTGCTCCCAGGGCTACGGCGAGGCAAGCGGGACTCGCCCCATCTGTCGAAGTCGAATCTCGGCCGCGCCCGCGTCAGCGTGAGCGCGGCGCGCGCACGTGAAGCGCGGCGGGAATCACGCGGATGTGGATGTCGTCGAACTCACCGGCGGGCTCCCCGTCCACGTGCGCGGGCGCCGGCGGCGTGCAGCGAATCGACGCCGCGTGCACCTGCCGGCTCTCGACGGCAGACCATCCTGCAA
>JAWOGY010000066.1:0-22564 GCA_046496425.1 Vicinamibacterales bacterium
GCTCATCAGTGCCGAAGCGGTGGTCTTGCCTTCTTGCTTCTGGCTTCCGGCTTCTGGCTTCTGGCTCCCACACGCATTGACAGCTTCGACCCGCAGCGCATATGCTCGAAGTTCGATGTCGTTCACCACGCCTCTCGCGCATCGCCACCACCATCACCGCCATCCTGGCGGTCCGGCGATGCTGCGCGCGCTGACGACGAACTAACTCCTCTCCTCAAGCGCCTTCTGCAGCACGCCGGATCTGGCGGGCCCAGGACCGCTCTGTCTGTCGCAGGATGCTCCCGGCGCGGGCCCAGGCCCGCGCGCACCCCGGGATGACGCTGGCAGGTATCACGACACCGGAGCAGGACGATGGACTTCTCGAAACTGAACGGACTCATCCCCGCTGTCGCCCAGGACGACGAGAGCGGCGAAGTGCTGATGGTGGGATTCATGAACGCGGAGGCGCTCGAACTGACGCGGCGGACCGGCTACATGACCTTCTTCAGCCGCAGCAGGCAGGCGCTCTGGCTGAAGGGCGAAACGTCAGGCAACCGCCTCGCGGTGAAGCGGATCCTCGCCGACTGCGACCAGGACGCGGTCGTGGTGCGGGTCGCGCGGCTCGGAGACGGCAACACCTGCCACACGGGCGCGAGAAGCTGTTTCAACACGGTGCTGGGCATGGCCGGGGGTGCACAGTGACGCTCAAGCTCGGCATCCCCAAGGGCTCGCTCCAGGACGCGACGGTCCAGCTCTTCGCCCGCGCAGGGTACAACATCTACGTCAATCCCCGATCGTACTTCCCGGCCATCGACGACCCGGAGATCGAGTGCATGCTCATCCGGGCCCAGGAGATGGCCCGGTACGTCGCCGACGGCGTGCTCGATGCCGGGCTCACGGGGCTCGACTGGGTCGCCGAGCAGCGGGCGGCGAACGGCCGCGGTCCGGTCGTGCCGGTGGCGGACCTCGTGTACGCCAAGCAGAGTTACGGCAAGGTCCGGTGGGTCCTGGCCGTGCCGCAGGACTCCCCGGTCCAGACGGTGCACGACCTCGACGGCGCGACGGTGGCCACCGAGCTCGTCGGCGTCACCCGGTCCTGGTTCGCCCGGCAGGGCGTGCGCGTCAACGTCGAGTTCTCCTGGGGCGCCACCGAGGTGAAGCCCCCGATGCTCGCCGACGCCATCGTCGAGGCCACGGAAACAGGATCGACCTTGCGAGCCAACCGGCTGCGGATTGTCGACACCGTGCTCGAGTCGAACACGCAGCTCATCGCCAATCCGGTGGCGCTTGGCGACGCGTGGAAGCGCACGCGCCTGGAGAACCTGGCCCTGCTGCTGCGCGCGGCCATCGAGGCGCACGGCCGGGTGGGGCTGATGCTCAACGTCGAGCGCGCCGGGCTCGAGGCGATTCTCGGGCTGCTGCCGGCGCTCCGCCGTCCCACGGTCTCGCCGCTTGCGGCCGAGGGGTGGGTCGCGGTGAACACCATCCTCGAGGAAAAGACGGCGCGCGACCTGATTCCACGCCTCAAAGCCGCCGGCGGCCAGGGCATTGTCGAGTATCCCCTCAACAAGATCGTCCTGTAGGAGAGCCCCATGCTTCGTGTGCTGCCCGCTTCGTCGGCCGACGCGCTCGCGCTCGTCGACCGCCGCGTGACGCGAGATCCGGGGCTGCGCCGGAAGGTCCGGACCATTGTCGACGCCGTCCGCCGGGAAGGCGATGCCGCGCTCAGCCGCTACGCGCGGCGGTTCGACCATCTGGACGGCGACATCGAGGTGTCTGCGCCGGAGATGCGCCGCCTCGCGAACACGGCGCGCCTGGAGGTCCGCCGCGCCGTCGCCGCCTGCGCCCGCAACATCCGGCGCGCGGCACGCGCGCAGCTGCCGCGTCCGACACGGATCGTGGTCGCGCCGGGGGTGACGATCGACCAGACCGTGACGCCGCTCGCCCGCGTGGGGTGCTACGTGCCAGGCGGGCGGTTTCCGCTGCCGTCTTCGCTGCTGATGACCGCCGTGACGGCCCGAACCGCCGGCGTCCGCGACATCGTCGTGATGTGCCCGCGCGTCGACGCCGTCGTCGCGGCCGCCGCGATCGAGGCCGGTGTGACGCGCCTGTTCCGCGTCGGGGGCGCCCACGCCGTCGCCGCCCTGGCGTACGGCACCGCGCGCGTGCCGCGGGCCGACAAGATCGTGGGTCCCGGCAACCGCTACGTGGCGGCGGCGAAGGCGATGGTGGCGTCCGACTGCCCGATCGACTTCGAGGCCGGCCCGACCGAACTGGTCTGGGTCACGGACCGGGCCCGGCCCGAGTGGGTCGCCCGGGACATCCTGGCGCAGGCCGAGCACGACACCGACGCGCGGGCGTTTCTCGTCACGACCTCCCTCGCCGAAGCCGAGGCCGTGCGCGACGAGGTCGTCCGGCTCGCCCCCGCCAGCGGGGTGGCGGCGACGGCGCTGGCGCTCAACGGCGCGGCGCTGGTCGCCGGTTCCCGCCGGGAAGTCCTCGAGATCGTGAACCGTCTCGCGCCCGAGCACCTGGCGACCGACGATGCGTGGCTGGTCGCGCAGCGGCCTGCCGCCGGCACCGTCTTCGTGGGCGCGTACGCCGCGCCGGCCGCCGGCGACTATGCCACCGGTTCCAACCACGTGCTGCCAACGGCGGGCGCGGCGCGGTTCCGCGGCGGCCTCACCGCGGCCGATTTCGTCCGGGTGGTGGCCGTGCAGCGCGTCACGCGCGCCGGGTTGCGCGGGATCGCGGAGACGGCCATGGTCATGTCCCGCGTCGAGGGGCTCACGGCCCACGCCGCCTCCATCGAGGCGAGGGTGACATGAGCACGGGGTACCTCTACGAACCGCTGCCCGACATCAACGCCGGCCGCCGGCTGCACCTGAACGAGAACACCGGCGGTTGCTCGCCCGCCGTCCTCCGTGCGATCAGGCGGCTCACCCGCGAGGACATCTCGACGTATCCCGCCTACGAGCGGGCCACCGAGGCCTGCGCCGCCGCGCTGGGCGTCGACGCCGGCCAGGTCCTGCTGACCAACGGCCTTGACGAGGGCATTCTCACCGTGGCCCTCGCGCAGCTGCCGCGCGACGGGAGTGGTGAGGCGGTCGTCGTCGAGCCGGCGTACGGCATGTTCGGCCCGTCGGCCCGGCTCGCCGGGGCGCGCATCGTCGCCGTCGCTCCCCCCCCGGACTTGCGCTTCGACCTCGACGCGGTGCGCGCGGCGATCACGCCGGCCACCCGCCTGGTGCTGCTGGCGAACCCGAACAACCCCACCGGGGCCGCCGTGCCGCGCGGCGACATCCTGGCGCTCGCCGCGGCGATGCCGCCCGGCGGCGCGGTGTTCGCCGACGAGGCTTACGCGGACTTCGAGGGGCACTCCGTGATCGGCGACGTCGCCCGGACGCCGAACCTCTATGTCGGCAGGACCTTCGCGAAGGCGTACGGCCTCGCGGGGATGCGCATCGGGTGCGTCGTGGCGCAGGCCGGCGCCATCCGGCGCCTGCGCGGCGCGATTGCGCCCTTCAGCGTGAACGCGTTCGCGGCCGCCGCCCTCGAGGCGGCCCTCGCGGACCGCGGGCACGTCGAATGGTACGTGAGTCAGGTACGGGCATCCCGCGAGATGCTGTATGACGCCTGCACCCGCCTGGGCCTCGCATTCTGGAGGAGTGCCGCCAACTTCGTGCTGGTCAGGGTGGGCAACGCCCCGGACATCCGCGCGGCGCTCGCCGCGCGTGGCATCCACGTGCGCGACCGGTCTGCGGCTCCCGGGTGCGAGGGGTGCGTGCGCATCACGGCGGGATGGGTGGCGGACACCGAGGCCTGCGTGGCGGCCCTCGAGGAGGTGCTATGCGCCGGGCGACGCTGACGCGCGAGACGCGCGAAACGCGCATCGCCGTCCGCCTGGCGCTCGACGGGCGCGGGCGCTACGACGTCGGGACGGGCATCCGGTTCCTGGACCACATGCTGGAACTCGTGGCCCGCCACGGCGGGTTCGATCTCCGCCTGTCGGCCAGGGGCGACCTCGACGTCGACCAGCACCACACCGTCGAAGACACCGGCCTGGCGCTCGGCGAGGCCGTGTCCGCGGCGCTCGGGACGCGGCGCGGCATCAACCGCGCGGGTTACTTCGTCATGCCCATGGACGACGTGCTGGCGGTGGCGGCGGTGGATCTCGGCGGGCGGCCTCACGCCGTCGTTGGCCTCGGCGTTCGCGCGCGGATGGTCGGCGATCTGCAGACGGAGCTGGTCGCCGACTTCTTCGAGGGCTTCGCGCTGGGCGCCCGCGCCAACGTCCACGTGAAGGTGCTCTACGGGCGCTCGAGCCATCATCGGATCGAGGCGTCCTTCAAGGCCTTCGCCCGGGCGCTGCGTGTGGCCTGCGCCCGCGACCGCCGCCTGCTGCGGGTGCTGCCGAGCACGAAGGAGCTGCTGTGATCGCGCTCATCGACTACGGCGCCGGCAACCTCGCGTCGGTGCGCAAGGCCCTGCGCGCCTGCGGCGCGGAGGTCGTCGAGCCGGCCGGGCCCGCCGATCTCGATCGGGCGTCGGCCATCATCCTGCCGGGCGTCGGCCACTTCGCAGCGACGGCGGCGCTCGCCGGCGGTTGGCGGGAGGCCATCCGCCGGCGGCTGGACGCCGGGGCGTCCTGTCTCGGCATCTGTCTCGGCATGCACTGGCTATTCGAGGGCAGCGACGAGGCACCGTCGGTCCCGGGCCTCGGATGGCTGCCCGGCCGGATCACCCGCCTGCCCGACCGCGCCCCGGACGGGCGCCGGTTGAAGGTGCCGCACGCCGGGTGGAACGCTGCGCGCGTCACGGCGCGCGAATGCCCCGTGCCCGGCGTGCGCGACGGGGCGTACTTCTATTTCACGCACGCCTACGCCGCGCCGGTGACCGACGCGACCGCCGCAATCACCGGCTACGGCGCAGACTTTGCGTCCGCCGTGCGGCACGGCCGCGTCTGCGGCGTGCAGTTCCATCCCGAGAAGTCGGGCGACGAGGGCCTGCGCGTGCTCCGCGCCTTCATCGGGGGCGCGTGGTGAGGGCGCCTGCACAGGATACGTTTGCCAGGCGGCTCATCGGCTGCCTCGACGTGCGGGCCGGCCGCGTCGTCAAAGGGGTGAACTTCGAGGGGCTCCGCGATGCCGGTGATCCAGCGGCGCTGGCCGCTCGCTACGATGCCGAGGGCATCGACGAACTGGTCCTCCTCGACGTCACGGCCACGGTGGAAGATCGGCTCGCCCTCGCACGCACGGTGTCGGATGTCGCCGCCCGCGTGTTCATTCCTCTCGCCGTGGGCGGAGGGATCAGGTCCGTCGAGGACGCGGCGCGGGTGATTGACGCCGGGGCCGACAAAGTCGGCATCAACACCGCGGCGCTGGGCGATCCTGCGCTCATCACGCGGATTGCCGGGCGGTTCGGAAGCCAGGCGGTCGTCGTGGCCATCGATGCGAAGCTCGAGGGCGGAGGCTTCGCCGTCCGAAGCCATGCCGGGCGCACGCCCACCGCCTGGCAGGCGGTCGACTGGGCCCGCGAGGCCGAAGCGCGCGGGGCCGGCGAGATCCTGCTGACCTCCATCGACGCCGACGGCACGCTTCGCGGGTTCGACTGCCCGCTGACCCGTGCGGTGTCGGAGGCGGTTGGCATCCCCGTGATCGCGTCGGGGGGAGCGGGCGGTCCGGACGATTTCGTCGAGGTCTTCACGGCCGGGCGCGCCGACGCCGCCCTGGCCGCGTCCATCTTCCACGACCGCACGTGCAGCGTGCGGGCCGTCAAGGTGCGGCTCCGCGACGGCGGGCTGCCCGTCCGACTGTGAGGCGCCATGCTGATTCCCTCGATTGATCTGCGCGGGGGCCGGGTCGTCCAGCTCGTCCAGGGGCGCCGGCAGGCGCTCGCCTACGACGACGTGTTCGAGTGGGTGGAGCGGTTCGCCGCGTTTCCGCGCGTGCAGGTGATCGACCTCGACGCGGCCATGGGCGCCGGCGGCAACCAGGCGCTCATCGCGCGGATTTGCCGCGCGCTGCCGTGCCGGGTCGGCGGCGGGCTGCGCACCCCCGAGGCGGCGGCCCGGGCGATTGCCGATGGCGCGCGGGAGGTCATTCTCGGATCGGCGCTCTTCACCGCCGATGGCGTGAACGCGGCGCTGGCCGCCGCCGCGGCCGAGGCGTGCGGCACGGCGCGCGTGATTGCCGCCGTCGATGCCCTCGGGGGGCGCGTGGCGGTGAAAGGGTGGCGGCACACGCTGGACATCCGGCCCGAGGATGCGGCGCGGCAACTGGAGCCGTGGTGCGGAGGCGTGCTCTACACCCACATCGATACCGAAGGGCTGATGCTCGGGACGGATATGGAAGCCATCCGGAGGGTGCGCGACGCCACGTCCCGGCGAGTCTCGGCCGCCGGCGGCATCACCACGTGGGACGAGATCCGCGCTCTCGACGCGATGGGCGTCGACGCCGTCGTGGGGATGGCGGTCTATACCGGGACGCTCGAACTTAGCGGCTAGGGGCTAGGCGCTGGGCGCTAGTCAGTCATGCCTTCACGCTTGCAGGGCACCCACGCGGCGAAAGCCGCGTCAGGCCAGCGCCTAGTCCCTAGTCCCTAGAACAAGTTCGTGTACTTGCTCCAGAGGTCCTCTGACAGTTTCCAGTACGCGTCCACCGCCCCGTTCGCCACGTCGTGGGAGTACTTCGTCAAGTACGCGCGGGCCTTGGCCGGGTCCTGCGCGTACAGCGCCGCCGCCTCGGCCTCGACCTTCGCCTGGTCGGCCCAGGCCTTCTCCTCGATGGGCCGCCACACCTTTTCGATGTCCTTCACCATGTCCTGCCATCGCAGGAACGCGAGTTGGCTCACCTGCCGGAACGCCCACCACGCGCTATCGCGGCGGAACTTCGCCCGGCCGTCAACCATGTAGCTCGCCGGCATCTGGTCGATGCCGATGTAGAACGGCGTGTGCGGAGTGGTCATGGGGTTGTCGTAGCCCAGCCAGACCACGCCGCCAATCGCATCGGGCAACCACGCGCGCGACTGGGTCACCGACAGGTACGTGGCGCGCTTGCAGGCGATGGTACGCTCGGCGGGCACCTTCAAGAGGTCGAGGTAGTCGTTGTTCATGAACGGGTTGGCCACCGGGTTCTTCACGGCCTTCCCGTCGCGGTCGATCTTGAGGAGGGTCCGCGTCATGTCGTACGGCGTGCCCTCGTAGGTGTCGCGGAAGATGTCGAAGACGTCTTTCACGGTCAGCTTCTTCTCGGGCTTCACCGACAGCGGGTAGTGCTCGGCGTTGGGATCGAGGCGCAGTGACGGCGCCAGGCGGCTGAGCGCGCGCCACTCACGGCGGCGGCTGCCGAGCGCATTGCGCGTGCCGTAGACGGTGCAGAACTCGAACGACTCGCCGCTCTTCGCGCTCCACCACCCCAGCTCCTCGGCCAGCGAGTAAATGTTGGCGGAGGCCATGTAGGTGTCGGAATTCTTCAGGTCGAGCTTCCGGATCCTCGGCGCGTTGGCTGACACCGCCACCTCGTCGTCCGGGATCCGCACCGCCGCCCAGACGGCGCCCTTCTTGCCGCGGCCCGGCCCCATGATCTCGAAGAACCAGACCTCGTTCTTGTCGGCGAAGGTGAAGGCCTCGCCGTAGTCGTTGTAGCCGTACAGCTTCGTCAGCTCGTCGGCGATCGTGATGGCTTCGCGCGCCGTCCTCGCGCGCTCCAGCACCAGGCGGTAGAGCTCGGGGCAGTCGATGAGGCCGTCGTCGCTCTTGAGTTCGCGTTTGCCGCCGAAGGTCGTCTCCCCGATGGCGAGCTGATGCTCGTTCATGATGGGGTACGCCGCGTTCAGGAACTTGTACGTCCGCGGCACCTGCGGGATTTCGCCGGCCGGCACGCGATCGGGGTCGCTCGGCCCCGTGCTCTCCTTCGGATCCATCCAGAGCGTGGCCATCGCGCCGGCCTTGTGGGTCTGGCCGGGCACCATGTCCATCCAGGTCCGGTCCGTGGTGCTGTCGCACGAGTGCGACGTCATGGTCGCACCGTCGGCCGAGGCGGCCTTCCCGACCAGGATGCTCGTGCAGCCTTCGCACTCGCAGACGTCGCCCTCGGCCGGTTCGGACCCGGCGGGCTGGGCAGCCGGTGTAACGGCCGGCTGGCCGGCGGGCGGCTGCTGCTGCAGCGCCAGCCCCGGCTGAAGCCAGAGCAGGGCCGCCGCGAGGACGAAGATGGCAAACAAACGGGTGCGCAGAGGAAGCCAGCTGGACATGGGACATCCACCTCGGGAGGGGGCAGGTCAGCGCGCAGAGAATACCACACGGACAACGGTGACACCTTCCATTTCCCCCGGGGCACGAGAGGGGAAATGGAACGTGTCACCGTCTGAACACGTACGCCAGCTTGACGAAGAAGCCGTCCGTCGTGCGGGTGTAATCCGGCGTCATGTACAGCAGCGGGTCCTTGGCCTGGCTCGCGCCGTAGCCGAAGAACGCCACCGTGCCCGGCGTCGGCTCGAACGACAGCAGGATGTCTGCGCGCAGCCCGTTCGACTCCTGGCCCGGGATGGGGGCACCTCCGCTGTAGAGCGGCTGCCCCGTGACCGGGTCGTACAGCGCGTCGCGCTGCTCGAAGCGGTACTCCGTCACCAGGCGGAAGAAGAACGACCGCCGCGGCTGGTATTCGAGCTTGACGCGCGGGATCGTCGACTGCGCATATTCGGTTCCGTCGCGCTCCCGTGTGATGCGCGTGGCCGCGAGGCTGCCCTCGATGCGCACCGACTGCGCCGGGCGGACCGTGAGCGACGCTGTCGTCCTCGCCTGGCGGCCGTCGGACGCCTCCGCATAGATCGGCGTGCCGCCGTAGCTCACGCTGACGCCGCCGTTGAACCGCTGGAACACCGGCGTCGTCAGCCCGTACGTGCCGCTCCAGTTCGACTCGCCATCCGGCACGGCGAACGGGGCGAGGCCGCCGCCGGGCTGCAGCACCTCGAAGCCTGCGTACATGTCCGGGTCGAATTGGACGAAATTCCGGCTCGTGCTCAAACTCGTGCTCCAGCCGCCTCGGAGCACGCCATTCAGGTTCAGCGACGCGCCGCCCTCGGCGGCCCCGTCGTGCCCGAATCCGGCATAGTCCCAGATGCCGTTGAAGCTGAGGAACCCGGTGAACGACTCCACCGCCGCCCCCCGCTCGCCGTAGTAGGTGAGGCGGTTGCTCGCCCGCCCTTCCACGATGTTGTTGCGCGGCACGTAGCCCGACTGCGTCTCGAAGCGCTCGCCGAAGCCCGTGAGCTTGTAGTTGAAGCCGAAGGTCCGGGCCGTCCGGTCGAACTCCGCCTGCCACATCGGCGCGCTGATGGTCTCGCCGGCGCGCTCGGTCCACGAGCCGCCCACCTGGCCGAGTACGTAGTAGAGCTGCTTGAACACGATGCGGGCGTCGGCAGCCACCACGCGGTTGAACCCGCCGGCCGTCGTGCGGTCCGTGAACGTGAGGCCGGCAAGCGAGTCTTTCCCCACGTCCTGGCGCAGGCGCGCGATGTTGAACCACGCGCTCGAGTCGCCCGTGTCGTCGGGGGCCGACAGAAACGCCACGCCGGTCCGCCCCACCTTGCCGGTGAGTTTGCCGCCGGCGATCGGATCGGCAATCTGGCGAGTGTAGACGAGCTGGTTGGGCGTAGCGAACAGCTCGATGCCCTCGAGGAAGAAGGGACGCTTCTCCGGATAGAACAGCGCGAAGCGCTCGTTCACGGTCACCTGGGTGGCGTCGGTCTCCACTTGGCTGAAGTCGGGATTCACCGTGGCGTCGAGCGACAGATTGGTGAACCCGAAGCGGAGGTTCGCGCCCGCTTCCAAGTCGGTGGGCGCGTACGCATAGCTCCCGTCCGCCTGCTTCGACCCGTCGACCGAACCCGTGACAAACGGCTGCAGCTCCGTGACCACGCCGCGCTGCAGGTCGTGGAGCCCTTCCATCGTGCCGGCCTGGGCGAGGAAGCTCGCCACGCGCTTCGCGTCGGTCCACGTGTCCTGGCGCCCGGTCCGCTGCGTCTTCCGCAGGATGTTGATGCCCCACTTCAATGGGCCGCCGCCCGGGTAGCGCAGGCTCTTGAACGGAATCCGAATCTCGACGACATAGCCGTCGTCGGTGATCCTGCCCTTCGAGTCGAACTGGTAGTCGGGGCTGAGGTCCACCTGGCCGGACATGAAGTTGCCACCGTACATGCCGCCGCCCGACGCGCCCCGCGTCATGCCCGCGCTGAAGCCGCCCTCCGTCTGCACGCCGTCTTCCTGCACGCCGAGCGGGTTGACGCCGAAGATGAACGCGCGGCGGCGGTCGTTGAACGTGTCGAAGTAGACGCGGACCCAGTCGTCGTTGGCGATGTTGTCGCGGTCGGCCACGGTGGCGCGCACCGATCCCGGCACCGAGTCGTGGGCGATGACACCCACGTGGAGGGCCTTCGGGGAGAACCAGATGAGCACCTCGGTACGCTCACTCGCCGGCCTGCTGTCGGCCGGCTGGTACTCGGAGAACCCGCCGAGGCGCGCGGCCCTGGTCCAGGCCGGCTCGTCAAGGCGGCCGTCGATGACCGCCTGCTCGTCGAGGCGCGGGACGCTGAACGACGGCGAGCCTTTGCCCTCGACAGGCGGCGCGGCCTCCGCCGGAGGCGGGGCCTGTGCCGCCGGGCTCATCGGGGAGGACGCCTGGGCGACGGGCGTGTCGATGCCGGCGTGTCCAGTCGGCGCCTGCAGGAGTCCGAGACAGAGGAAGAGTGCAATCATCGCGATGACATTGGGGAATGGCGGCTGCGCGACCAACCCGCAAGCGAGGCGCTTCAGTGTACGTCAGATCGCCCGCAACCCGACAGCCTGGATGACGGCGGCGGCGGCCCCGGCCGGTGCCGGCGCGCGCATTTCAGGGACCAGCCGGCATGCCCTCGCACTACCATAGGGCTGGTTGCGCCATGCCCTACCGCCTGCTGGCAGATGCCGTCGTCCTGCTGCACCTTGGGTTCGTGGTGTTCGTGGTGTGCGGCGGGCTGCTCGTGGTGTGGCGCCGGTGGGCCGCGGCCGTCCACCTGCCGGCCGCCGCCTGGGGCATTTACATCGAGTTCAGCGGCCGCATCTGCCCGCTGACCCCGCTCGAGAATCACCTGCGGGCCATGGCCGGCGACGCCGTCTACTCGGGCGACTTCATCGAGCGCTATCTGCTGCCCGTCCTCTATCCGCCCGACCTCCGCCGCGACGTCCAGGTCGTGCTGGGTCTGGTCGCGCTGGCCGTCAACGCGGCGGTCTACTTCTACGCCTGGCGGCGGCGACGCGCCTAGCTCTTCCCCAGAATCCGGCACACCCGCTCGGCGTTCTCGCGCACCTCGTCCCTCACGCGCGGGAACACGCCCACGAACACCCCGTCGGTCGGCTTGATGCTGGCGTAGGCCGTCCTGAAGGCCTCGTCCGCCGCGCGCGGCCCGATGCGCCCTGCGGCGAGGATCTTGAAAGCGAAGCACGGCTTCGTCGTCTGGCGCATGAACGCGAACATGCGCGCCGGATCGCTCTGCAGGTAGATTTCAGACGGCATCTCGACGAGTTCGCCGCCGAGCGCCTTGCGCCATTCCGCCTCCGTGCGCGTGATGTTGTAGACGCAGCCTGCGTAGAAGTCCACGTCCCAGCCCTGGTCCTCGACGAGCGCCAGCACCTCGGGCTTGTGGCTGCCCACGCCCACGAGACACCCGAGGTCGCGCACCTGCCTGCACCAGTCGCGGACCGCGCCGATCTTGCCGTCCATCCACGCCCGGTCGGTGCGGCCGCCGTGGTGATACATCGCCAGCGGCTTGCGCGCGGCGTGAAAGGCCGCCGGGTCGCCGATGCCCTGCACGATGAGGTGCATCGACCCGCCTTCGGCCGCGAATCGATCCAGGTCCTGTCCCGCCCGCCCCAGGTCCACGTAGTTGTAGGCGTTGATGCCGAAGCGCCGGCACTGGTGCAGCACGTCGCAGACGCGCTCGGCCGTGTAGTACTCCCGCATCACCTGATCGAGCGTGCCGTTGAAGTGCGAGAAGCCGTAGAACGGGTTGCAGCCGACAATCAGCCGGCTGATCTCCGCCGGGCCGAAGCGCATCTTCGGCACCTGGATCTCGGTGGCCGGCCTCGGGGGCTTCGCGGGCTGGGCCGGCTGAGCACCTTGCGTGCCCTGTCCGCCCGGGGTTGGAGAAGGCCCGCCCTGCGCCAACGGCGACCCCGCCGCGCCGATCGCCATCGCCGCCGTCTGCAGAAACGATCGTCGCGTCTGTGGCATGGCTGCATCTCCTGCTCGCACCCGGCCCCGAACCCGTCTGATCGATGCGGGTTCGTCCTGAGCGAGCCGCGATAGCGGTGAGTCGAAGGGCCGCTCGCCTTCGTCTACTGCTTGATCGGCGCGGTCTGTTCAGCGGTCGCCATCCCGGGCGCCAGTTCGAGCAGCCGCACGTTGCGGAAGTGGATCTCCGATCCTTCCGCCTCGAGGCACAGGTACCCTTTCCGCCTCGACGACTGGCTGATGCCGTTCACGAACTTCCCGTTCACCGAGAGCTTGACGACGCCGTCGACCGCCACCACGTCATACGTGTTCCACTGGCCCTTGCCGACCACGCGGTTCTCGAACGACATGCTGCGCTCGCCCCGCGGGTTGTCGGCCACAATCTTCACGCCACCCACGCCGAACACCTCGCCGTGGACGTAGGCGATGGGCGGCTCCTTGCCGTCCCGCGTGTTGAGCTTCACCCACTCCAGGTCGAGCATCTGAACTTCAATCCCGTCGGGCAGCCGGTTCTTCGGGCTCGGGTCGGCGTTGCTCCAGATGAACACGCCCGAGTTGCCTCCCGCCACCAGGTGCATCCACTCGACGTGCAGCACGAAGTTCTCGTACATCTTGTCCGAGCACATCACGCCTATCGGCTGCCCGGTCGTCACCACCTTGCCGTCGCGCCAGGCCCAGGTGCCCGGGTCGCCGTTGATGTTCTTCCAGCCCGCCAGATCCTTGCCGTTGAACAGGTTCTGGAACTGCGGCGGCGCCTGCGCGATGAGCGGCGCCGAAATCAGCAGCGCGACGAAGCCAGCGACAGCGATGCGTTTCATATGAGTCTCCTGAATCAGGTCCAACCGCGTTGGATGTGATCTGCCCGAATCCCGCCTGCCACGCCGCAGCCAGCCCGCGGGCGTGCGGGCGAAGGCGGGAGTCCCGAACCCCGCGCCCGGCGTCTCCAGTTGCATCCGCCGGGCGCTGGTCGTATCTTACGCCGTATGGCACGCAACATTCGACCCACCCGTCGCAGATTCATCACGTCGGCCGGCGCCGTCGCTGCCGCAACCTGGGCCGCTGGCCCCGCCATCCTCCGCGCGCAGTCCGGGGACAAGCTCCGTCTCGCCGTCATCGGCTGCGGCGGGCAGGGACGCGCCAACCTGAAGCGGCTCGCCGGCGAGCACATCGCGGCGCTCTGCGACGTCGACCGGAATGCGCTGGACCAGGCCGCAGCCCAGTATCCCGGCGCGAGGAAGGAAGTGGACTTCCGCCGGCTCTTCGACCGTCCCACGGACTTCGACGCCGTCGTTGTCAGCACCACCGAGCACACGCACGCGTTCGCCACGCTGCCCGCTCTGCAGCTGAAGAAGCACGTCTACTGCGAGAAGCCGCTCGCGTACAACGTGCACCAGACGAGAATCATCCGCGAGGCAGCCGAGAAGGCCGGCGTCGCCACGCAGATGGGGACGCAGATCCACGCCAGCGACAACTACCGCCGCGTCGTCGAGCACATCCAGTCGGGCACCATCGGCAAGGTGACCGAGTGCCACGTCTGGGTGGCGCGCGCGTGGGGGTGGCATGCCAGCGAGGCCGACGCGACGGCCGCCAAGGACATCGTGTTCGTGCAGGATCGCCCGGCCGTCGTCGACCCGGTGCCCGCCAACATCGCGTGGGACCTCTGGCTCGGCCCCGCCCCCGCCCGGCCGTACAGCAACGTGTATCTTCCCGGGCCCAAGTGGTATCGCTGGTGGGACTTCGGCAACGGGACGATGAGCGATCTGGGCAGCCACTGGATCGACCTGCCATTCTGGGCGCTGAAGCTGCATGCGCCGGCGACCATCGAGGCCAGCGGCCCGCCCGTGCATCCGCAGATCGCGCCCGCGTCGATGCAGGCGAGGTACGAGTATGCCGCAGCGGGCGACCAGCCCGCCCTGACGCTCACCTGGTACCAGGGCGCGAACAAGCCCGAACCCTGGAAGAAGGGCGACGTCCCGCAGTGGCCGAGCGGCGTGCTGTTTGTCGGCGACAAGGGGATGCTGATCTCGGACTACTCCAAGTACATGCTGCTCGTGCCCGGGGACAAGTTCGCGGAAATGGCGCGCCCGCGCGTGTCGATCCCCAAGTCCGTCGGCCATCACCAGGAGTGGGTTGACGCCTGCAAGACCGGCTCGCCGACGACCTGCCCGTTCTCGTACGCGGGCTGGCTGACCGAAGCCAACCACCTTGGCAACGTCGCCTATCGAGTCGGGAAGAAGCTGGAGTGGGACGCCGTCAACATGCGGGCCACCAACGCGCCCGACGCCGAACCGTTCCTCACGCGGGCGCACACGCCAGGCTGGAAGCTCGCATAGCAGCTTGACGAATGGAGCCCCGGGTCTTGCCTGCCCTGAGCGAGTGCTCGATTCAGGCGAGTCGAAGGGAGACCTGGGGTTCAGCTCGCGTACGCTCCCGCAAACTCCTCCGCCGTCAGCACCCGGATGCCGTAGCGCATCAGCGGAACGAAATGCCGGCGGTTGTCCGTCACGACCACCTCGGCGCCCGCGAGGCGCGCAGCCTCGGCGATATGCGCGTCGTAAACGCGCCCACCAGTGACTCGCTCATGCACGAGAGAGTCCAGGAAGCGTTGTCGTGCCGCCTGCGGGATGTCGTGCACATCGAATCGCGCCAGGATCTCTTCCCGCACCAGTTGCTCAGCGAGCCTTGGATCCAGTTTGAGTCCTCCAGGCAGCCTGGTCGCCACTGAGTAGAATTCCAGCACGCAATGCCAGGCCGTCATCGGCCTGGTGATGCGGCCATCGGCAATCGCATCCATGATGGCGTGTGCCGGGCCAGGCACCTCGTCCGCTTCGATCAGGCCAGAAACCAGAATCGACGTGTCGAGGAACGCCCGCTGCTCTACGGCCATCGGTTTCGCTCCTCTTCAATCAACTTCGCGATGTCAACCTTGGGAATAGCCCGGCGATCACCCACCGGTCGAGCCACGAGGCGGCCGTGGCGTCGGACGAGCCTCGGAGGCGTAACAATCGGCGCCAGGGTCACTGCCCCATCGTCCGCGGAAACCGTAAGCTCAGTGCCCGGCCGGAGTCCCAGCCGCTCCCGGATAGCCGCCGGAATTACCACCCTGCCTGCCTTGTCGATGGTAGTAGTCACGCCACCATAATACCATTTTCATGGTAGTCGAGACGTCTTGACCGAGGCGACTGGGGTCCCAGCTAGGCCGGCTTGGTCCAGACCTCGGCGTGCGTGCGGCCTTCGAGTCTGGGATCAATTGACATCTGATGCGTGATGCGTGATGATTACGTCATGCGCACCACCCTCGACATCGACGAAGATGTGCTGCAAGCAGCGAAGGAGCTGGGAGCCTTGCACGGGAAGACCGCCGGACAGGTCGTGTCCGAACTCGCCCGGAAAGGCCTCTCGCCCTCGGGCACCCACCGCCTGCGGAACGGTGTCCCGCTCCTGGCACGGCGCGCAGCCGGAAGTTTGAAGCCGACGATGCGGCTGGTCAACGAACTTAGAGACGAGGCGTGACCCGGATCGCGCTGCTCGACATCAACGTGCTGGTCGCGTTGTTCGATCCTGACCACGTCCACCATGACGTCGCGCACGACTGGTTCGCTGAGGAGGGCCGAGCGGGTTGGGCTACGTGCCCGCTGACGCAATCCGGATTCGTCCGCGTGCTCTCCAATCCCGCCTACCGAGGCACACTCACCCGCGCGGCGGACGTCGCGGAGCGATTGCGCCGATTCTGCGGCAGCGGCGGCCACGTATTCTTGCCCGGCGACGTGTCGTTGCTGGACGCTTCGGTGTTCGACCTGTCGCAAATCGCCGGTCACCGCCAACTCACGGACGTCTATCTGCTGGGCCTGGCGCATACGCGCGGCGGGTTCCTCGCCACGTTCGACCGGGGCATTCCGGTCAGGGCGGTCAAGGGCGCGACCGCATCGTCTCTCGCGGTCATTGCGCCGCTGGAATGAGGGCGGCGCGGTGGGTCTGTGCGATAATCCGCTGGGACACGGCATGCCCAAGGCCTCGAGGACTTCCGAGATGACGGCCGCTGAGGCCCGCGAGCGAGCGCTCGATCGGCATCGCACACGCCGCACCCGTGCTGTCGCTCGAGCGCATCATTGCCAGCAAGAGAGCCACAGGGCGGCCGAAGGACCTCTCGATTCTCCCCGCGCTGGAGGACGCGCTTCGGGTCAGGGTTGCAGAGAAGCGTGACTAGCGGGAACCTCGCGTATGGTAGAGTAGGAAGTCGTCCTGAGCGGCTTGGCCGCGACTGGACGCCCACCAGCCGGCCGGCGTAGCTCAGTTGGTAGAGCAGCTGATTCGTAATCAGCAGGTCGTCGGTTCGAGTCCGACCGCCGGCTCCAAAATCCTGAAGTCCTCGGAGCGGCCGCGGGATTCGCGACTCACGGTACGGCGCGCTCGCCGAGCGCGCCGACACAGCGGGCGTTCCAGCCGTCTCTCGCCACAGCCCGCCGGGAAGAATGGCCGGTAGGGAGCCGCAGAAACGGCTTTGAATCGTTCGCCATCCGTGCTGAGATGAGCCGTCCCCGCCCTGATCCGACACCGGCGCGCCCGACGTCAGTCCCCGCGGAGTGGCCCATGCATCGTCCATCCGTGCTCATCGTTGTCTGGTCGACCGTTCTGGCAGGCGTGCTCACGGCGCAGGCCCCGACGCGTGACTCCGGCTCGTTCCCCGTGCTCGAGGGTCCCTATCTCGGTCAGCCACCGCCCGGCCCCGAGCCGAAGTTGTTCGCTCCCGGCATCGTGTCGACCGGCATGGACGATCTCAATGCCGTCTTCAGTCCGGACGGGACGGAGTTCTATTTCGCGGTGAAGCTGCCGGCGCGCGGGCGCCACGTGCTGCTGGCCATGAAGCAGGTGGGCGGGCGCTGGTCTGCACCCGCCGTGCTGCCCTTCTCCGGCCGGTACAACGATGCCGACCCGGCCCTCAGTCCGGACGGCAGCACGCTCTACTTCGCGTCGTCGCGACCGTTGACGCCTCGGGGTCCCGAGAAGGACTGGGACATCTGGGCGGCGAGTCGAACGCCGGACGGGTGGGCACCTCCGAGGCGCCTCGACGCCCCCGTCAACAGCGCGGGCATGGAGTTGTACCCGTCGTTCACCGCCACCGGCACCTTGTACTTCAGCTCGAGCCGAGACGCCGGACCGAAGCCGGGTGGGATCTTCCGGGGCGCCCCTGAAGCGGGACGGTACCTCCAGGTCGGGGTGTTCGACGAGATGATCGTGTCCGAGTATGGCGGCGGCGATGTCTTCATCGCGCCCGATGAGCGGATGATCATCTTCTCGTCGGGTCGGCCCGGCGGGCATGGCAGCAGCGACCTGTACGTCGCATTCCGGCGCGACGACAAGACCTGGACAGCGCCCAGGAACCTCGGTCCCGCCATCAACTCGCCGCAGCAGGAGTACTGCCCGAGTCTTTCGCCGGACGGCAAGTACTTCTTCTTCTCGAGCTACAAGCGTCCCGCCGACGCGGCAGTGCCCGCCATGCGTTCGCTCGACGATATCCTGCGGATGTACCGGGAGCCACACAACGGCAATGGTGACGTGTACTGGGTCGACGCGTCGGTCATTCACGCCCTGAGGCCGGACGGAGTCTGAGCGGGCCGCCACTCATCGGCGTCCCGTGCCAGGCGGGCTGCAGGAGTCCGATCACGGGTCGCGTTCCGGACGGTGGAGGATCGTGCCGGGAGAAGGCGTCCCACATGTCACGGGCCAATGCCTGAGCGGAAAGGACGGGGCCCACGACAGCCCGTGTGTCGATTCGCACTAGTGGAGGTGCAACGCACGTCGTTCTGGAACACCACCGAAGTGTACCGGCGCGCCGACGACCGGTGGCGAATCGCGCACACGCACTGGTCGTACATCGACCACAAGCGGGTAGCTGGGACCGAGCGGACCGGCGGCACAGGCGAACGGGAGCCGCGGGCGGCGGGCGTGGCCGGCGACCTGCTCGCGCTCGAGGCGGGGGCGCTGGCGCGCTGGCGCAAGGACTACCCAGCCGCTGGTTGCTCGTCATGGGACTCCATTGCGCTCAAGCGCCTGGATCGGCTCGATGTCGAGGCGGTGCGCGAGACAGCCGGTACCTGACGGTCACCGAGCGGGACGTCAGCGGAGCGCGGATCGCCGTGCTGGTCAACGATCGGCGGTAGTTGCCCACCGCGAGGGGCTGGCTGTTCCGAGATCCCAATCGGTGAACGCGGCTCAAGCCGCAGCGACGGCTCGCTTCGTGATTGACGAGGCGACATCGCGCGGCCGAGCGCCCAGCGCGTAGAGCGCCCGCAGCAGCAGGTCGACCGACACCGTAGGGTCGGCGGCCTCCATCTTGGCCACGCGCGACTGACTTGAACGAAGCCGTCTGGCGAGGGCCGCCTGGGAGAGGCCTGCCGCCGTTCGCCGGTCGCGAAGGCTCTGACTGAGCGCCAGCTTGGTCTCGATGAACGCGGCCTCCGCTGGCGTCAGTTCAAGGAAATCGGCAACGGAGCCGATCCGCCATCCGTGGGCCTCCAGCGCAGCGCGTTTGGTCTTCTTCATGGCCGGCCTTCTCTAGCGATCACAAATCACATGGTAGGTGCGAAGGCGCCGCCGGCAGGCCTCCACCACGGACCCGGGCGTCTTCTGGGTCTTCTTGGCGAACACGTCAGCGATGACGACGGCATCCGAATCGACCCGGTACACGATGCGCCATGTCACCGTTTCGTCCGGAATCCGCAGTTCGTGGCAACGCGGCCCGACACCGGGCATCGGGCGCGAGTGCGGCAGTCCGAGCCGCTCACCCCGCTGCAGCCGGCGCAGCAGAAGCCCGGCTTCAATCCGAGCGGCCGCCGTCAGCGGAGGGCTCTTCACCTGGCCGTGCAGCACACGAGCGGTTTGCCTGCCGGCGCCACGTCAATGAGCATATGTCAGATACGACATATGCGCAAGGCCGCCTTCTCGAGCCTCGCCCTCGCCTGGCGACGTCCGCATCGGTGTGCGACGGTTTGTGCGACGCGAGTTGAACGAAGGGCCGGCGTTCGGACTCGTCCTGCACGAATACGCCTCGGATTGACGCGGCCTGACGCGCTCTGACTCGTTGGTTGCCGAGGTTCGTAATCAGCAGGTCGTCGGTTCGAGTCCGACCGCCGGCTCCATACCGGAATCGTCCCTGCAGGAGCCCAAGCGCGCTGGCCAAGTGGCCGGCTGCCAGGGCGCCGCTGCTCGCCGTAGCGATTGACACGTGTCACGTGACACGCTACACTCGCCTGGTGATCAAGACGTTCGCGGACCAGCGAACGAAGGACCTGTACGACTCCGGCAGGGCCCGCCGGTTTCCGCCGGATGTGGCCGCCCGTGTGATCCGCAAACTCGAGTACGTCGACCTCGCGGTTCGCCTCGACGACTTGAGGGTTCCGCCCGGCAACCGGCTCCACGCACTCGGCGGGACTCGCAAGGGCCAATACGCGATCTCGATCAACGACCAGTGGCGCCTCTGTTTTCGTTTCGCCGACGGCGACGCCTTCGACGTTGAAGTCTGTGACTACCACTGAGAGGACGCAGAGGATGAGCATCCGCAATACGGGCCCTGTCACCCGACGCCCATCGCATCCCGGTACGATGCTGCGCGAGGACTATCTTCCGGACTTCGGGCTCTCCGTGTCGCAACTCGCCGCGGCTATCGGCGTGTCTCGGCAGTCCGTCAACGAACTGCTCCGCGGACGCCGGGCCATCACGCCGGCCATGGCGCTCCGTCTGGCGAAGCTGTTCGGAAACTCGCCGGAGTTCTGGCTGAACGCACAGCGCGCGGTCGACCTGTGGGACGCGGCCCGCGCCATGAAGGACGAAGTCGCAGGCATTCGCACCTTGGGAGCCGCCTGAATCGCCGCGCAGGCCGCCCGGTCGCGAATCGGCAGGTCGTCGGTTCGAGTCCGACCGCCGGCTACCATACATCACAGCCTCCAGCCCGAACGGGCCATTCTGCCAAACGGAACGGCGTTACACTGAAGCAATGCGCAGGCGCTGGCTCCTGGCGGGCGTTCTGGGGTGCGCGCTCCTCCTGATCGGCGGTGGCGTGATCGCCGCCTGGCGCGTGTCGCCCTGGGTCCAGGACCGGGTCGTCGAGGCCATTGCCGCGCGCCTCGACAGCGAGGTGACGCTCGAATCCTTCGAGGTGTCCTTCCTGCCCCGGCCGGCGTTTGTCGGGCGCGGACTCGTCATCCGCTATCAGGGCCGCACCGACATCCCGCCTTTCATCGCCATCCGCAAGTTCTCCGGCACGACCGATCTGACGGGCGTGCTGCGGCGCCGCGCCCGCGAGGTGCGGCTCGAGGGCCTCGAGATCTCCGTGCCGCCGCGGCGCAGGGACGACCTGCCGAACGTGAAGACCGCTGCTGCCCGCGACAACGGCAAGGGGCGCACGTTCATCGACCGGCTCGTGAGCGAGAACGCCCGCTTGTCGATCCTCTCGAAAGACCCGGAGAAGAAACCGAAGGTATTCGACATCTTCACGCTCGAGATGCGCGACGTCGGCCTGGCGTCGCCCGCGGCGTTCACGGCGTCACTGACCAACCCGATTCCGTTCGGGAGGGTGGCCACGACGGGCCACTTCGGCCCCTGGCGCCGCGACGCCCCCAGCCTGACGCCGCTCGACGGCGAGTACGCGTTCAAGGCGGACCTCGGCACGATCAAGGGCGTCGCCGGCACCCTCGACTCCGTCGGTTCGTTCGCCGGCGTCCTCGAGCGCATCGTAGCCAGGGGCTCGACGACGACCCCCAACTTCTCGCTCCCGTCGCTGCGCGCGGGTGCTCTGCCGCTCGAGACCCGGTTCGACGCGGTCATCGACGGTACGAGCGGTGACGTCTTCCTGACCAGAGTTAATGCCAAGCTCGGCGCCTCGGCCTTCACGACCTCGGGGGCCATCGTGGGCGTCGAGGGGGTGAAGGGCAAGCGGGTCACGCTGGACGTCGAGGGCGACGGCGCGCGCATCGAGGACTTCATGCGCCTCACGGTCGACACCAGGCGGCCGCCGCTCTTCGGGGCGATGCGCTTCCAGGCTCGGCTCGACATCCCGCCCGGCGACGTGGACATCGTGGACAGGCTCTGGCTCACAGGCGACTTCTCCCTGGAGGACGCGCGCTTCGGCAGCCGCGTCGTGCAGGACAAGGTCGACGAGCTCAGCCGCCGCGGCCGGGGTACGCCCGAGGATGAGTCAGTCGACGACGTCCTGTCGGACATGAGGGGGAAGTTCGCGCTGAAGGACGGGATGCTGACGATTCCCGTCGTCACCTTCAGGGTGACGGGCGCAAAGGTGCAGATGGCGGGCGTCTATGGCCTGCGCGGCGGCACACTCAACTTCCGCGGAGACGTCCGGCTGGACGCCCCGGCCTCGACCATGGTGACCGGCGTCAAGTCGTGGCTGCTGAAGCCGTTCGATTCGCTCTTCCGCAAGCGGGGGGCGGGCACGCGCGTGGCGATCAAGCTCGAGGGCACGAAGGACGACCCGAAGTTCGGCGTCGAGATGGGGCGCACGCTCAGCGGCAAGTAGCGAGTCGGTCGACGCACGAGGATCCGTGAGGCCGCCGCGCATGCCAAGGCCGGTACCGACGCGCAGGTCGAAGCGCGCGCCGATCAACCGGCCGAGACGCTCGCCCGGCATTCGCCGCACCCCGGCCTCACCGGGCTCAGCTTTCTGGCATTCGGCCTGTGGGCCTACCATGATCGGAGCTTCCAACATCGAGGATTCATGAAGACCGTACTCGGCTGGATTCGCGGCATGTACACGTGGGTGGAGGGCTTCTCGACCAGGCCCGGCGCCATGTGGGCGCTCTTTCTCATCGCCTTTGCCGAATCCTCGTTCTTTCCCGTGCCGCCCGACGTGCTGCTGATTGCCCTGGCCGTGGCTACGCCGGCGCGAGCGATGCGCTTCGCGGCCGTCTGCACCGCCGGATCGGTGCTGGGCGGGTTGCTCGGCTACTTCATCGGCTACGAGCTCATGGAGATCGTGGGCCGTCGCATCATCGCCTTCTACCACGCCGAGCAGTACTGGCTGAAGGTCGAAGCGGCTTACCGCGGGCCCGTCGGCGTCTGGTTCCTGGTGGCGGCCGCCTTCACGCCAATCCCCTACAAGGTCGCCACCATCGCCGCGGGGGCCACGCTCATGCCCCTGCTGCCGTTCGTGGTGGCATCGGCCGTCGGACGTGCCGCCCGGTTCTTCCTGGTCGCGGGGCTGATCCTGAAGTTCGGCCCGCGCATCAAGGTGGCCATCGACAAGTACTTCGACAAGCTCTCCATCGCCTTCATCCTGCTGCTCGTGCTGGGATTCGTTGCCGTCA
>JAWOGY010000090.1:0-14732 GCA_046496425.1 Vicinamibacterales bacterium
CGCTTGCTGCACTGTTCGCCCTGGCGTTCTGCTCACTCCCGGTGCCCGCCGCCGCGCAGGTGACGCCGGCCGACTACGAGCGCGCGACGGGGCTGCGCGAGAAGTACGAGACGCTGGCGCTGAACGTGCCGGGGCCGGCCACCTGGATCGAGAAGACCCACCGCTTCTGGTACCGGAGAACGGTGAAGGGCGGCCACGAGTTCGTGCTCGTCGATGCCGACTCGGGGCAGAAGCGGCCGCCGTTCGATCACGAGAGACTGGCCGCCGCGCTCGCGAAGATGACCGGCCGGAAGCTGACGGCCGTCACGCTGCCGTTCAATACCTTCACGTTCAGGGACAACGAGCGCGCCGTCGAGACGAGGTTCGACGGGGCGGTCTGGACGTGTGCGCTCGCCGACTACGCCTGCACCAGGACGGCGGCCGTCGGCGCATTCGAGCAGCGCCAGCCGCCGCCGGCGTGCACGCCGCCCGGGCCGGACGCGAGGCCGCGCGTGTCGCCCGACGGCGCGTGGGAGGCCTTCGTCACGAACTTCAATGTCGCCATCCGCAAGCCGGGCTCCCGGACGCCAACGATCTTGAGCACGGACGGCTCCGAGGCGGACTGCTACGAGCTCGACACGATCGCGTGGGCCCCCGACTCGAAGAAGCTGGCGGCCTATCGCGTCAGGCCGGGGTACCGGCGCCTGGTCCATTACGTCGAGTCGTCGCCCGAAGATCAGCTGCAGCCGAAACACTCGACGCGTTTCTACGCCAAGCCCGGCGACCTCCTCGACCTCGAGCAGCCGGTCATCTTCGACGTCGAGACGAGGACCGGGCGGGCCGTCGACAACGCGCTGTTCCCCAATCCCTACGACCTCTCGCGGCTCGAGTGGCGCAAGGACGGCTCCGGGGTCACGTTCGAGTACAACCAGCGCGGCCACCAGGTGTTCAGGGTCATCGAGGTGAATGCCGCGACCGGCGCCGCGCGGGCGGTCATCTCGGAGGAGCCGAGGACGTTCTTCACCTACTCCGGCAAGAAGTACCGGCGCGATGTCGCCCAAGGCCGCGAAGTCGTCTGGATGTCGGAGCGCGACGGCTGGAACCACCTGTATCTCATCGACGGCGCGACCGGCGCGGTGAAGAACCCGGTCACCACGGGCGAATGGGTCGTCCGCGGCGTGTCGCGGGCAGACGATGAGCAGCGGCTGATCTGGTTCAGCGCGAGCGGGATGTACTCGGGCCAGGACCCGTACTTCGTCAACTACTTCCGCATCGGCTTCGACGGAACGGGGCTGATGCGGCTGACCGCCGCGGACGGCAACCACGCGGCGAGCTTCTCGGAGGACGGCACCCTCTTCGTCGACGTCTACTCCCGCGTCGACGAGGGTCCCGTCTCCGAACTGCGCCGGTCGTCGGACGGCTCGCTCGTCACCGAACTCGAGCGCGTCGACCTAACGGCGCTCCGGAAGGCCGGCTGGCGGCCGCCGGAGGTCTTCACCACGAAGGGCCGCGACGGGCAGACGGACATCTGGGGCGTCATCTACCGCCCCACGACGTTCGACCCGCGCAGGAAGTACCCCGTCATCGAGAACATCTACGCCGGGCCGCACAGCTCCTTCGTGCCCAAGTCCTTCTCGGCGTTCAACGCCATGCAGTCCCAGGCCGAACTCGGCTTCATCGTCGTCCAGATCGACGGCATGGGGACGTCGAACCGGTCAAAGGCGTTCCACGACATCGCCTGGAAGAACATCAAGGACGCGGGCTTCCCCGACCGCATCCTGTGGCACAAGGCCGCCGCGGCGAAATACCCGTCCTACGACATCTCGCGCGTCGGCATCTACGGCACCTCGGCCGGCGGCCAGAGCGCGCTCGGCGCCCTGCTCTTCCACCCGGAGTTCTACAAGGCCGCGGTCTCGGCCGTCGGCTGCCACGACAACCGGATGGACAAGATCTGGTGGAACGAGCAGTGGATGGGCTGGCCGATCGGCCCGGAGTACGCCGCGTCGTCGAACGTGGACCACGCGCATCGCCTCCAGGGCCGGGTGCTGCTGGTGTCCGGCGAGCTGGACACCAACGTGGATCCGTCGTCGACGATGCAGGTGGTGAATGCGCTCGTCAAGGCGAACAAGACGTTCGACCTGCTGGTCATCCCCGGCGCCGGCCACGGGCCTGGCGGCGCGTACGGCGAGCGCAAGCGCCACGACTTCTTCGTGCAGCACCTGCTCGGCGTGACGCCGCCCGCGTGGAACGAGATCGCGAAACGGTGACAGGTCCCATTTCCCCGGGGGCCGCGGAGGGAAATGGGACCTGTCACCATTGACATCGCCGCCGGACGGCGTGACACTTCCTGCCCTGGGAGGGACGGCTGATGCGAGTGGTGTCATTCACGCTCAACGGCAAGGCCACGCGGCTGACGGTCGACGAGGATCGGATGCTGCTGTGGGTCCTGCGCGACGATCTCGGGCTCGCCGGCACCAAATTCGGGTGCGGTCAGGCCCTGTGCGGCGCCTGCACGGTGCTCGTCAACAACGAGGCCGTCCGGTCCTGCGCGACGAGGGTCGGCGAGGTCGAAGGCAAGCAGGTCGTCACCATCGAGGGCCTGGCGAGCGGCGACCGGCTGCACCCTCTCCAGGAGGCCTTCCTGCAGCACCTCGGGTTCCAGTGCGGCTTCTGCACGCCGGGCATGATCCTCGGCGCCCACGCGCTCCTTCAGAAGAACCCGAAGCCCACGCGCGAGCAGATTGTCACTTACATGGACGAGTATCTCTGCCGGTGCGGCGCGCACAACCGCATCGTGCAGGCCGTGGAGAGCGCGGCGGCTGCCCCGGCGGCGAAAGGAGGCGCGCGATGAACCGCCGCGAATTCCTGAAACTCACCAGCACGGGTTTGCTCGTGGCGTTTTCGGCCGACGTCGTCGACGGCGGTGAGGAGGCCGCCGCGCAGGGGGCCCGCCAGACCTACCCGACCGACTTCAACGCCTACCTCCACATCGGCACCGACAACAAGGTGACGTGTCTCGTGGGCAAAGTCGAGCTCGGCCAGGGCATCGTGGCCTCGCTCTCGCAGTTGCTCGCCGAAGACCTGGACGTCGACTTCGCCGCCGTGACGATCGTGTGCGGCGACACGGACCTCTGCCCGTGGGACGGCGGCACGTTCGGGTCGCTGAGCATCCGGGCGTTCGGGCCGGTGCTGCGCGCCGCCGCCGCCGAGGCGCGCGGCGTGCTGCTCGCGATGGCTGCCGAGACGCTCCAGGCGCCGATCGAGTCGCTCTCCGTCAAGTCGGGCGTCGTCTCCTCCGACGGCGGCGCGGCGAGGAAGGTGACCTACGGCCAGCTGACCGGAGGCACACGCATCGAGCGGACGCTCGCCGCGAAGCCCGCGCTCAAGCCGGTCAAGGCCTTCTCCGTCGTCGGCACGTCGGCGCCGCGGCGCGACGCGATTGAAAAGGTGACCGGCAGGGCGAAGTTCGCCGGCGACATCGTGCCTCAGGGCGCGCTCCACGCCCGGATACTCAGGCCGCCGGCGCACGGCGCCGTCATGACGAGCGTGGACACCTCGGCGGCCGAGACACTGCCCGGCGTCACCGTCGTCCGCGACGGCGACCTCGTCGCGGTGCTCCACCAGCACTGGGATCAGGCCGATAAGGCCCTGGCGCTCGTGAAGGCCGCCTTCACGCGAAACGACCCGCCCGTCGACAACGCGACGATCTTCGATCACCTGGTGAAGAACGCGCCCCCGGAGCGGCGCGCCGCGTCGGGCGGCGACCCGGCGACTTACGCCGGCCCGCCGCTCCAGGCGTTCGAGCACACGTACTACGACACGTATCGGGCGCACGCGCCGATGGAGACGCACTCGGCGGTGGCGGCGATCGAGAACGGCAAGGTCACCGTCTGGGCCGGTACGCAGACGCCCTTCCCGCTGAAGAACCAGGTCATGCAGGCGTTGAAGCTGCCGGCCGAGAAGGTGCGCGTGATCACGCCCTACGTCGGCGGCGGCTTCGGGGGAAAGTCCTCCTCGCGCCAGGGCGTCGAGGCGGCGCGCCTGGCGCGGCTGGCCGGCAAACCCGTCCGCGTCGTGTTCAGCCGCGAGGAGGAGTTCTTCTACGACACGTTCCGGCCGGCGGCGGTGATGAAGATCCGGTCGGGCCTCGATTCTTCGGGCCGGATCGTGACGTGGGAGTACCAGGTCTACGCGGCCGGCGATCGCGGCGCCGCGCACTTCTACGACATCCCGCATCACCGGACGCTCGTCTACGGCAGCTGGAGCGGCGCAGGCACGCCGGGATATCACCCCTTCGCGGTGGGCCCGTGGCGCGCTCCAGGCGCCAGCACCAACGCCTTCGCCCGCGAGTCGCACATCGACATCATGGCGGCGAAGGCCGGCATCGACCCGGTCGAGTTCCGGCTGAAGAACCTCGCCGACGCGCGCATGATCCGCACGCTCGAGGCGGCCGCGGCGAAGTTCGGCTGGACGGCCAGGGCCGCGCCGAGCGGCCGCGGCGTGGGCGTGGCCTGCGGCATCGACGCCGGCACCTATGACACGCTCATGGTCGAGGTGAAGGCCGACAGGGCCACGGGCGCCGTGCGCGTGACGCGGGTCGTGTGCGCCCAGGACCAGGGCGTGGTCGTCAACCCCGCCGGCTCGCTGCAGCAGGTCGAGGGATGCATCACGATGGGCCTGGGCTACACGTTCAGCGAGGAAATCCGCTTCAAGGGCGGCGAGGTGCTCGACAAGAACTTCGACACCTATGAGATTCCGCGTTTTTCGCAGGTGCCGAAGATCGACACCGTGCTCATCGACGCCCCGGAAGTCCCGGCGCAGGGCTGCGGCGAGCCGGCCATCGTGCCGCTCGGCGCCGCCGTCGCCAACGCCATCTACGACGCCATCGGCGCACGCGTCTTCCAGATGCCGATGACACCGGCGCGGGTACTGGCGGCCATGAAAAGGTGACTGTCACCCTATTGGAGCTGACTGTGGACAAGCGACAACTCGGTACGACGGACTTGCGGATCACCCCGATCGGTTTCGGCGCGTGGGCCATCGGCGGGCCCGACTACGCCTTCGGGTGGGGTGCGCAGGACGATGACGAGTCGGTGGCGGCGATTGAGAGGGCCGTCGACGCCGGCATCAACTGGATCGACACGGCCCCCGTCTACGGCCTCGGCCGGTCCGAGCGCGTCGTCGCCCGGGCGCTCAAGGCGATTGGGCCGTCGCGCCGGCCGTACGTGTTCACGAAGTGCTCGCTCGTATGGGACGCGCAGGGCGCGATTTCGCACTCGCTGAAGGCGGCATCGGTGCGCCAGGAACTGGAGGACAGCCTCCGGCGGCTGGAGACCGACGTCATCGACCTTTACCAGATTCACTGGTCGAAGCCATGGGAGCTCGCCGAGCCGGCGCCCGACATCGAGGAGGGCTGGACGACGCTGGCCGAGCTGCAGAAGGAGGGGAAGGTGCGGCATATCGCGGTGTCGAACTTCGACGTCGCCGAAATGGACCGCATCAGGCCCATCGCGCCCATCGCCAGCCTCCAGCCGCCCTATTCGATGCTGCGCCGCGGCATCGAGTCGGAGCTCCTCCCCTACTGCCTGGCGAACCAGGTGGGCGTGATTGTCTACTCGCCGATGGCCGCCGGCATCCTGAGCGGGGCGATGACGCGCGAGCGGGCCGAGGCGCTCCCGGCGAACGACTGGCGCTCGAAAAACCCCGAGTACCAGGAGCCCCGGCTGTCGCGCAACCTCGCACTGGTTGAACAGTTGCGCCACATCGGTGCGCGCTACGTGACGTCGCCCGGGGCCGTGGCGATCGCCTGGACGCTGCGGCAACCCGCCGTCACCGGCGCGATCGTCGGTCTCCGCAGCGCGCAGCAGGTGGACGGTCTCCTGGCGGCGGCAGCCCTGAGACTCGCACCCGAGGAGATTGACCAGATTGACGAGCTGACGGCGCCATGAGGGCAAGGCCGGCCAGAGAGGAGACCGCGGCGTCCTCGGGTGACCTTCGCTCGTCCTCCCTGCGCCCTTCGACGGAGCTCAGGGCGCCCTGAGGCTCTCGAAGGGCGGGCAAATGGAAAGCGCCCCGGCCACCCACGCCCTGCGGGCGGTACGGCTCGGGAGCCGGCGGGCCCGAGCCGCCGGCGACTCAGAATCGCGATCTCCTGTCTAGCTGGTGCGGTCCGCGTCGAGCGTTCCGAGATGCCCGGCAAGCCAGCCGTGCAGCAGCGGCGCGAGCACGAGACAGAGAATGGCTAGCGCACCGCCCGCGAGCACGCTCGTCAGATACTGGCCGCGCAGGTAGAGCACGGCGACGACCGGCAGCGCCCCGGCGACGGTCACCACCCAGCGCACCCCGAGCCGGTACCGCCACGCCCACGCGAACGCGAGCAGGGTGACCAGCGTCTGCACGCTGGGAAACGCGTCCCTCGGCGCGAGCCGCAGCGTCCCGGCGGCGTCCAGCGTGTGCAGGATGTGGCGAGGGCCGACGGCCGGCAGGACGAGGTAGCCAGCGAAGGCCGCGAAGAACCCGCAGCCGCAGACGAACGCCCACTGCCGGAAGCGCCACTCGCGCCCGCTCGCGTACAACTCGAGCGCGACGGCCAGCGGCAGCAGCCAGAACATCTCGTACGCGATCTGCAGCACGTCGGTGAGAATCGGGTGCGCGACTTGCGTGAGCCAGACCGTCGGATCGCCGCCCGTCAGCCAGCGGTCCGCGTCAATCAACCACCCGTCGAACACGCGGCCGGAATGGCCGGGGCCGGCCACGAGGACGACGGCGCGGCCGATCACGTACACGGACAGGGCGAAGGACCAATCGTGGAGCACGCACCTCGACGTCGCTCCCGTGCGCGTGCGGAGCCATCCGAGCAGGGGAACAACGACCACGATGGCGATGCACGTGAGCAGGACTTCGGGCCAGTCGGGGATGTGCGCCCACCGGGCAGCCGCGCCGCCTCCGAAGGCGATCACGAACCCCATCACCAGGATGTCGATGGCGAAGAGGCGGCGGGCAATCCCCCAGCGCGGCGGAGGCATCACCGCCCCCCGCCCGGCGCCGCGCCCGAGGATGCGCTGCCCAGGTAGAGCGACCGGGCGGTCAATTCGCGATGGTCGAGGCCGGCGGCGCGGCCGAGGCGCCCGGCAATGCCCGGCAGCCCGCCGGGGAATCGCCACTCGTCGTCGCGGCCGCCGGCGGCGCGCACGGCCTCCGCCCACCCGGGCCACCACGGCACGGCCGACTTCGCGATGGGCTCGACAATCAGCACGCGGGCGCCGCGGGCGTGCGCGGCGAGGAGTTCGCGAAGCAGCGCGGAGCGCGCGTCCTCCGGCAGTTCGTTGGCCGTGTAGGCCGCCACGAGGGCCGGCGCGCGCGCCGGAACGCGGACCCGCGCCAGGTCGCCGCACCTGATGTCGGCATCGAGCCCGAGCGCGCGGCACGTCCATCGCGCTTCGTCGGCCGCCCACGGATGGCGCTCGATGCCGAACACCCGGGCGCGCGGCACGCACTCCAGCGCCCACGCCGCGCCGGCGACACCGGTCCCACAGCCGAGGTCGGCAACGAGGTCGACGGGAGCGGCGGCAGCGCCCAGCGCGCGGACCACGGCACCCACGACGAGGAAATGGAGGGGACCGTAGAAGAGCGCGAACGCCGCGCGCTTGCCCGCGCCGTCGAGCGCGGCCCCTCTGGCCAGCCGATCTCGGCGCTCGACGTAGGCCGACGACAGGGCCCGCAGCGCCCGCCCCACCTCGGCCGGGCGCAGGTCGGCCAGGTGCCGCGCCTCGAGCGCGCTCAACCACGCGCCAGCCGGATCGCCGTTATCCGCCGTCTCGGGCTCACCCACGGGCACAGTGTACACGGAGTTCCCCAGCGCCCTTCCCAACTCCGGTGGCGCCGAAGCTCACCAGCGCCCAGCGCCTGGCCCGTGATGCTATCCTTGCGCCGGTGTCATCCAAGCCGTCCCGGTCATGAAACTGCGCGGAGCGGAACTGGTGGTGAGGGCGCTCGAAGACGCGGGCGCGCGCCTGGCGTTCGGCATCCCGGGCACGCACAACATCGAGCTGTACGACGCCCTGAACCGGTCCGGCACGGTGACGGCCATCCTGGTCACCGACGAGCAGAGCGCCGGGTTTATGGCCGACGGCGTGTCCCGGTCGTCGGGCTCGGTGGGCGTGGTCAACGTCGTGCCTGGCGCCGGCGTCACGCATTGCCTGTCGGGCGTCGCCGAAGCGCTGCTCGACGGCATCCCGATCGTGGTGCTGGCCGCCGGCATCCGGCGCGACACGGGCCGCTCGTACCAGCTGCACGACATCGATCAGGCCGCCATCCTGGGGCCGGTCACAAAGGCCGTGCTGCGTCCCGAACGCGCCGCGGACATCTACTCGATCGTCCGCCGGGCGTTCGCGCTCGCGCAGGAAGGCACGCCGGGGCCGGTCGCTGTCGAGATTCCCGCCGAGTTCTACTTGCTGACGCACGAGGTGGCTGAGCCGCCGGCGGAGTTATCCCCCGCCGCCACCGACGACCGCGCTGCGCCTGCCGCCGACGCCCAACGGGCCGCCCGGCTCATCAACGGGGCCGGGAAGGTCCTGTTCTACGTTGGCAACGGCGCGCGAGGCGCCGGGCCGGCCCTCGTCGAGCTGGCCGAGACACTCGGCGCCCCCGTCGCGACGACCATTCAGGGCAAGGGCGTCTTTCCGGAGCACCATCCGCTCTGGCTGTGGAACGGGCTGGGTGCGACCGTGCCCTCTTTGCTGCGCACCGTGGCCGACCGCTGCGACACGATGCTAGCCATCGGCTGCCGGTTCGCGGAAGTCGGAACGGGCAGCTACGGATTCACGCCTCCGCCGACAGTCGTTCATGTCGACATCAACGCGGAGGTGTTCGGCAGGAACGTGCCCGCGACGCTCGCCATCGAGGCCGACGCCGCCGCGTTCCTGGAAGCGCTGCTGCCGCTTGTCGACGATCGCGGCCAGTGGGGCGAAGCGGCCGAGCAGATCGCGAACGGCCACCGCCTGGTTCACGAGGAGTGGAAGCGGGAGGCGAGCGCCGCGCGCGTGACGCCGGCGGCGCTTTTCGCCGCGCTGCAGCGGCTCGCGCCGGAGGCGATCTATGCGACCGATAGCGGCAACGGCACGTTCCTCGCGATGGAGCACCTGAGGCTCGACCGCCCAGGCAGGTTTTTGGCTCCGGTCGATTTCTCGTGCATGGGCTACTCGGTGCCGGCGGCGATTGGCGCGGCCCTGGCCAATCCGGGCCGCGATGTGGTGGCGCTCGCGGGAGACGGCGCGTTCCTGATGACCGGGCTCGAACTGGCGACGGCGGCCGCCTACAGGGCCGGCGTCGTCGTGTGCCTGCTTCGCGACGGCGAGCTCGCGCAGATTGCCCAGTTCCAGCGCACGGTGATGGCCGAAACCGCCAGCAGCACCGTGGCCGCATACGACGTGGCGGCCTTTGCCCAGACGACCGGCGCGGCATACGTGCCGTGCGCGCGCGACGCGCACCTCGACGATGCCCTCTCGCAGGCCCTGTCCGCGGCGCGCGCCGGCCGGCCTGCGATCGTGGAGGTAGCCATCGACTACTCCCGGAAGACGTACTTCACCCGCGGCGTCCTGAAGACGAACTTCTGGCGCCTGCCATGGGACGAGCGCCTGCGCATGCTGAGTCGCGCCGCGTCGAGGCACATGGAGAAACGGATCAGGGGATAGGGGTAGGCCTTCGTCCCCTAGTGTTATCCTTCCCCGATGCACATCCCCGACGGTTTCCTGACCGCGGGCGTGACGGGAATCACGTGGGCCGGCGCCGGCATCGGCGTGGCGGCCGCCCTGCGGGCGGAGAAGTCCGATCCGAACCCCATGCCGGCGGGGATCCTCGGGGCCACCGCCGCCTTCGTCTTCGCCGCCCAGATGATCAACATTCCGGTGGCGCCCGGGATCAGCGGCCACCTCGTCGGCGCGGCGCTCTCGGCGGTCCTGCTGGGCCCCTGGCGCGCGGTCATCGTCATGGCGGTGGTGCTGGCCGTGCAGGCCCTGCTCTTCCAGGACGGCGGCATCACGGCGCTTGGCGCCAACACGCTCGACATGGGCGTGGCCGCGTCGCTCACGGGGTTCGCTGTCGCGTCGCTCGCCTCCCGGTGGAACGCCACGGTCCGCGCGCGGGTCGTCGGCGGCGTACTGGGCGCGTTTGCCGCTACGCTGGTCTCCGCCGTGCTGACGGGCGTGTGGCTGGGACTGTCGGGCCTGTATCCGCTCGTACCCGTCGTGCAGCTCCTGCTCGTCAGCCATGTGGCCATCGGCCTGCTCGAGGCGGCGCTCACCGGCGCGGTGCTGGCCACGGTGGTGCGCTGGCGTCCGGACCTTCTTCGCGGCGTGTCGGGCGAGCGATCCGCGGCGTCTGGCCTCGCCGTGGCGGCGGGCCTCTTCGGCGTCGCCATCGCGGTGGCGGCGTTTCTGTCGCCGTTCGCCTCGGCGCTGCCGGACGGGCTCGATCACGCGGCGGAGCGTCTCGGGTTCGCCGGCCGCGCGGCCGCCTCGTGGCCCGCGCCGTTCGCGGACTACGCCGTGCCGTTCCTCGCGTCACCCGCCTTCGCCACGGCCGCCGCGGGCGTCGTCGGCACGCTCCTGGCCGCCGCCGTCGCCTGGGGCGTGAGCCGCGGTGTGCGGCAGCCGGGTCATGATGCCCACCGTTAGGCGGCCGGCGCCGCTGCTCGTCGCCGGTCTCGCGCTGGTGGTGGCCGCGGCGCTGACGCCGGCCGGGTTGAGCGGCCAGCGCGTGCCAGTCTGGTCGTGGGCCGTGTGGGCGCTGGTCTTCGCCGCGGCGCTGGCCACGTTCAGGCGGGCGGGATTGCCGCTGCCGGAAGCATTTCGCAGGGCGGGCTGGCTTGTGCCGGTGGTGGCGCTCTTCGCCGTGCCGGCCGCGCTTCTTGCGCCTTCGGGGGCCCGCCTCCTCGTTGGCGCCGCCCTGGCTGCCCGCGCACTCTCGGCGGCGACCATGGGCGCCGCCGCGGCCACCCTCCTCGGGCCGAGCGGCCTCGTGCGCGCCGCCCGCGACCTGCGGCTGCCGGCCCGCCTCGTGGACGTCTTCGAGGCGATGCTGGCCAGCCTGACCATCGTGCTGCGGCAGATCCGCGCCATGCTCCGCGCGCGCGAAGCGAGACGGCCGGGGTTCGGCGCCCTCAGCGACCTCTTCGCGAGCCCCGTCGAGACGACGCGCGGATTCGGGCGCCTCGTGGCGTCGCTCCTCCTGCGGTCGCTCGAGCGGGCGGAAGCGATCGAGCAGGCGCGGCGGGCCCGCGGAGGCGCGGAATGACGGCCACCCGCGAATCGCCGGGCGTGGGCTTCGAGGTCGGCGGGCTGACGTATCACTATCCGGACGGGTCGCCCGCGCTGGATGGCGTCACGCTCTCTGTCTCGGCCGGCGAGCGCGTCGGACTTGTCGGGCCCAACGGCGCGGGCAAGTCCACGCTGCTGCTCCACCTGGCCGCGCTGCTGCCCGAGCGGCGGCGTTACCTGCACGCGCACGAGCCGGGCGGCCACGCGCACCGCCACGGCCTTGTCGGCGAGATCGCCATCGGCGGCACCTCCGTCGCGCCGGCCACCATCGGCCGCGTCCGCGATCTCGTGGGCATCGTCTTCCAGGATCCCGACGACCAGTTGATCGGCCTGACCGTTGGCGAGGACGTCGGCTACGGCCCGCGCGCGCGGCGCTGGCCGCAGGCGGAGGTCGACCGCGCGGTGCGCACGGCGCTCGAGGCGGTGAACCTCGAGGGCTACGAGCACCGGTCGCCGCACCACCTCTCGACGGGAGAGAAGCGCCGGGTATGCCTGGCCGGCGTGCTCGCCTGCGCGCCCGGCCTGCTGCTGCTCGACGAGCCCTCGTCGGGGCTGGATCCGCGGGGACGCCGCAGCCTGGCCGCGCTGCTCGCCGGCCTGGCCGCGACGATCATCGTCGCGAGCCACGACCTGGCGTTCATCCAGCAGGTCTGCACGCGCGTCGTCGTGCTGGACGGAGGCGTGGTGGCGGCAGACGGGGCGGCAGGCGAGATTCTCGGCGATGCAGGACTGCTCGAGAGACATGGGCTCGCATAGGGGCATGGGGCATGGGGTCAGGAGACAGAAGCAAGAAGCCAGAAGGGCCCACTGGCGATTGTCAGAAGCCAGAAGAAGGCACGATGCACACGGGGTGAGTTCTTCTTGCTTCTTGCTTCTTGCTTCTGAAGGCGACAGGGATCTGAGCGAAGCCATGAGCGAACCACTGGTCACACTGGACGACATCCGTCAGGCCGCCGGGCGCATCAGGCCGCTGGCGCGGGTCACACCGCTCCTGGTGCTCGAGGAGGACGGCGGCGGGATCGGTCCGCTCGCGCTCAAGTGCGAGAACCTGCAGCGCAGCGGCGCGTTCAAGATCCGGGGCGCCGCCAACATGCTCCTGCAGTTGCGGCCCGAGGAGCGCCAGCGCGGCGTCATCACCTTCTCGTCGGGCAATCACGGCATCGCCATGTCGCTGGCCGCGTCGCTCACCGGCTGCCCGGCCGTCGTGGTGATGCCGACGACCGCGCCGGCGGTGAAGGTGGACATCGCGCGCGGGCTCGGCGCCGAGATCATCTTCGAGGGCACCACGACCATCGAGCGCAAGGCGCGGGCTGAGACCGAGGCGGCCGCGCGGGGCCTCACGATCATGCCGCCGTTCGACCACCGGTGGATCGTGGCGGGGCAAGGGACCATCGGCCTCGAAATCCTCGAGCAGGCGCCGGACGCCGCGGCCGTCTACGTGCCGACCAGCGGCGGCGGGCTGCTCGCCGGCGTCGCCACGGCCATCAAGAGCCTCGCGCCGGGCGTCCGCATCGTCGGCGTGGAGCCCGCGTGCACGCCGCGGATGACGCGATCGCTCGCGGCCGGCCATCCCGTCACCCTTCCCGGGGCCGCGGGCGTCGCCGACGGCCTGCTCGCGGTCAGGCCGGGCGACATCACGTTCGCGCAGATTCAGGCGTACGTCGACGAGATCGTGATGGTTGACGACGATGTCATCATCGACGCCGTACGATGGGTGTTCGATCGCGCGAGGCTCGTGGCCGAGCCGAGCGGCGCCGCGTCTGTCGCCGCGGCCCTGGGCCGGGGCACGACGTCGTGGTCGCGCGACGGCGCGATGGCGGCGCGCGATGCCGCCGGTCCGGTTGTGGCGCTCATCAGCGGCGGCAACGTGGAGACGAGCGCTTTCACCCGATACATCACTTCTGCGAGGCAGGCATGAGCCAGCGTGAACCGCTTCTCGATCGCTTCGTCCGTTACGCGAGGATCGACACCCAGTCGTCCGAGACCTCGACGACGTATCCGTCGACCGAAAAGCAGAAGGACCTGCTCCGCGTGCTCGTCGACGACCTGAAGGCCGCCGGCCTCGCCGATGCCGCGATGGACGAGTGGGGCTACGTGATGGCGACGCTCCCGTCGAATGTCCCCGCCGATCACCCCGCCCACGGCCGGGTGCCGGCTGTCGGCCTCATCGCGCACGTCGACACGTACTTCGGCGTGACCGGCGCGAACGTCAACCCGCAGGTCCACCGCAACTACAACGGCGAGGACATCGTGCTGCCCGGCGATCCGACCGAGGTCATCCGCGTGGCCGACGAGACCGCCCTTGCCGGGTGCAGGGGCCTGACGATCATCACATCGGACGGCACGACGCTGCTCGGCGCCGACGACAAGGCCGGCGTGGCCGTCATCCTCGAGTCGCTGTGGCAGTGGCGCGAGAACCCGGCGCGCCTGCACGGCCCGATCCGGGTGGGGTTCACGCCCGACGAGGAGGTCGGGCGCGGCACCGAGCATTTCGACGTACAGGCGTTCGCCGCGGAGGTCGCCTACACGATCGACGGCTCGGGCCTCGCTTCACTCGAGGCCGAGACCTTCTGCGCCGACACGGCGTTTGTGACCGCGACCGGCGCCGACGTCCACCCGGGCTACGCCAAGAACAAGATGGTGAACGCCGGGCGCGTGCTCAGCGCGTTCGTGATGGCGCTGCCCCAACACCGTACGCCCGAGACGACCGAGGGGCGGGAGGGCTTCCTGCATCCGACTTCCCTCTCCGGCAACCCGTCCGAGGCGAAGGCCCAGTTCATCGTGCGCAGCTTCACCGAGGAGGGCCTCCACGAGCTCGAGCAGGTGCTGCGCGACACGGCCGCGTTCATGGAGAAGCGCTACCCGGGCGCCCGCGTCGCGGTCGAGATCAAGGCGTCCTACCGGAACATGAAGTACAAACTCGACGCCGAGCCCCGGGCCGAGGCCTACGCCGACGAGGCCATCCGGCGGGCCGGCCTCACGCCGGAGAAACTGCCGGTGCGCGGCGGCACGGACGGCTCGCGCCTTTCCTTCATGGGCCTGCCGACGCCCAACCTGTTCAACGGCTCGATGAACTTCCACGGGAAGAAGGAATGGGTGCCGCTCGAGTGGATGGAGAAGTCGGCGGAGACGGTGGTTCACCTCATGGAAGTGTGGGTGGAGAGGACGGGCGAGAGGGGATAGGCGAGAGGCGAGAGGCGAGAGGCGCTAGGCGCTAGGCGCTAGGCGCTAGGCGCTGGTCAGTTTGATCGTCACGCTGGGACGCATCCACCCATGCGGCGATAGCCGCATCCGACTAGCCCCTAGCGCCCAGCCCCTAGCTCCTTCTTTTTTGGCTCTTCCGCCTGTGTCCCCAGCGTCATCGAGCGCCGGATTTCCTCGGCCATGCGGTTCAGCTTCACGTCGGTCCGGAACCCGATCGACTGCGCTGACCCGACG
>JAWOGY010000299.1:0-10840 GCA_046496425.1 Vicinamibacterales bacterium
GCCGAGAGCCGGGGCACGAAGCTGTCATCGTCCGGCCACCGCCCGAGGGCCTCCCTGATGATCGACTCGGCCTGCTCACCTTCGCCGAGGCGCAGGAGGGCGTCGGCCAGGACGTCGTAGACGATGCGGGCCTCGCTCTCTGAAATAAGTGACGTTTGCCAGGCGCCCGCTGCCTCGCGATCCTGACCGCCGGCCGCGTAGCATGCGCCGAGGTAGAACGCCGCAGGCAGAAACTCAGAGTCCACGCGCAACGCCTCGCGGAACTGGTCGGCGGCCGGCTCGAGGTCGCCCTTGCCGAACAGCGCCAGCCCCTTGAGGAACGGCACCGACAGGCGGTCCAACTCGGCACCCGCCAGGGCGGCGATGGCCTCGTCGAACTTCCCCCCGCGCAGAGAGTCGGCCGCCGCAGAAATGGGCTCACTCACGGCCCCATCGACTTGCTGCAGACGCGCGAGGAAGAATTGCAGCGCGTCCGGCGTCATGGCATCCTGGCGGCCGAAGGGGCCGACGAGTCCCCCCGACTCGGCGACGCCGAATGCCGCCCGAGGCCCTCCCGCCGCGATGGACGGGTCCGCGGAGTCGAGACTGAAGGGCCGGCTGACGCGCCCCAACCTCGTGTCGCCCTCGAACGCCGTGGCCACGAGGACGTAGTCGCCGGGCGGCAGCATCCGGGCGTCGATGTCCGCCGAGGCCGACCAGCGGCGGCCGCCCTCGGCCGACACCGGCTTCGCGCGCGCGCCCGCCAGCGGCGGGCTGTCCGCCTCGTCGGCGATCTCGAACGAGACGGAGGAGACCACCCGCCCGCGTAGCGGATAGGTTTCGAGATACACCTCGAGGCCGGGCCCGATGACGCGGCCGTCGACAACGGTCGCAAGGCCCTTGCCGGCCGGGCGCATCGGGTCCAGGATCAGCACGTCGCTCAGCGCGGCGCCCTCGCCGGGCCTCAACCTCGCGTCGAGCGCGTACTCGACGCTGCCCAGCCGGCCGTCGGCGCTCGCCGCGGCCAGACGGACCGCGTAGAGTCCCGGGCGCAGGATCACCGAGTTGACATACGACCACGATCGGTTGGCCCCAACGCCTCTCGGCTGGAGCTGCACGCGGTCGATGGACGTACCCAGCCGCCGCCCGGCCCCATCCGTGAACGCGTACCCGACGCGCACCTCGGCGGGCCCGTCGACGCCGCGGCCGATGTTGGCGGAGAGGATGACGCGCATCTGGCCGCTCTCGGGATCCCGCAGCGTCTGTGCGGTGATCCGCATCGGCAGGTCCCTCGCCAGCCTGCCGGGCTGAAGGGCCGCGGCAACGGCCTCCTCCGGAGACGCCGGCGCGGGCGGCGCCGCGGGCACGACGAACGACTCGCGGCTGCGCACGGTCGTATTGGGGATCCGCACCCGCACCTGGATGCGGTGGGGTTTTCCGTCGCGGTCGCCCGGCTCGGGCTCGAGGCCCAGCACGTAGGCGGCGGAGGTCTCCTTCGCGACACGATCGAAGGCGCCGTCGGCTCCCGCCGAGACGCTGAACAGCGTTCCCGCGCTCATGCCGGCCAGCATCTGGAGACCGGACGCGAGGGATGCCGCGTCCTCGAACGCCGTCACGGGCGCCTTCAGCCGCTCGGCGGAGAAGGCCTGGAGCACGCTCATCGCCAGGTGCAGCACGTAGATGCGCGTATTCGCCGCAGCGGCCGTCTGCGCCACGCGCTGGATCTCGGCCCGCACGTCGAAGCGCGGCGACCCCGAGGGAATCAGGCCCGCGCTGACCACGACGAGCGTCTTCGGCCCGGGGACGCCGCCGATGGCGTCGACAGCCGACTGGAGGCCGATGATGCTGCGCTTCGCCTGCGCTTCGAGCTGCGTCACCATCTGCGGCGCGGTGGCGTCGACCCGCCGGATGCAGGCGTCTACGGCCGAGTACATGCCGGGTTCCGAAGCCCCCCGGTCACTGGCACACTCGCGGTCGAGCACCTGCTGACGGACCATCGCGTCCCCGCGGTCGATGGCCAGGGCCTCGGAAGGCGTGAGGTACGGGCGCACGCCCTGCGTCGTCTCGGCCATACCCAGCACGCGGTCGAGTGCTCCGCGAACCACGCCGTGCTCGAGGGTCGGCGCGACGTTCGGCCCCGGGCTGGGGTAGGCCGCCAGCCCGACGCGGTCGGACGGCTGGAGGCGATCGAGGAACCTCCGGGCGCTCTCCATCGCCGCCCGTCCGGCGCCCGGCGGAAAGCTCAGCTGGTCGATGGCCAGGACGACCACCCGTCCGGGTGTTCCCGAATCGACGTCAGCCTCGGGCACTTCGTTCGTGCCGTAACTGCCCTCGACCAGGCGCGCCCCGGCCCGGCTCGCCGCCTGTGCGGGCCGGTCAGCCTGTCCCGACGTGTAGTCGAGAAACGTCGCGGTGGCCACGCGGCGCGGCTTGCCGTCGATGGACACCTCGAACTGCTCGGCGGCCAGGCCCGCAACGGGCTGGCCGTTCCGGTCGACGACATTGACGTCGACGGCAATGAGTTCGACGGCGGACTTGAAGGTCGGCGGCTTCTGGCCCTGCGCCCCCGGAGGCGGACCCTGCCACCCTGCCAGGCCCACGCCCAGGGCGACAACGCCGGCCAGCTCCGCCCACGATTTCATTGCTGTTCCTCGATCCGCACGTGAGGCTACCTAGCGACGGCGCGGTAACCCTGCCGCGCGCGGACACGGACGTCCTTGCCCGGGACCTCGACGCGAAGGGTGCGCCATCGCCCGTCGCGCGCAAGGTCCTGCGGCACGTATCCCAGCAGGTACTGGTTCGAGAGTTCCTCCAGGATCTCGGCGAACACGGCGTCGAGCGTGTCGACGCTGTCGCCGAAGAAGGCCCGCCCTCCGCTCTTCTGCGCGAGGCGCTCCAGAATCGTCTTCAGGTTCGCGAGGCGCGGAGCCCGGCCCTGGCCAATCGGGTAGAGCACGGCGTCGCTCGACTCCAGGCGGCGTTCGGCGACGCCGATGGAGGCGCGGCTGTTGAGGTCCTCACCATCTGTGAACACCACGAGCGCCCGGCGCCCGGTCTGCCGGCCGAGCAAGTCGAACGCCTGGATGACGACGTCGTACAGCGAGGTGCCGCCCCACGGCGCGAGGCGGTCGATCGCCCTCAGGCGGACCTGAAGGTCGACCGTCGGCCGGGCCAACGTGAAGACATTGTCGTTGAACGCCAGCACGGTGACGCGGTCGGTGGGCCTGATGGCGGTCAGGAACCGCTTCACCGATTCTTTCACCTTCGGCATCGCATCCGTCATGCTGCCGCTGACGTCGACGGCGACGATGAGCTCGAGCGGCACGTTCTCGGAGAAAAACGTCGTCAACGCCTGCGGCTTGCCGTCCTCGTACAGGCGGAAGTCCCGGCGCTCGAGGCCGCGTACGAAGTGCCCGGAGCCGTCGGTGACCGTGGCGGTCACCTGCACGACGTCCACGTCTACCTTCTCGGTGTACGCCACGCCCTGTGTGCGGATCGTGCGGGTCACCCGGCGGCCGTCCGCAAGCGTCGCCACTGCGCGCAGCGTGTGCGCGGCGACGTCGGGGCCGGCGTCCCACGCGCATTCGAATGGCGGCTGCTCGCGCGTGCACACCAGCCGGCCGTCCGCGAACGCGCTGACACTTCTCACAACCGTTCCGTCGGGCGTGACGCGGAGCCTGATCGGCGTCGGGCCGCTCACGTAGCCGCCGTCGTCGGGAGAGACGAAGACCAGGGCGATGTCGGGAGCCTGCGCGCCGGTGGCCAGGCAGGAGAGCGCCAGCACCGCGAGCAGCACGGCGCAGCGGGTTTCCTTGCTCTTACCGTCGGACATCGTGTGCGCGCTCCCGATCGTCAGGGACCAAAGGCCCGCCGGACGTGAGGGCGGCAACATAGTCCACGAAGCGGCTGTCAGGCAGGCCGCGTACCGCCATCATGAGCCCGGTCCAGTCATCAATATACGCCGGCTGGTAGGTATCGAGCACGTCCTGGGCGGCCAGCGCCATGACGGCTCTGGCCAGTTGCGCGGGCAGGCCCAGACGGGCGAGCGCCTCCGCGGTCCGGAGCTGAAGGTCGACGAACTGCTCGGCGACCAGCGCGGTGCCCAGCCGGCCGGCGAGGACTTCCCGGACCCCGGGTCGAGGGTACCGCAGGCAGGGGCACCCTTCGGTGTCCAGCCACGCCGCGCCCCAGGAATCCAGGGGAGGGCCCGGGGCCGCCTCCGCCTCACCGATGCGGGCGAGGTCGGCCAGAGAAAAGTACTCGGGCACCCGGCCGGGTTCGTTCACTTGCGCCCAGAGCAGGGCCTCCCGCCACCATTCGCTGACGCCGGCGGCGCGCGCAAGGCCCGGCAGGACGGCGGGATGCGCCTCCACACCCCTGACCCGCGCGCGCCCGCGCCCGATCGCGTCGGCCAGCGTGTCCCGCTCGGCATCCGACAAGGCGAAGGGATTGCTGAGCACGACGGCCGACGCGACGGCGGCGCGGTCGATGTCGTTGCCGCCGGGAGGCGGCGGCATGCCGTCGGTGTCGAGTCTGCGCAGGGCCAGCACCGAAAGGCCGATGTCCAGCCCGAGCAGCGATCCCGTCGCGTGCCAGCCGCCGGCGGCGCCGAGCACACGCTGGGGCGCGCGCCACGGACTCGTGGCGCGGATCTCCGCGATGCGTTCCTCCACGACGAAGCGGTGCCGCGTCGACGGGTCCCCGGCCAGCAGTTCGGGACCATCCGGGTCCCCGAGATGCGGCGCGTAGGCCATCGCGGCCAGCACGCCGGCAAGCAGTGTGTCGGCGGTGCGCTGGAGCGGCTCAGCGATGCGCATGGCCTTCGAGACGTCCCTGGGCGACCTGATGGCACGAAGATCCTTGACCGCCTGATTCACCGCCTTGCGCACGCCGGATGCCGTCTCGTCCTCGTTCGCCGTCGCGGACGGCGGGTCCATCACGCCCTCGGCGGCCGCGGTCAGCGCCGCGACGCGCGCGGCGACATCCGCGGGCGATTTCAACGAGTTCCGCAGCCGGGCCGGCTCGCGGCCGAACGCGAGCACGGCGTCGAGGCGAAGGCCGCCCTGCTTCCGGCGGATGCGGACCATGCGGGCGAACTCGGCCATGCCGACATCGACGCGGTACTCGAGGCCTTCCCACTCCACCTCGGGCAGACTCGCTCCGGACGACACGCCCGCCATTGCGGCAAGCAGTGTGGCCTCGGCGGACACCGCCGTGCCGGCCATCGCGGCGTGACCGGCGGAGATTGTCTCCAGCGCCGGCAGAAGCCGCGTGTCCAGCCAGGCGCCCACGCGGCCCTGGTAGTCGCCGTCCTTGCCGGGCGGCATGCTGGTCAGGGCCTCGAGGAGCTGGAGGGCCGCATCAAGGGACACGGCCCGGCTGAAGCGAACCCGCTCGAGAATCGCCAGTGCGCCCTGGAACTGGCGCAGCGCGGCGGCCGCCGCGTCCCGGTCGCCAATCTCGCCCAACCGCTGCGCGTGGCGCACAGCGGTTGCGTACCCGGCGGGTGCGGCCACCCCGATGCGCTCGAGCGTCAAGAGGAGCATCGGGAAGCGCGCATAGCCCCTGAGCGCCACGAGCGCCTCGGGCAGTGCGGATGGCGCCAGGCCGGAGAAGACCCGCTGACCGAACAGCCAGGTCCTCAGCATCTGCTGACGCCTTGCCCCGCGGGCGACACAGATCTCCTCGACGAGCCAGGCGGCGTCCGCGCTGCGGTCGGGCTCGTCGCTCTCCAGCAACCGTTCCGGTTCCTCCGGGATGTCCGAGCTGGCCAGCGCCGCGTGCCAGAACCGGCGGCCTGCGGGCGCCGGCAGATCTCCTGACGGCAGCACGTGTGTCGCGACGAGCAGGTGCACCGGGTCGTCCAGCACGCGCCTGAACGGCCGGACCTCCGGGTCCCAGCTGTCGAGCGACGCGTCGCAGGCGGCCAACAGCGCTCGAAGGTGGTCGGCGCGGGAGCCGGGATCCGGCATTCGGAGCGCAAGGGCGAACGCCTGCCGTGGCGGATCGAGGTGATCAATCGCGTCGTACAGCAGCGCGGCCCGTCCGCCCTGGCGGTCGAGCAGCTCGAGCATGAAGGGCCCGGGATCGGCCGTCCGCTGGCGGAGCAGCGCTTCCCACGCCGTCGCGGCCTCCGGCCCGCCGGCGACGTCGATGACGCCTGCGCGGACCCGGATGCTGCGGCCCAGGGACGCGAAGATCTCGGGCCGGTGTCCCTTCATCAGCTCACCCACGAGCGCCGGGCGTGCGCCCATGTAGGCGCGCGTCTCGGCGTCGAGACCCATGAGTCCGTAGTACAGGAGCGACGCGCGACGGTCGCCGAGCATCGCCGCCAGGAGGCCTTCCGGTCCCGCGTCCAGGGCCAGGCCGAGGCGGACCCATTGGCCGGCGTCGAGCGGGAGGGGCACGTCGTCGACAGGGACGGCGAGGCTGGCGGCCTCCCCGCTGTTGAAGGCCTGCGCCAGCGCGGTGAGATCGACGCCGGCCTCCTCGAGGTTCTGCCGGCGCCGCGCCGACGCCTCGTCGTCGCGGAGGCGCAGGCGGTAGGCTCCGCCCTGCTCGTCGAGCTCCGAACCGATGGCCCTCGCGGCCTCCTCGACGCCGCGCCGCGACGCCTGCGACTGCGCCAGGCCGGCGCTCATCCGGCCGTCCGGCAGCGCGCGGCGGGCGCGAAGAAATCCGGAGAGGTCCCCAAGGTAGGCGTGGAGGCGCTCGAGCCGCCGGTCCCGCGCCGGGTCCGCCCCGGTCGGGGATTCATGGATCGCGCGGATCACCTGCAGCAGCACAAGCCCCCGCGGCGTGGCCTCGTCCACGCCGGCGAATCTCGCAAGGGTGGCGGCGCCGCCGGCCACGCGCAGGCTCGCGAGCGCGCCGCTCGCGTCAGGGGATGGCGAGCTCTGGCCGCGTGCGATGCCGGCAGCCACGAGCAGCAGAGCGGCGGCGGTCCACGCCGCGCGCACCCGGGGTCTGCCGCTGCGGGTCTGTCCCGCGCTATTGCCGCGCACACTCACCTTTTTTCGGGCGCTCCGATCACTCCGCCAGGCGGTTGCCGGAAGCCGGCAGCACGCCGAGCGCGGCCAGCTCCCGCTCGAGCCGAGCCACGAGGCTGTCGAAGCGCTGAATCACCGCCCGCACGGTGCCGGGCTCGCCGAGGTCCACGCCGGCCCGGCGCAGCTGCTCCATCGGATAGTCGCTGCCGCCCGATTTCAGCAGGTCGAGGTAGCGCTCGACGGCCAGGGCCCTGGCCCCGGAGTCGCCGCCGAGAATCTGATCGGCCAGCCACGCCGCCGATGCGAAGCACGTGGCGTACTGATACACGTAGTACGGCGACTGGTAGAAGTGCGGCACGCGCGCCCACGTCAGGCGCGCCACCGGCTCCTCGTCGAACGCGGCGCCGTAGTAGTCGTGCAGCAGTTCGCCGTAAAGGCCGTTCAGGATCTCCGCCGTGATCGGCTCGTCGGATTCGGCCAGACGGTGCGCCCGCAGTTCGTAATCCGCGAACAGCACCTGGGAGAAAAACGTTCCGGCGATGTTCTCGATGGCGTGCTCGAGCAGCACGACACGCTCGCGGGCATCGCCGCTGCGCGCGAGCAGGTAGTCGAGCAGCAGCGCCTCGTTCAGCGTCGACGGCACCTCGGCGACGAAAATCGTGTAGTCGGAGTAGACGAACGGCTGGTGGGCGTGGGCGAGCACGGTGTGCATGTTGTGGCCCATCTCGTGGGCCAGGGTGAACACCGCGTCGAGCGTGTCGTTGTGGTTCAGCAGCATGAACGGGTGCACGCCGTACACCGGCGCTGAGTACGCCCCGCTGCGCTTGCCGTCGTTCTCGTACACGTCGATGCTGCGGCTGCGGAAGCTCCGGCCGACGCGCTCGCGGTAGGCGTCTCCCAGCGGGGCGACCGACGCCTCGACCCACCGGCGGGCATTTTCGTAGCTGTAAGTTCGCTCCGCGTCCACGATCGGCACCTGGGTGTCGAACACGCAGTAGCGGTCGAGGCCCAGGGCCCGCCTTCGCAAACGGTGATAGCGCTCGAGCGACGGCGCGCTCGCCCGCGTCACCGCGATGAGGTTCTCGACGACGGACGGGGGGATGTGGTGCACGTGCAGCGCGGCGTCCAGCGTCGAGGCGTAGCCCCGCGCCTGCGCCGCGAACCAGTCTCGCTGGCACACGCTGTTGTAGAGCGCCGCATAGGTGTTGCGCGCGGTCTCGAAGGTCCCGAGGTACGCCTTGAAGGCCGCCTCCCGGTCCGACTGCTGCCGGGCCGTGGCGAGGATCGACCGGAACTCCCCGTACGAGACCGTCACCGAGCGCCCGTCGCTCAGCGTGATGGCCGGGAACTTCGCGTCGGCCGTGGACAAAGCCTCATAGGCGTCGGATGGCGCCGCGTCGAAGCGGCTGACGAGCGCCATCAACCGCTCGCCCCGGGCGTCGAGCACGTGCTCCTGCAGCCGGTACAGGTTCTCGATGGCGAACCGGTAGACCGCCAGCGTGGCGCTCCCGGCCATCCATTCGCGGACGCGCTCGAGCGGCAGCATCAGCAGTTCGGGGTTGAGCCACGAGGTGGCCTGCTGCCAGCGCGCCATGAGGATCTGCACCCGCTGCCGCCGGGCGCCGACGTCGTTGTTCCGCTGGTCCTCGTCGTGCGCGAGCGACGGGTAGTACCAGACGGCGTAGGCCAGCTGGCCCAGTTCGTCCATGGCCTGGAACGCGCCGACGAGCGCCTCCGGGCCGGACTCGAGGGACCCCCGGCGTTCGGCGAACGCTGCGATGAGCGACTCGAGACGGACAAACGCGTCGTCCCAGGCCTGCCAGGTCGGGAAGATGGACGACAGATCCCACTTGTACTCGTCGGGGATCTCCGAGCGGACACGGGTCTGAGGTTTCACGCGGCGTCCTGTCCGGCCCTACCGCCGCGGAGGGGGAGCCGACGGCCGCCGATGCTGGTCGAGCTGTTTGAAGAAACGTGTGCAGGCCCTGTGGAACCGGCCCTCGAGCTCGCGGCCCGCGGCGTCGGGCACCGGGCCGAGGCGGCGCCAGGAGGCCTGGGCCTTGCGCACCTCGTCGGCGGCGTTCCTCCACCGGGCCTCGTCGTCGGCCCGCCCGCCGATCGTGTTCGCGGCCAGCGCCTCGCGGAGCTGGGCTGCGAGGATAGCCGCCGGCGACATCTGCGCGTCGGCCTTCTCCTCGCCGGCAAAGCCCTCCACGATCTGGCAGAGCTGTTCCATCCGCTTCCGCGTGGCCTCGGGATCCAGGTCGGTGCCCCTGAAGGCGGCCGGCCTCGCGTCGATGACGGCGTTCATCGCCTTCGTGAAGCGCTCGACGAGCGGCTCGGCCTGCGCCCTGGTCACGGCCGGCGACTGGTCCCACTGCCGCTTGAGCGCCAGGACCCGCTTCACCAGCACGTCGTCGGGCTCCGGCCCGGCGCCCTCCGGCGGCGCGAGGGCGGCCTCCAGGTCCGCGCACATCTGCTCGCGTGCAGCCAGCTGCTGCGCGGCCTCGAGGTCGTTCCGATGGGCATAGCGGTCGAAGAACTTCTCGCAGGCCGTGTGGAACCGCGCCAGCAGGGCCTCCGACCGGTTGCGCCTCACCGGGCCGACCTGCCGCCACTCCGCCTGGATCCGCTTCACCTCGGCCAGGGCGTGGTCCCAGTCGGTGCTCTCGCCGAGCGCCTCCACCTGCGCGCAGATGGCTTCCTTCTTCTTGAGGTTCGCGATCCACACGTTCTTGCGCTCGGTCAGATCGTTCTTCCGGCGCGTGAAGAAGCGGTCACAGGCGGCGCGGAACCGCTCCCAGACGGCCTTCTCGTGGCCCGGGGTGACGGGACCGATCGTCTTCCATTCGGCCTGCAGGGCCTTGATGGTCTCGGCCGTGCGGATCCAGTCGGTCGAATCGGCCAGCGCCTCCACCTGCGCGCAGAGCGCCTCTTTCTTTCTCAGGTTGTCGACGCGCTCCACGGCGAGCTGCTGAAAGAACGACTCGCACCGGAGCCGCAATTCGCCTTCGATGATCTTGTAGCGCTGCCAGAGCTCCCGGCCCTTCTCGCGCGGCACCGCCCGGACCTTGTGCCACTCGTCCTGGACGAGGCGGAGCTGCCTGGCGACGACGGCCGGTTCGGTCTGCTCGCGCAGCGATTCGAGGCGGGTGATGAGCGCTTCCTGCACGCCGGCATTGGCCCAGCGCTCCCAGCCGTCGGCTTCGCGCAGGTCCTGGACGCGCGGGAAGATCAGCGATTGCACCGCCTTGAGGCGCGAGACAATCGCCTGCTGGTCCTGGCGCGACGGCAGCGGTCCCGGCGCGTCGAGCGCCGCCCGGATGTCGCGCAGCACCCGCTCCGCGTCGCGCAGCGTGAGATGGTCGCCCTGCGAGAGCTTCTCGGCCTCGTCACACAGCGTCTGCAGCCGGACCAGGTTGTGCTGCTGGTGGCGGGTGCGGGCCTCCCGCACCGCGGCGTCGCGGGCTTCGATGCGGCCCTCGATGCCGGCCAGGCGCGATGCCAGCGGTTCGTCGAGCGCCAGGCCCGCGACAAGCGCCGTCCACTCGCGCCGCAGCGCGTTCCACCGGGTCCGCGCGTCGGGAAGATCGGTGGCTGCCAGCACCTGTTCCGCGCCGTCGAGCAGCTGCGCCAGCCTCGACATCCTCTCCGCGCGCGCCTCCGGCGACAGCTCAACCTCGACGTGCGCAGGCGCCGGAGCCGGCTCGGCGGGTTCGGCCTCGGGCACGGCCGCCTCCTCCGGTGCAGGGGCAGCAGTGGCAACACCCGCGCCATGACCAGCATCCCCGGCAAGCGGATGCAGGCGCGCAGCGCCGCACAGCGTTCATGGCTGGATACGCGCCTGACGCGCGCTTCGCGTAACGAGATGC
>JAWOGY010000111.1:0-18899 GCA_046496425.1 Vicinamibacterales bacterium
CGGCGCCGGATCCCGATGTTGATGCGCATCCGGGGATCGGCGCTGTACGCGAGGTACATGTAGTCGCGCTCCTCGTCGGAGACCATCTCGAGCGTCAGTTCGTCGTGGTTGCGGAGGAAGAGGCCCCACTGGCACGACTCGGGAATCGCCGGCGTCTGGGCCATGATGTCGGTCACCGGGAGGCGGTCCTCCAGGCGCAGCGCCATGAAGATGCGCGGCATGAGCGGAAAGTGGAACGCCATGTGGCACTCGTCGCCATCGCCGAAATAGGGCCGCACGTCGGTGGGCCACTGGTTCGCTTCGGCCAGGATCATGCGGCCGGCGTAACCGTCCTCCATGGCCTGCCGGATGCGCCTGATGACGGCATGCGTGTCGGGCAGGTTCTCGCAATTGGTGCCGTCCCGCTCGACGAGGTAGGGGATCGCGTCGAGGCGAAGGGCGTCTACGCCCAGGTCCAGCCACCACCGCATGGCGGCGATGATTTCCTCGACCACCAGCGGGTTGTCGAAGTTCAGGTCAGGCTGGTGCGAGAAGAACCGGTGCCAGTAGTAGGCTTTGGCCACCGGGTCCCACGTCCAGTTCGAAGTCTCGGTGTCGGTGAAGATGATCCGTGCGTCCGGGAACTTCCGGTCGCTGTCGCTCCACACGTAGAAGTCGCGCTCGGGCGATCCGGGCGGGGCCTGGCGCGCGCGCTGGAACCAGGGGTGCTGGTCGGAGGTGTGATTGACCACCAGCTCGATCATCACCTGGAGGTCCCGCTCGTGCGCGGCGTCGAGGAGGGCCTTGACGTCGTCGACGGTCCCGTAGGCCGGGTGGACGTTGACGTAGTCCGCGATGTCGTACCCGTCGTCGCGCAGCGGCGACGGGAAGAAGGGCAGCAGCCAGATGCACGTCACCCCGAGGTCCTGGATGTAGTCGAGCTTCTGCATGAGGCCCGCGACGTCGCCGATGCCGTCGTTGTTGCCGTCGAAGAACGCCTTCACGTGCAGTTCGTAGATGATCGCGTCCTTGTACCACCGGGGATCGGCCGCGCTGCCCTGTCGCCTCATCGTCGAGAACCCTCCATCCGCTCCGCGAGCAGAATCGCGGCCGGCACCGGACCCAGCGCGCCGGAAACGGAAAGCGTCTGGCGGTCACCGGACTCCCGGGCAGCCACCGACGCTCCCGTCAGGATGTTCGTGTACTGCGTGCCCTCGAACCCGGCGGGCACGGTCAGCGTCGTGTCGCCCCAAACCTCCTGTCCGGCAGAGATCGAGGCGTGGGACCCGCACAGTCCGGCCACGAGCCGAGGGGCCACCACGACCGCGCGCTGCCGGCCATGGTCCCGGGCGAAGGCCACCACGTGCGCGGCCCGGCTGCCCGTCACCTCGAGCGGCTGGTAGGTGCCGGCGAGGAAGACATCGGGACACCGCCGTCGAAGCCGCAGGCCCGCCGCGGTGAAGTACAGCTTGATGCGTCCGTCCTCCCAGTGCAGCAGCATGTCGCTCACCGCCGCCACGCGGTCGGCTGCCGGGCTGCGCTCGTCGAGGACCCCTTCCAGTTCGCGCAGCCACGCCGTCCGCAACGCGAAGTCCACGGGCCGTCGATTGTCGGGATCGACGAGCGTCAGGTCCCACAGTTCGGTGCCCTGGTAGAAGTCGGGAACTCCTGGCGACGCCACTTTCAGCACAACCTGGGCGAGAGAGTTGATCATGCCCAGCCGGGCGATGCGTTCCTGGAACGGCACGAACAGCGGGACGAATGTGCGCGCGTTGCGGCCGCCAAGCGCCCGCTCCACGAACTGCAACACCGCCCGATCGTAGGCCTCCGAGGGGTTGACCCAGCTGGTGTGGACCTTCGCTTCCCGCACGGCCTTGAGCATGTACGCGCCGATCCGATCGATGTACGCGCGGTCTGGCCGCGTTGTCAGCCCCGGCGGCCACGTCCCGACGAGCGCCTGGTAGAAGAGATACTCGTCCGCCCGGTCGGGGGCCGGCGCCCCGCGGGCTTCGCCGCGGGCCGACGCATTGGCCCGGGCCCAGCGCGACACCGCCACGCGCCAGTGCTCCGGGATTTCCGAGAGCACGTTGATCCGGGCCCGGGCGTCCTCCCCGCGCTTCGTGTCGTGCGTCGAGGTCGCGAGCATGGTGAGCGGCCAGGCGTCGAAGCGGCGCTGGTTCGCCAGATGGAATTCCTGCGGGGACCGGCCGAAGCGCGCGGGCGTGCCGCCGACCTCGTTCAGCGACACCAGCGGCGCATAGCGGTAGAACGCCGTGTCTTCGACGCCCTTGGCCTGGACGGGCCCGGTGTATTGCTGGAACTTCATCGCGAACAGGTTCCGGCGTTCGTAGTCGGCCCCACCCGGCTCCCGCGTCGGCAGCAGCACCGAGCGGATGAACGCGAAAATCGACGGCTCCATCGCCGGGTTCCTGCCGAGGGCCTCGGAGACCGCCGTCTCCACGCTGTGCCTGTCGAGATCCGTCCATCCGTCCTGGCTGACGAACGTCCGGTAGACCGGGAAGCAGGCGACCACCTCCCTGAGGGCAGCCCTGAGGCTGTCGAGGGTGAAGTCGCGGCACCGCCGGTAGCTCTCGGAGATGCGGTTCAGCTCGTGGCCCAGCACCAGGAGCTCGCTGGCCATCGACGTCGTGATGATCAGCCGCTTGCTGGTGTAGACCTCGTCGGCGTACGCGCGGGTGCGGCCGGTGAATCGCCCGTAGAACCTGACGATCTCCCTCGCCCGCGCCGCGTCGACGAACAGCCCGTTGAGATCGTTCAGGAAGTCGTAGCCCGTCGTCCCGTGCGTGCACCAGGTGTCGGGGAGCGGCTCGCCCTCGGCGAGGATCTTCTCGATCACGATGTAGAGGCCTCCGGGAGCGGGCCCGACCGCGGCCAGCTGCTGGAGGTACGAGGCGGGATCGAACAGACCGTCGGTGTGATCGACGCGCACGCCCGACACGGCCCCTCGCGCGATCAGATCGGAGAGCAGGCGGTGAGCCTCGGCAAACACCTCCGGCTCCTCCATGCGGATCGCGGCCAGCGCGTTGACGTCGAAGAACCTCCGGTAATTGATCTCGTGGGTCGCCGTGCGCCACGAGGACAGCCGGTACGCCTGGGCTTCGAGCAGGCCGTGCAGCAGGTCGAAGGACGCGCTGTCGCCTGGCGTGCCGTTGAAACGCTCGATGTTCGCGTCGATGTGCGCCCGGATCCGGGGGCTCCGCTCCGCGAGATCGCCCAGCCGCTGCCGCGCGATGTCCTTCTCCCGGCGCCGGGCGGCCACCAGCGCCGCCTCGGTCTCCGTGTAGAGCGGAAGATGATCGAGATGGAACAGGATGCTCTGGAACTCCGCGAGCGCATCGCTCGATTCGCCGAGATCGGCCTCGAGCGCCTCGACGTCGTGGCGCAGCAGCAGGACGAGCTGCCGCGGGTTGAGCGGCAGCGTCAGGCCGAAGTACCGCAACCTGACCGTCCCACCGGCGTACTCGAGCTGCAGTTCGCCGTTCTCGAGGACGATGCCGTACTGGTCCCCGAGAACGGGAAGCAGCACCTTGCCCTTGAGTTCTTCTTTGACAGGGTCCCACGAGATGTCGAAGTACTTCGCGAACGGCGACGACGGTCCGTTCTCGAGCACCGAACGCCACCACGCGTTGGCATCCGGATCGATGCTCATGTGATTCGGGACGATGTCGACGATCAGGCCCAGCCCATGACGCTGGAGCGCCTCGGTGAGGGCGGCAAACCCCTCGTCGCCCCCGAGATCCGCGTCGAGCCGGGCATGGTCGCAGACGTCGTAGCCGTGTGCGCTCTGCGGGGCCGACTGGAGAATCGGCGACGTGTAGCACGCCCCCACCCCGAGACGCTGCAGATAGTCCGCGAGTCCGGCGGCGGCGGCAAACGGGAGGTCGGCCGTCAGCTGCAGCCGGTACGAGCTGACGGGGCGCCGGGCCGGCATCCCCGCGCTCACGGCCGAATCTCCGCCACGCGACGGTCGCCCGCGCGCAAGATGACCGCCCCGGGTCTGCGGAACGACACGGTGTCGCACCCGGCGCCGACGGTGATCGGGCTGGGGTCGGTCTCGTAGAGAGGGTCTTCCGTCGTCAACGTGACGGTCCACGAACCGGTAGCCGGCGGCGCCGCCAGCCGATGGCGTCCGAGGTCCGCGGTGCCGCTGCCCGCGAGCCGGACGACAATCAGCCAGTCCGGGCCGCCTTGCGCCCGCCGGCGCACCAGGAGCGAGCCGTCGTCGTCGGCGGCGATCTCGAGGCGGCTGTCCGCCGCGCCGCCGATCGTCGGCTCCCGGCGCCGCAACGCGAGCAAATCCGCGTACAGCCGCCTCACAGATGCATGGGGCTCGCGTGCGCGCTCGTCCCAGGCGAGGCGGCTGGCAAGAAACGTCGCCTCGGACTGGGGATCGGGGATCCGTTCGCGCACGGCCTGGTCGGCGAAGGCCGCGAACCGGCTGAACTCGCGCCGTCGGCCGTCCCGGACGAGCCTCCCGAGTTCGGGGTGATGATCGGTGAAGTACTGGAACGGGCTGGAGGCCGCCCACTCCTGTCCCATGAAGAGCAAGGGCGTCTCGGGCAGCACGAGCAGCAGGGTGGACGCCGCCTTCCAGGCGGCCCAATCGCCCCGCGCGTGCAGGCGGTCGCCGAACGCACGGTTCCCGACCTGATCGTGGTTCTGGAGAAAGAAGACGAAGCGGGACGCCGGGATGCCAGTCGGGTCGGTGCCGCGCCGGCGGCCGAAATAGTCCGAATGCTCGCCGCAGTAGAACCACCCGCGTTCGGCGGTCCGGGCGATCGCCTGGGCCGTGCCGCTGAAATCCGCGAAGTACCCGTCGGCGTCGCCGGCCAGCCGCCGCCGCATCTGGTGATGGAAGTCGTCCGACCACAGGGCGTCGAGGCCGAAGCCCCCGCTGGCTTCCGGCCGGATCATGTGGGCCAGATTGCCGTGGTCCTCCGCGACGACCTGCACGCGCCGGCTCGAGCCCTCCAGCGACTCGCGGATCGATGCCGCGAAGACCGCCAGGATGTGGCGGGGGCTCTGGTCGACAATGGCGTGCGTCGCGTCGAGGCGGAGTCCGTCGATATGGTACTCGTGGACCCAGTGCAGCCCGTTCTCCACGACGTAGTCCCGCACCGGCTGGCTGCGAGGGCCGTCGAAGTTCATGGCGGCGCCCCACGGGCTGGTGTGGGCCGCCGAGTAGTAGTCGCGGCTGAACGCCGACTGGTACGCGCCGTCGGGGCCCAGGTGGTTGTAGACGACGTCGAGATGCACGGCCAGGCCGAGCCGATGCGCGGCGTCGACGAGCCGGCGCAGGTCGTCCGGGTGCCCGTAGCACCGGGCCGGCGCGAACGGCGCGACGCCGTCGTACCCCCAGTTCCAGCGGCCGGGGAAGTCCGCCACCGGCATCAATTCGATGGCGGTCACGCCGAGGTCCTTCAAGTCCGGCAGCCGGTCGGCCGCGGCAGCGAAGGTGCCTTCGGGGGTGAACGTGCCGACGTGAAGTTCGTAGAGCACCGTCTCTTCGAGCGGGAGCCCGGTCCAGGCCCCGTCCGACCACGGGAACGATCGCCAGTCGACCACGGCCGACGGGCCGTGCACGCCTTCGGGTTGGTAGCGTGACGCCGGGTCCGGAAGCAGCTGTCCACCGTCGAGCCGGTATCGGTACCGTTCACCGGCAGAGACGCCCTCGACCACCGCACCGTGGAAGCCGTCGTTCTCCGCCTGGAGGGGTTCCTCGCGTCGCGCGCGGCCCGGCGTTTCGGTGATGACGGCGACCAGGCCGGCCTCCGGCGCCCAGACCCGAAATCGCGTGGCGCCGCCCACGACGTGCGCGCCGAGCGCCGGTGTCCACGGGCGCACCATCAGGCCTCCCGGCCCGGCTGCTCGAACACGACGACGCCGAGGGGGGCCAGCGTGATGCTGAGCGAGTGCGGCCGGCCGTGCACCGGCAGCGGGTTCGACTCGACGCCGCCCATGTTGCCCTGGCCGCTGCCGCCGTAGATGGCGGCGTCGGTGTTGAGGCGCTCCTTCCAGACGCCCGCCACCGGCACGCCGATGCGGTAGTTCGGACGGGTCACCGGCGTGAAATTGCAGACGAACAGCAACGTGTCCGTCCTGTTCCTGCCGTGGCGCAGAAAGCTCACGGCGCTCCGCTGGGTGTCGTTGCAGTCGATCCACTCGAAGCCGGACGGTTCGAAATCGACCTGGTGCAGCGCCGGTTCGCCGCGGTACAGCGTGTTGAGGTCGCGCACCAGGCGCTGCAGCCCGGCATGCGGCGGATCGGCCAGCAATCCCCAGTCGAGGCTGGTGTCGTGGTTCCACTCCGACCACTGCCCGAACTCGCAGCCCATGAACAGCAGTTTCTTGCCCGGGTGCCCGAACATGAACGCGTAGAGCAGCCGGAGGTTGGCGAACCGCTGCCAGTCGTCGCCGGGCATCTTCCGGATCATCGATCCCTTGCCGTGGACGACCTCGTCGTGCGAGAAGGGCAGGAGGAAGTTCTCGGTGAACGCGTAGAGCATGCTGAAGGTGATCCGGTCGTGATGGAAGGCCCGGAAGATCGGGTCCCTGGCCATGTAGTCCAGCATGTCGTGCATCCAGCCCATGTTCCACTTGAGGCCGAAGCCGAGGCCGCCGACGTACGCCGGTCGCGACACCATGGGCCAGGACGTCGATTCCTCGGCGATCATGAGCACGTCCGGGTGCTCGGCGTACACCCGCTCGTTGAGCAGGCGGAGGAAGTCGATGGCCTCGAGATTCTCCCGGCCTCCGTGCCGGTTCGCCACCCAGCTGCCGTCCTGACGGCCGTAATCGAGGTAGAGCATCGAGGCGACCGCGTCGACGCGCAGCCCGTCCACGTGGTAGACCTCGAACCAGAAGAGTGCGTTGGAGACGAGAAAGTTCCGGACCTCGGGCCGGCCGTAGTTGAACACGGCCGTGTCCCAGTCCGGATGGCTTCCCTGCCGCGGATCGGCATGTTCGTAGAGGTGCGTGCCGTCGAAGTACACCACGCCGTGTTCGTCCTTCGGGAAGTGCGCGGGCACCCAGTCGAGGATCACGCCGATGCCCCGCTGATGGAGGTGATCGACGAACCCCATGAACTCCTGCGGCGGGCCGAACCGGCTCGTCGGCGCGAAGTAGCCGACCGTCTGGTATCCCCACGAACCGTCGAAGGGATGCTCGCTCATGGGCAACAACTCGACATGGGTGTAGCCCATCTCGTGCACGTAGTCGGCCAGCCTGCGGGCGGCCTCGCCGTAGGTGAGCCAGCGGTTCCCCTCTTCGGGGACGCGCATCCACGAGCCGAGGTGCACTTCGTAGGCCGAGATCGGCGCGTCCAGCGCCTGGCGCGGCGCCCTGGTTCCCATCCACGCCTGGTCACCCCAGGCATAGGACTGAAGGTCGCACACCCGGGAGGCGGTGGCGGGCGGGAGTTCGCCGGCAAACCCGTACGGGTCCGCCTTGTCCACCGTGTACCCGTTCACGCGCGACACGACGTGGTACTTGTAGGCCGCGCCCAGGCCCGCGCCCGGCACGAAGCCCTCCCAGACCCCGGCCTCCGGCCTGAGGGCCAGCGGATGCACGGCCGTGTCCCACCCGTTGAAATCCCCGGCGACGGACACGCTGGCGGCATTGGGCGCCCACACCGCGAAGTGCACGCCCCGCACCCCGTCCACCTCGACGAGGTGAGCGCCGAGCTTCTCCCACGTGCGGAAGTGCCGGCCTTCGGCCAGCAGGTGCAGGTCGTACTCGCTCACGAACGGTCCTGGCAACTCACGCCCTCCGTTTCTTCGCCTCGACCGGCGCGAGGCGGAACACCGCCACCGACCGGCCGCTCAGTTCATAGCTCCGCCCGCCGGCCGTCAACGGGGCCTTCCAGTCGGCGTGGGCCGTATCGAGCAGGCGCACCCAAGCCTGTCCTGGCGCGCCGGGCAGGGCGAAGCGGATGGCCTCGTGATAGGAGTTGAAGAGCAGGCACAACGTGTCGCGGTCGTCGGCGTTGTCGTAGTCGTCCCTCGGGTCGTCGACGCCGCCGCTCAGCCGCACGCCCAGGCTGCGCGCGAAGTGGGCGTTCCAGTCCGCGTCGTTCATCTCGCGGCCCGACGGTGTGAACCACTGGATGTCGACCACGTCGGCGCCGCGGATGCGCTGATCCTGGAAGAAGTGGCGGCGATGCAGCGCCGCCTGAGTCCTTCGCAGCCTGATGACGTATTTCGCGAACGCGTGCAGGTCGGCCTGCTCGGGGGACGTGTCCCAGTGCAGCCAGCTGATCTCGTTGTCCTGGCAGTAGGCGTTGTTGTTGCCCCGTTGCGTGCGTCCCATCTCGTCGCCGGCGCAAATCATCGGGACGCCCTGCGACAGCAGGAGGGTGGCCAGCATGTTCCGCTTCTGCCGCTCGCGCAGAACACTGATGGCCGGGTCGTCGGTCGGCCCCTCGACCCCGCAGTTCCAGCTCAGGTTGTCGTTGGTGCCATCGGCGTTGCCTTCGAGGTTGGCCTCGTTGTGCTTGCGGTCATAGCTGACCAGGTCGTGCAGCGTGAACCCGTCGTGCGCCGTGACGAAGTTGACGCTCGCGTAGGGGCGGCGGCCGCTGTGCTCGTAGAGGTCGCTGCTGCCGGTCAGCCGGGTCGCGAGCTCGGACACGACGCCCCCGTCCCCTTTCCAGAAGCGGCGGACGGCGTCGCGGTAGGTGGCGTTCCACTCGGTCCAGCCGACCGGGAAGTTCCCCACCTGGTAGCCGCCCTCGCCGAGATCCCACGGCTCGGCAATGAGCTTGACCTGCGAGAGCACGGGATCCTGGTGGATGATGTCGAAGAACGCCCCGAGCTTGTCCACCTCGTGCAGTTCCCGCGCCAGCGCGCTGGCCAGGTCGAAGCGGAACCCGTCGACGTGCATCTCGAGCACCCAGTAGCGGAGGCTGTCCATGATGAACTGCAGCACGCGCGGATGCCTGACGTTGAGCGTGTTGCCGCAGCCCGTGTAGTCCATGTAGTAGCGCGGGCTGTCGTGGACGAGGCGGTAGTAGGCGGCGTTGTCGATGCCGCGCAGCGAGATGGTCGGCCCCAGGTGGTTTCCCTCGGCGGTGTGGTTGTAGACCACGTCCAGGATGACCTCGAGTCCCGCCGAGTGCAGGTTGCGGACCATCGTCTTGAATTCACGCACGGAGCCGTTCGGCGTCGACGCCAGCGCGTACCGGCGATCCGGCGCGAAGAAGGCGCTGGTGTTGTAGCCCCAGTAGTTCGACAGGCCCTGCTCGACGAGGTGCCGATCGTACGCGTGATGGTGGATGGGCAGCAGTTCCACCGCCGTCACGCCGAGATCCGTCAGGTAGCGCAGGCTCTCCTCCGAACCCAGGCCGGCGTACGTGCCCCGCATCCCCTCGGGCACGTGCGGGTTGAGCTTCGTGAACCCCTTCGTGTGCAGCTCGTAGATGACGGTGCGATGCCACGGCGTCGCCGGCGGACGGTCGTCGCCCCAGGTGAAGGCGGAGTCGCCCACGGCTGCAAGGGGGCAGAACGCCCCGTTGTCGCGGCTGTCCAGTGACAGGTCGGCCGCCGGATCCCCGATCCGGTATCCGTACATCTCGTCCGCCCACAGGATCGTGCGGCCGATCGCCTTCGCGTAGGGCTCCAGCAGGAGCTTGTTCGGGTTGAAACGGTGGCCGAGCTCCGGGGCGTAGGGTCCATGGACACGGTAGGCATACAGCTGGTCCGGGAGTATGTCGCGGAGGAAGCCGTGCCAGATCTGGTCGGTCTGCTCGGGCAACTCGAGGCGGACCTGCTCGGACGTCGCGTCGGCCGAGTCGAACAGGCAGAGTTCCACCTTCGTGGCGTTCTCCGAGAACAACGCGAAGTTGACGCCCGAGCCGTTCCATGTGGCCCCGAGCGGATACGGGGCTCCGTAGCGCAGCTTCATCGAGTCGGTCCCTCCCGTCCTAGAGGTAGTAGTCGAAGTCCCGCTCGCTCCTGAGCCGCGTGCGGACGCGGAACACGTGCGCGGGCAGCGTGTCGGGCGGGAGTTCGACGTAGTTCTTCGGGCCCTGCCAGAGTTGCCGAATGCCGCTCAACAGGTCGTCCACCTGGAAGGCCTTGTCCGCGTCGAGGCCGAGCGGCGCCAGGTCGAGATGCACCCAGCCAGACTGCGTGTGGAACGGATCGAGGTTCACCGCCACGACGATGACGTTCGACAGGTCGTCGGTCGCCTTGCTGTAACAAATCACCGACGGGTTGTCGGTGCCGTGGAACAGGAGGTTCCAGTCCGATTGCAGCGCGGGGTTCTCCCGGCGGACCCTGTTGATCCGGCCCATGAAGTCCTTCAGGCTCCACTCCGCGTCTCGGCGCCAATGGCGAATCTCATACTTCTCCGAATTGAGGTACTCCTCGCTGCCCGGCTCGCGCGGCAGGTCTTCGGCCAGTTCGTACGCCGGACCGTAGACACCGTAGCTGGCGCCGAGCGTGGCCGCGAGCACGAAGCGGATCATGAATCCCGGGCGCCCGCCGATCTGGAGATATTCCGGCAGGATGTCCGGAGTGTTCGGCCACAGGTTCGGCCGCAGGTACTCACGGACGTCGGTCCGCGTGAGCTCGCGGAAGTAGGCCGTCAATTCTTCCTTCGTGTTCCGCCAGGCGAAGTACGTGTAGGACTGGGAGAAGCCAAGCTTCGCCAGACGCTGCATCACCTTGGGGCGAGTAAACGCTTCCGCCAGGAAGAGCACGTCGGGATGACGGTCGCGGACAACGCCGATGACCCACTCCCAGAACGGGAACGCCTTCGTGTGCGGGTTGTCGACGCGGAACAGCCGGATGCCCTGCCCGGTCCAGAAGTCGATCACGCGAAGGAGCTCGGTCCAGAGCGCCTGCCAGGCGGGCGTCTCGAAATCCAAGGGATAGATGTCCTGGTACTTCTTCGGCGGATTCTCCGCGTACTGAATCGTCCCGTCGGGCCGCTTCCGGAACCACTCGGGGTGTTCGCGGACGTACGGGTGGTCGGGAGAACACTGGAAGGCCAGATCCAGCGCCACGTCGATGTTCAGCCGGCGCGCCGCCGCGACGAGACTGCGCAGATCGTCGAGGCTCCCCAGGTCCGGGTGGACGGCCATGTGGCCGCCGGCCTCCGAGCCGATCGCCCACGGGCTGCCGACGTCGCCGCCGCCGGACGCGTCCGCGTTGTTCCTGCCCTTGCGGAACGTCTGGCCGATCGGGTGGATGGGCGGCAGGTAGAGCACGTCGAACCCCATCGACGCCAGTTCCGGAAGCCGCCGCTCGCAGTCCCGCAGGGTGCCGTGCCGCTCCGGGTCCTCGGAGCACGACCGCGGGAAGGCCTCGTACCATGCCGAGAACCGCGTCTTGGGCGAGTCGACGACCACGCGAAGCTCCCGGTCGTAGCGAGTGGCGAGATCGCGGTCGGGATAACGCCCGGCCAGCGTGGCGAGGCCCTCGTCAGTGGCCGCCGTCAGCCGGGCGCCGGTGTTGCCTGGTGCGCGGAGGTGACCGGCCGCCGACCTGAGGCTGTCCGCGTCCGCGCCCCCAGCCTGGGCGGCCGCGGCGTCGAGCAGGGCGGCACCGATCTCGAGGTCGATCGCGATGTCCTGGCCGGCCTGTACGCGCAGCGCCAGGTCGCGGCGCCACGTCGCGAAGTGATCGACCCAGCCCTCGATTGTGTACACGTACTGCCCGAGCGACGGCACGTCGAACTCTCCGCGCCACCGGTCGTTCCCGATCGGGCGCATGACGCATTCCTGCCAGGCCTGCGACGTTGCCGCTCGGTACAACACGCGGCACGACAGGAGGTCGTGGCCGTCGCAGAAAACGTCCGCTTCCACCGTGACCGACTCTCCGGCGACGCGCTTGATAGGGAAACGCCCCCCGTCGATCTCGGGGCGCACTGTCTCGATGACGGCTCGCTTGCGTCCATCGGACGGCCGTGTCGGCTCCACGCGGTCCTCCTCTGTACTGGTCGGGGCCGGCTCGAGCCGCAGGCTCGACGGATTCGCCGTCGTCCCCGAGGGCTTCGCGCTCAGGCGAAAATGTTGATAACTGCTTGATCGTAGCGTACTTGCGAGCCAGAGGCGAGCCGCGGCGAACGGGCGTGCTACCTCGAAGCCGATGGGATTCAGAACCGCAGGTTCGCCGTGAGCACCGCGCTGATGCCCTGCGCCGGAACCGCCCGTGAATCCGGGCTCACCGGGTAGACGCGGTCGAGCAGGTTGCGCACGTTGAGATTGAGGTCGACCCACGGCGCCAGCGTGGCGCTCCCGATCACGTCCACGACGGTATACCCCGGCATGCGTACTTCGGTCGGCCCCGGCCGCTCGTCGACGTCATAGAACGAGCCCCGCAGCATCACGAATCCCTTCGATGTCACCGGTCTTCTCAACCCCAGGGTGAACGTGACCGGCGGGATGTCGTCCAGGGCGGCGTCGTCGTCGAGGGCGAGGCCGCGGGTCACGATGGCGGTCGACTCGAGCGAGAGCTGCCAGCCGAGCTGCGCCTGGACTTCCAGTTCGAGACCGCGAATCCTCGCCTCGCCGCGGTTGCGGTAGAAGAAGAAGTCACTCGCGGTCTGGTAGCGTTCGATGAGCTCCGTGATGTTGTACTGAAACCCGAACAGGCCGAGACGGATTCGCGAGGCGGTGTACCGCATCCCCAGGTCGAACTGCACGCTCCGCTCGGGCTTCAGCTCAGGGTTGCCGGTGATGTACCCCCGGCCGGTCGGCCCGCGATAGTAGCGGTCCGAGACCGTGGGATCGCGGAAGCCGGTACCGGCCTGCACGACGAACGACGCGCCGGCCCAGGGCCCGACCGTGAGCGACCCGCTGCCCGAGAGGGCGCCGTTCGACGTCTCGTAATCGCCGAAGTAGCCGCCGCTGTTGTGGCTGGTCACGTAGTCACCGCGGATGCCGGCGGCCACCGTCGCCTTCGGGTTGATCGCCGCCTCGATGGAGGCGTAGGCGCCGGTGTCGTTCCGCCGCGCCTCCCCGATCGATTCGCTGAAGACCTCGCTCGCCACGGTGCCGTCGAGCGCGTAGCTGGTGATCGTGTCGGTGGCGTGGACGTTGAAGCGCCCGTTGAGGTCGACGCCCATCTCGAACCGCGCGCGCGAGAACAGGCGCTCGGCGGAGGCGCGGACCTGGAAGTCGTTCGCGTCGTAATCCGCCTCTTCGACCGTGCGCCCGCGTGTGGCGGTTGCATAGCGGTCCTGGTCGGTCACCTGGCGGTAGCTGCCGACGAACGTGTTGATCGTGATGCGTTCGAACCCGCCCACCTGCCGGAGGTCGTACGACGATGTGAAGCGGTGCGAATCCTCAATGGGGTAATAGAATCGGACCGTCGTGGAGTTGTTTCGCGGCCGGTCGATGTCGCGGCCGAAGTCGCTCTGCCAGCTGGCGCCGAACAGGCCCTTACCGAGTTCGTATTCACCCCGTGCGAGGAAGCCCTGGTCGGTGGCGCCGGAATTGAACACGTCGCCTCGCGGGCTCCGGTAATCGTCGAAGTCGCGGTAGTGGGCCTGGAGCGCGATGCCGCCCTTGCCGCCGAGGCCCGTCGAAATCTCGGCGCCGATTCGGCCCTGCGGCGCGCCAGCCCCCACCGCGCCCACCACGCGCCCGGCCAGCGGGGCGGCGGGATCGATCCGGCGCGTGCGGGCATAGATCACGCCGCCGAAGGCGTCCGACCCGTAGGCCACCGAGCCCGGGCCACGCGCGATCTCGATGCCGTCGAGCACAAACGGGTCGAGGAACGTCGCGCTCGGACCGACCCGGCGATCGCTGGTCACGCGGGCGCCGTCGAGCAGGATGAGCGTCCGCCCACGCGCCAGGCCCCGGATCGCAGGCACCGCGGCGTGGCCTTCCGACACGGTCGACACCCCCGCCACGGCCTCGAGTGCCTGCGTCAGATTGGCCGGCTGGCGTGTCTGGATTTCCTGTGACGGTAGCAGCGTCGTGGCATTGGCCATCGTCGCCTCGATGTCGGGCGCCGTGCCGGCCGTCACGGTGATGGTCTCGTCGACGAGCGGCGAGATCCTGATCTCGAGCAGGCCGTCGGCCGGGATCGACTCGACCAGGACGGGCTTCGTGAACCGCTCGCCGGGCAGGATGACCAGCACTTCGAAGGGCGGGGTCAGGTCGGGCTTCCAGGAGAACCGGCCCCTGGCGTCCGTATAAACGGCACCGGGTCGGCCGAGAATGGTCACTTCGACCTTCGCCATGGGCTGGCCGGTCCGCTCGTCGACGACCAGCCCTTCGGTGGCGAACGCGGCTGTCCCAGGCAGCAGTAGGGCCAGGCAGGTCAGCACCCTGGCCCATGGCGAACCGCTCACACGCATGCTGGCAACCTCGAAGGGGAGGAGAAGGCTTCAGAGGACTTTACTACGCCCGGCCGCCGTTCGTTTACCGGCCGGCTCGCGCGCCGGTACAACATCTAGCTGTGCAAGAACTTGGCGCGTGGCCGGGCGTTGCGAGCGCTCCCGGTGACGTGTTCGCTGACGGTGACTGGCGAGCCGCGGAAGGCGAAGATAAGGCGAAATACATGCGAAACACTTGGGAATCGATTGATTCTTCGCGAAATTCCGGCTATAATCGTAGTGTTGTAGGCGCCTTCGGCCCTCCGACCTGTCGATCACACCACGAGAAAGTGAGGGGACCTCAGTGACATTCCAGATCGGCGACAAGGTCATCTACCCTAATCACGGACTTGGCATCGTCGAGCGCATCGAAGACAAGACCATCCTCGGGACCACCTGCGGGTTCTACCACCTCCGCATCGCCGCCAACGACACCACGGTGCTCGTGCCGGTGTCGAACGTGGACGGCGTGGGCCTCCGCCGGGCGATTGACGACGGGGAAGTGGACCGGCTCTTCAAGTTGCTCGGCGACGGCAAGATCGACAGCCAGCAGAACTGGAAGGGCCGATTCAAGGACAACTCCGAGAAGATGCGGACGGGTTCGATCTACGACGTGGCCGATGTGCTGAAGAGCCTGACGCTGCTCAGCAAGTCGAAGAGTCTGTCGTTCCGCGAGAAGCGCATGCTCGATCGCGCGCGGTTTCTCATCATCACCGAGGTGGCCGAGGTGACCAGCCGCGGCGCAACGTCGGTGGAGGGCATTCTCGACCAGGCGCTCTCCAAGTGCATCGCCGCGCGCAGCCGCAACATCGAGAAGGCGAAGGCCGCCAAGGCCCCCGTCACGGTGGCAACCGTCAAGCTCGCGGTGGCGAAGCGAGCCAAGGCGTCGTAGCCCCCCGATTTCCGTCGCTCGCAGCAAGGCCCGATCCCGCTCCGCCGGGTCGGGCCTTTTCCTTTATGATGCGGGTATGGAGCTGCTGGCCGGCCTGGGACGCACGCTGGGATTCTCGTTCGCGGCGGGGATCAACCTCTATGCCACCGTCGCGCTGCTCGGGCTGGCGTCCCGCTTCGGCTGGGTCGCCCTGCCGCCGCAGTTCAAAGCGTTCGACCACGACTGGATCATCTACACCGCGATCGCGCTCTACGCCATCGAGTTCCTCGCCGACAAGATTCCCTGGGTCGACACGGTCTGGGACACGCTGCACACGTTCATCCGCCCCCTCGGCGGGGCGCTCATCGCGATCACGACGCTAGGGGAGGCATCGCCGGCCGTCACGGCGCTGACGGCCCTTGTCGGCGGCGCGGTGGCCGGCACGACACACGTCACCAAAGCCGGTACGCGCGTGGCGGCCAACACGAGCCCCGAGCCCTTCACGAACTGGCTGCTCAGCCTGGGCGAAGACGTGCTCGTGGTGGCGCTCGGGTTCTTCACCCTCAAGTACCCGGTGGCGGCGCTGGTCGTGGTCATCGGGCTGCTGGGCCTCATCGCGCTCTTCGCCGCCGCCATCCTCCGGGCGTTCAAGCGCCGGTTTCGCCGTCCGGCCCCTGCCGGGTCGAACATCGCCGTCTGCCTGCTCCTCGCCCTCGCGCTTGGCGCATCGCAGGTAGCGGGGGCCCAGTCGGGACCGCCGCAGCCGCAGGGCGCCCCGCCCCAGGCCCCGGTCGGGCAAAGCGCGCCCGAGCAGCGCCCGGTGTTCCGGGGCGGCGCGAACTTCGTCCGGGTCGACGTGTTCGCGACGAAGGATGGCGTCCCCGTGGAGGACCTGAAGGCCGAGGAGTTCGAAATCGCCGAGGATGGAGACGCGCAGAAAGTCGAGACGTTCGAGTTCGTGAAGATCCAGACGGGCGGCGACCCGATCTCCCGGGTCGAGCCGCGAACGGTGCGCGAGTCGCGGGAGATGGTCGCCGACCCGCGGGCGCGGGTGTTCGTGCTGTTTCTCGACACCTACCATGTCGGCCAGGGGTCGGCCGTCAACGTGAGGCGCCCGCTCATCAACATGCTGAACCGGCTGGCGGGTCCGGAGGACCTCATGGCGCTGATGACGCCGGACATGGCCGCCAGCGACATCACCTTCACCAGGCGGACGGACAAGATCGCGGACCTCATCGAGCGCGCCGGCTTCTGGGGCCAGCGCAACGAGCTCATCAAGAAAGACCCGATCGATCAGATGTACGAGCAGTGCTATCCGCCGGAGGCCGGGACCGGCCGATCGACCTCCGCGGTGGCGGAAGAGATGATCCAGCGCCGCCGCGAGAAGGCCACCATCGACGCCCTCGAGGAGCTGGTGTTCTACCTCGGCGGGCTCCGGGAGGAGCGGAAGGGCATCCTGCTCGTCAGCGAAGGCTGGCTGCTGTTCCGGCCGAACCGGGCGCTGGCGGAGAGCGGCCGGCCTCGGCGGCCCGGGGTCTTCGTGGGGCCCGACGGGCGGATCACCACGTCTGACCCGCGGAACTACGCGGGGGCCGACACGTCGCGGTGCGACCAGGACCGGATGGCGCTGGCGGGGATCGACAACGCGCGCCGGTACCTCGACATCCTGCGAGTGGCCAACCGGTCGAACGCCAGCTTCTACCCGATCGAGCCCCGCGGCCTCGTGGTCTTCGACAGCGACATCGGCCCGAACCCGCCGCCGCCGGTGAACGTGGACTTCGCCATGCTGCGCCAGCGCCACGAGACCCTCAGGACGGCGGCGGCTGACACGGACGGCATCGCCGTGATGGACTCGAACGACATCAACGCGGGCCTCCAGCGCGTCGTCTCGGACCTGTCCTCGTACTATCTCCTGGGGTACTCCTCCACGAACGCCAAGGCCGACGGCCGCTACCGCTCGATCCGGGTGCGCGTCAAACGGCCCGGCGTCGACGTCCGCGCGCGCAAGGGCTACCAGGCGCCCACCGCCGAAGAGGTGGCGAAGCGCGCGGCGCTGTCGGCCGCGGCACCGGCGGCCGACCCGGAGTCGGCGGCGGTCGGCAGGGCCGTGGCCTCGCTCGAAGGCATCAGGGCCGGCGCCGCGTTTCGGCTGACGGTCAACGCCGGGTGGTGGATGCCGGCGGGAGAACCGGTGAAGGGCCAGCCGCAGGGTGCCGAACCGGCGCTCTGGATCCTCGGGGAGGTCGACCCGAAGGCCCGGGGTGGAGAGGACTGGGTCAACGGCGGGGAAGCGGACATCGCCCTCACGACCGAGGGCGGCGCCACGATTGTCCGATACACGGTCCCCATTCCGGCGGGCGCCACGCGGTTCCAGACGCGCTTTCCGAGATCGGCCGAGGATGTGTGGCTCGACCCGGGCGCCTACACGCTTCGCGTGCGCGCGAAGCCGGCGGGTAGCGGCATCCCCACCACCGACACCGCGCGCGTCGAGGTGCCGGCAGCGCCCGGGACCGCGGGCCTCGTCATGGGCCAGCCGGCCTACGGGCGCCGCCTCGGCGGCCCAAACTCGGAGGAACTGCCGACGGCCGACCGCCGCTTCCGTCGCACCGAACGCCTGGTGGTCCAGGCATCGGCGTCGATGGCGCCGGATCAGGTGACGGCCGAACTCCTCGACCGCGGAGGCAAGGTGCTGCCGCTGCCGGTCAGCGCGTCGGTGGTGGAGAGAGACTTCGTGCGCTGGTCCCGCGCGGAGCTCGCGCTGGCGCCGCTCGCGCCGGGCGACTACGTGCTGCGCATCGCCTCCAGGCGCGGAGACGAGCAGGTGGTGACGCTGGCGCCGTTTCGGATCGTACCGTGACGCGACAGGGGCTAGGGGCTAGGCGCTGGGCGCTAGTCGGACACGGCTCCCGCCGTGTGGCTGGCCCGCCAGCGTGACGCTTCGACTGACCAGCCCCTAGCGCCTAGCCCCTAGCCCCTACATGACCGCAGTCGGCGGCGCGGGCTCGTCGGCGGCTCCAGCCTTCCGCAGCGGCACGGCAATGAGGTACCACACGATGAAGGCGGCCACCGGCAGCGCCAGCCAGGGCGCGATGGCCGCGAAGCCGGACACGGTCCAGAACGTGTGGCTCTCGCGGATGCCGACCACCGCGGCAATGAACAGGCCGACGAGCGCCTCGCCGGCAATCAGGCCCGACGCGGCCAGCACGCCCGCGTTCTCGACGCGCGCCTTCTGCGCCGCGTTGTAGCCGCGCTTGTCGCGGAGCCTGTCGACGATGCCCCGCACCATGCCGCCGCAGAAGATCGCGAACGTCGTCCCGAGCGGGAGGTACATGCCCACCGAGAAGAGCATCGGGCTCTTCACCTTGACGAGAATCAGCGCGATGCCCATCGCGATGCCGACCACGACCAGCGGCCAGGCCATCTCGCCTGCGACGATGCCCTGCGAGAGGGCCGCCATGAGGCCGGCCTGCGGGGCGGGGTACGTCCTGCCGCCGAAGCCGCCCGCCTCGCCGAACTGCGCCACGTCGGCGGTGTGCATCATGTAGAGCGGGAAGAACATCACCAGGCTGGCGACGATGACGCCGATGATGTCGCCGACCTGCATCTTCCAGGGCGTGCCGCCCAGGATGTGCCCGACCTTCAGGTCCTGCAGCATCTCGCCCGCGACACCGGCCGACACGCAGCCGACGGCCGCGACGCCCAG
>JAWOGY010000115.1:0-37631 GCA_046496425.1 Vicinamibacterales bacterium
CTCACGAAGCCGCTGCAGCCCCGCCACCACGACCCGCTCCCCCGGCTTCAGCCCCTCTTCGATCACCCAGAGCGTGCCCTCGCGCGGCCCCACCTTCACGGTGCGGAAACTCACCTTGTTGTCGGCGCCGACCACCGCCACGTTGTACAGGTTCTGCAGCTCCTGGACCGCCCGCTGCGGCACGAGCAGCGCGTCCTTCTTCTGCTCGATGACGAACTTCACGCGGCCGAACTGGCCGGGTCGCACGAGGCGCTCGGGGTTGTCGAACTTGATCTGCAGGGCGATCGTCCCGGTGAGGGTATCGACGTTGCGCTCCACCGCGTCGAGGAAGCCTTCGTGCGGGTGCACCGTGCCGTCCGCCAGGATGAGCTGGATGGGCGTCTTCTCGCCCCGGACGACCCCATGCGACTGCTGCTCCGTGAAGCGCCTGGCCACCTTGAGATACTCGGCCTCGGCGATGCCGACCCGGAAGAGGATCGGGTCGATCTGCGAGATCGTCACGAGCAGCGTGCTCTCGCCGCGCCCGACCAGGTTGCCGGCCTTCACCTTCGTGGTGCCGATCAGGCCGTCGAGCGGCGCGGTGATCGTCGTGTAGCTGAGGTCGAACTCGGCCTTCTCCACTGCCGCCCTGCCGGCGTCCACCTGCGCGGCGGCGGCGTCCCGCTGGGACGTGGCGTTATCGAGCTCCTGCTGGCTCACGGCCTGCTGGGCCGCGAGCGGCGTGAGGCGCTTCACGTCGTTGACGGTCTTCTCAAGCCGTGCCTGCGACGTCGCCAGGTTCGCCTTCGCACTCGCGAGAATCGCCTGGAGCGGCTTGGGGTCGATCTTGTAGAGGAGCTGCCCCTTGCGGACCAGCGAGCCTTCGGTGAACGCCACCGTCTCGAGGAAACCCTCGACCCGGGCCCGGATCTCGACATCCTGGAAGCCCACGGCCTGGCCCACCAGTTCCATGTACACGGGGACGTCCCGCTGGACGGGCACCGTCACCAGCACGTCAGGCGGAGGGGGCGCGGCGGGAGGCGCCTCCTTGCTGCACGCCGTTACCGTTATGAGGAAGACGACACAGAGAAACAGACTCGCGTTGCGCTTCATCACCAGGACCTCGCTCACACAAGGATGGAACGACAGAACAGGACCCGCCTGATGCCCGGCGGTATTCTACTGCACGGCGCAAGAGCCAACTCGGACAAAGGTGCGGCGCAGTATCGAGGCATCCCGGGGCACCGTTCATGCCCGCGTCATCGAGAAGACCTGCGCCTTCCAGGGAGGCTCGTCCAGGAACAGCCCCCAGGTGTGCAGATCACCGCCGTCACGCTCGTAGACAGCGCCGCCGAGCAGGTCCTCGAGACGCCAGCGGCTGCCCACGAGGTCCCGGAACGGCAGCCGGACGAAGCCCTGACTGTGCACGGCGCCGGCGTTCACGGCCACCACCAGACGGTCGTCGTCGCCCGACTGCCAGCTGAAGGCCACGTAATTGTCCCAGGTCTGATTGCCGTCCCAGGCGATCCCGCAGGGCAGCAGTTTCCACTCGCCGTCGCGCACGGCCGGCCGCGTCAGCACGGCGAGCAGCCGCGCGTAGAACCCGGCGACCCCCGCGTTTACGGCCTCGTCCGGGCCCCGGACGAGGTGAGGCGAGATGCGCGTCCGGCGGCCGTCGAGCTGGCCCTGGTGGAAGAGGCGCATACCGGGCGAGAGAAACGTGATGACGGCCGCCGCCCAGTGCATGTCGGCGCCGAAGGTGGCGGCCGCGCGGGGTTCGTGGTGATTCTCGAGGAACCGCACCAGCCGGGCCTGGAAGTCGAGTTCTGAGTGCAGGTGCTCGCGCACGGGGCGCGCGCGGCCTTCGCGGAGCCGGTCGTACAGCCGCTTGTCGTACGTGTAGTCGAATCCCCGCTGCTGCAGGTCCCACTCCAGGTCCCAGTAGGCCTCGGCGACCAGGCAGAACCCGGGCACCTGCTCACGGACGCGGCGGATCGCCGACGGCCAGAACTCCGGCGCCGGCCTGCCCCACATGCGCTCGAAGACCTCGGGCAGGAGGAGCATCGCCATGTCGCAGCGCACGCCGTCGCACTGGCCGGCGATGCGCATCAACTCGGTGAGCATGGCTTCCTGCGTCGCCGGATTGCCGTAGTCGAGTTGTAGCGTGTCGGGCCAGCCCGGGAAGTACGGGTCGCGGCCGTGCGCGAGCACCAGCCCTCCCCCGGCCCGCGTGACCCGCGTGTAGTTCGCAGGGGCCCGGGCCAGATCCTCCCCGGTGCCGGCGACGAAGTACTCCGGGTGTTCGTCTACCCACGGGTGGCCGACGCCCGTGTGATTCGGAACGAAGTCGAGCATCAGGCGCATGCCGCGGGCCGCGATCCGCGCGCGCAGCCTGGCCAGGGCGGCGTCGCCGCCGAGGGCTTCGGACACGGTGTAGCCGGTGATTGCGAAACCTGAGCCGGCGATGTCCTCCTCGCTCAGGTCCGGCAGCGTGTGCTCGAATTCCCGGCGCCACTCGGCGTTCGCGCGGGATACCCGCTGCCCCTCGAGGCCCGTCTTCCAGACGCTGAGCAGCCAGATCCAGTCGAAGCCCTGGGCAGCTAACCGGTCGAATTCGGCGTCCGGCACGTCGTCGAGCGTGGCCGGGCGGCCCAGGTGGCGGGACAACTCCGTCAGCCAGACCCTGGTGTTGACCTGGTAGAGCGACGGATAGCGCGGTGCCTGCCGACGAGTGCGCTCCATGGTGACCACCTCCCGCGTCGGCCGCGGATCCTGTCCACCCGCCCACAACTCACAGCCTGCGCTCTATCCACCGTCCTATCGCCGCCGCCCTCCGCCGGCGCGCGTGGCGCCGCCGCTCGGCCGGTAGCTGCCCGCCGAGCGGGTGGTGGCGCCGCCGGTGCTCCGGACGGTGCCGTAGTCGCGCGTGCGCTGCGATCCTTCGGCGCGCGCCCGCGCGTCGCGGTTGAGCTGATCGACCGTCCCGCGGTCCATCGTGCTGATTCCCGCGCCGGCCTGGCCGGGGCGGTCGGCCGTGGCCGGGCGCGTCGCAGCCGTTGTGCCGGCGGCGGCGCGGTCGCGGGCCTGAGTCGCCGTGGTGCCGCTGCCCACGCCCGTCTCAGGCCTGTCCACGTTGCTCCAGTTGCCACTGCCGTCGTATTTCTGCCAGCTGTCGCCCGACTTCTTGTAGACGTTGCCGTCGCGGCCGGCGTAGACGTCACCCGATCCCGTGCGCGCGACCGTGCCCCCGCCGGGACCGGCGGGGTTGCGCGACACGGCGGTGCCGCCGCCGCTGCCCTGCGTCACGCGGGTCGTGTTGCCCGTGCGGTTGTTCGTCACGCGCGCGGTCTGAGCCCACTGGTCACCGCGCTGGACAGAGGTCGAGCCCCAGCTGCCGTAGACGTTGCCGCCCTGGCGAGTCTGGGCGTACGTGCCGGTCCGCGGATTGTAAGCCTGTCCAGCGCCCCTGTATCCGTACGGGCCCCATGCCACAGCTCCGCGGGAGTAGGTGCCGGTCGCCGGGTTGTAGCGGGCAGAGACGCCGGCGCCGCCGTACGGGCCGTAGGCGACGGCTGCGCGACCGTAGCCGCCCGTCCACGGGTTGTACCACGCGCCGTAGCCGTAGCTCGGATAACGCGGATAGTAGTACGGATAGAAGCCGCCGCCCCAGCCCCAGTAGGGCGGGTAATACCAGCCGCTTCCCCACACCGCGCAGCCCCACGCGATCATCACGCCGGTGTACCCGGCGACGGCGGCGAAGGTCACCCATTCATCGTTGTCGTTGTCGTCTTCGACCACCGTGACGTAGGTCACGTTGTGCGCGGGCGAACTGGCCGGGATGGCGTAGATTTCCTTCGGAATCGAGGTCGCGACCTCCCACGGGCCGGTCGGGCTCTTGGAGGTGAACCAGACGCCCTGGTAGCACAGGTAGTAGAGGTCGCCGACCTTGATGATGTCCTTGTCGGTGTTGACCGCGTGCTCGACCTTGGTCTTCTCGATGGGCTCGAACTTCGGCGGCCCCTGGTAGGCCACCTCCGGCGCCTTGAGCTCCTTCCTGTTCACCTTCGCCGTCTGCGGCACCTGGGCGAGCAGCACGGCCTCGGCCGCCTGCTGCGTGCCGGGCACCGCCGCGAGCACGCGCGAGCGCGGGTGTTCGAGCGGGATGCTCTTGAAGACCTCGGGCATGTTCGGTGTCGCGAACGTCCACGGCCCCGTGAGGTCAGGGGCGGAGAACCAGCGGCCGGACACGAGGTAGTAGACGGGGCCGGTCTTCCCCATGCGGAACACGTCCGCCTCGGTGTTGCTGACCCAGAGCAGGTTCTGCGTGCCGTTCACGAGCACGTAGTTCGGCGCGCCGGTCAGGAGGATCATCTCGGCCGGCGTGGTGCTGACGAACACCTTCGGCACCTTGTTCGCGGCCAGTTTCTTGCCCGGCACCGCCGCCCTGGTCTCTTTCCAGTTCTCGTCGGCCGGCAGCTTCGAAAAGCTCTCGGGTAGCTTCCCGGCCTGCGACCACGTGCCCTTCACGTCGGCGGTCGTGAGCCACGCGCCGTCGTGCAGCAGGTAGAAGGTCTTGGTGGGCTCGTGCGAGAAGAGGTCCCAGTTCGTGTTGACCAGGAACTTCAGGTCGTTCTCCTTGATCGGGCTCCAGATCGGCTCGCCGTCGATGTTGACCAGCACGGCCGGCGTCTGGCTGAAGAAGATGGCCGGCGGGTCGGCCTTCACGCCCTCGACGTTTTTCGGCAGGATCTGGCTCTTGTCGACGCTGGCCAGAACGCGGTCCAGCGCCATGACGCGGGCATCGTCGGGCACCGCCTTCACGATCTCGCCGACGACGTCCCGCGTCTGGTCCTTGCTGAGCGTCGGGAAGTTCGACTCGGTCAACGCCCAGTCGGAGAAGCTCACGAGGCGTTCATCGAGGGCCACCTTCGTGTTCGCCTCGATCTTCACCGAGCCGAGCGCCGGCTTGGTCTCGCCGGGGGCCTCGACGCTGACGGCTGCATACGCCACCATGTGGCGCTGCCCGCTCCATTCGGAGACCTGGGGCTGGTAGAGCAGGATGTGCGAGCCCGAGGGCGACTGGTAGGCGCGGGGCCACGGCAGGGCGGCCGCCACGGGCGTCGCCGCCTGCGTCGAGGCCGCGGGCTTTGCGGTGGATGCCGCTGCGCTTGCCAGCGTGGGTTTCTGGGCGGCGCCCTGGGCCGCCGGCGCCGGGGTCTGCGCCAGCACCGGCGTGAGGGGCTGGGCGAGCAGGGCGACGGCCGTCAGGATGGCGATCCTCGAGCGGCCGAAACGGCGATGTGATCGCAAGGACATGATCGTTCTCCTGTTCTAATGACCATCCCCAGCTCAGGACGGACGGCGCTGGCCGGTCATCGCGGCGGGATTGAGCACCTCCGCGATCTGCGCTTCGGTCAACACCTTCTTCTCACGGACGAGTTCCATGATGCCGCGGCCGGTCTTCATGGCCTCGGCGGCGAGCTCGGTCGACTTGTCGTAGCCGATCACCGGATTGAGGGCCGTGACGGTGCCGATGCTGTAGTTCACGTAGTGCGTGAGGACGTCGACATTCGCCGTAATGCCATCCACGCAATGCACGCGCAGCGTGCGCGCCGCGTTGATGAACATCGTCTGGGCCTCGAAGATGCAGGCCGCGATGACCGGCTCGAACACGTTCAACTGGAGCTGCCCGCCTTCGGCCGCCAGCGAGACCGTGATGTCGCTGCCGATGACGCGGAAACAGACCATGTTGACGACTTCCGGAATCACCGGGTTCACCTTGCCCGGCATGATCGACGAGCCCGGCTGCTTCGCCGGCAGGTTGATGTCGCGGAACCCGCAGCGGGGACCCGACGACAGCAGCCTGAGATCGTTGCACACTTTGGAGAGCTTGATAGCCAGGCTTTTCATGCAGGAGGAGTAGAGGACGAAGGCCTGGGTGTCCTGGGTGGCCTCAATGAGGTCCGGCGCCAGATGAATCGGGAAGCCCGTGATCGCGGCCAGGTGCGTGGCGCACTTCTGGGCGTAGCCTTCAGGCGCGTTGAGCCCGGTGCCGATGGCCGTGGCCCCCATGTTGATCTCGGCGAGCACGTGCTGGATCGACTCCAGGGTCCGGACCTCGCCGGCGAGCGTTTCCGCGAACGCCTCGAACTCCTGGCCGAGGGTCATCGGGACGGCATCCTGGAGCTGCGTCCGCCCCATCTTGACGATCGACCCGAACTCCTGCCCTTTCGCCCGGAAGGCCGCGATGAGTTCTTGCATCGCAGCGGCGAGCTGGAGGTTGCCCAGTGCCATGCCGACGTGCAGGGCCGTCGGGTACGCGTCGTTGGTGGACTGCGACAGGTTCACGTGATCGTGCGGGCTGCAGTATTTGTACTCGCCCTTGACGTGGCCCATCAGTTCCAGCGCGCGGTTGGCGATCACCTCGTTGGCGTTCATGTTCGTCGAAGTGCCCGCACCGCCCTGGAAGACGTCGAGGCGGAACTGGTCGTGCAGCCTGCCGTCGATGATCTCCTGGCAGGCACCCTCGATGCCGCGGAGGATCTCCTGGCTGAACTGGCCGCAGTCGTAATTGGCCCGTGCCGCGGCGAGCTTGACCATGGCGAAGGCCTTGATGACGTTCGGGTAGAGCCGCAGTTCCACGCCGGAGATGTGGAAGTTCTCGAGGGCACGGGCCGTCTGGACGCCGTAATACGCGTCGGCGGGGACGGTTTTGTCTCCGAGGAGGTCGTGTTCGACGCGAGCCGCTGGTGCCGCCATGTGTGGTCCCTCCAACTGCGGGGGACCCCGGGGCCGCGCCTGCTGCGGACCCGGGGCCCGATAGCTTGTGGGAGCTTGCCGGCTATTTTGCGCCTGCGGCGTAAGGATTGCCACCCAGCGCGTTGGAAATGTCGGCAATCGCCCTCTGCGCCTTCACGCTGTTGCCGGCATCGTCGAGCGGCGGCGCGATGACCGCGATGCCGAACTTGCCGGGCGATACCGCGATCAGGCCGCCGCCCACGCCGCTCTTGGCGGGGAGCCCGGTGCGGTACAGCCACTTCCCGGAATCGTCATAGAGCCCGGCCGTCGCCATGATGGCAAGCACGCCGGGGACTCTTGCGGCGTCCATGACCTGCTTTCCCGTGACGGGGTTCCTGCCGCCGAACGCCAGGGTGGCCGCCATCGTCGCGAGGTCCTTCGCGTTGACGCCGATGGAGCACTGGCGGGTGTAGAGATCGACCGCCTGCTGCCAGTTCGACGTGATGTAGCCGTAGGCGAGCATGAGCGCCCCAATCGCCTGGTTGCGCTGGTTGGTGTCGGACTCCGACTTGTAGACGTCCTGCAGCACGCTGAGCTGACGCCCGGCGAAGTCATTGTGGGTGCCGATGATCTTGCTCCACACCGCCTCGGCGGTGGTGCCGGTCACCATGCTCGTGGCCGAGATCGCGCCCGGGTTGACGAGCGGGTTCATCTCGGGCGCGCCGGCGCCGACCACGGTCTTGACGCCCTCGATGGCGATGATCGAGTTGAACCGGGCGCCCGTCGCGTCCACGCCGATGCGTTGCGCAATCGAATCGAGCCCCTGCTCCTGGATGACCTGGGCGGCGGTGAAGACCTTCGAAATCGACTGGATGGACACCTCGGTCTTCAGGTTCCCGGCCGAGTACACCTTCCCGTCGGCCGTGATGACGGCGATGCCGAACAGCTTCGGGTCGACCTGCGCAAGAGCGGGAATATAGTCGGCGTTCTTGCCCTCCTTCAGGTCCTGGTACTTGGCGTACGCCGCATCCACGGCCTTCTGGATGTCGGCCGGCGCCTGGGCCCACGCGGCGGGCGCGGCGACCAGCGCCGCCGCAACGACGAACAGGACGATTCGAGCGAGGTGCTTCATCACTGGCCTCCGAGCGTGTGCGAGAAGTTGTACTTGAACGAGAACTGGATCTTGACGCCGTCCGACGTAAAGCCGTCGGAGAAGTTCTCGCGCCGGCCCCATTGGAACTCTCCGCCAATCATGACGTTCGCGACCGGCGTGTAGAGGAGGTTGACGAGCGTGTAGTGGCCCCGCCGATAGGCGTCGGGGCTCTGCCCTTCCGGGTTGTCGTGGTCGGTCAGGGAGTACCCGACCGTGCTGGACCACTTGTCGCTCCAGCCGTGGTCGAGGAACGCCACGAGGCCCAGGATCGGAATCGCCACGCCCTTGATCGGCGCCCCCGTGTTCCCGGGATTCCTGCCGATCCCGATGTCGACGGGCGCGTCGTTCATGTAGTTCTCGACGCCCTCGCCGTACATCAACTGCAGCCGGATGACGTCGCGGGACGTCGGCTTCAGGTTCGAGCTGAAGTTGAGGCCCCAGCCGGTGGCGCTGCCGCTCAGGTCGTACTGGTCCTCGAGCATGTCGTCCCAGTTGATCTTCCTGAGCGCGCCGGCGACGCGGACGTAGCCCCAGCCGCCGCCGTAGCTGTAGGCGCCGGTGAAGTCGGGCAGTGGGGTGCGGCCCTTGATGTTCTGGAGTTCGATACGGTCGGCCAGGACTCCGGCGTCGCCGCTCGCGCCCGGCCGCTCGAGGGCCAGCGTCAGGTTCGTGTCGCCCTTGATCGGCATCCAGCGCACCTGGACGTTGCGGAAGAACACCATGCCGGTGGGGCCCCAGTACTCGATCGAGTTCGGAAACACGTCCGGGTCCATGAACGGGCTCCAGGTCTGGCCGGCGCCGAACGCGCCCAGTTCGCCGTAGGCGTGCCGCAGGCGGAACGTCGTCTGGCCGGAATCGACGCCCGTGCCGAACAGCTCGAACTCGACCTGCGTCTTCAGTTCGCCCAGCGCCGTCGGCGCGGACGCTCTCACGCCGAACCGGGTCTGGCGCACGCCCGCGAAGGCGACGCCGTCCTCGCCGTACTGCTTGTCGTAGGACGGGAGCTTCGACACCCGCATCGTGTCGAACCAGTCGGGGTGGATCTGGGTGAAGTTCTGGCCGATGTCCAGCATCGCGAAGCCGTAGATCGTCATCGACGGCTTCGGCTCCGCAGCCGCCGGCTTCGCCGCGTCCTGCGCCCGGGCGCCCGGCACGCATACCAGCAGCACCAGGGCCATCGCCCACACGCCGGCGCGACGGCCGCTCTCGTGAACCATATGCGCTACTCCTTCTCTCCTGACTGCAGGGTCCGTCGCTTCCCGATTCGAGTCCCGGCTTCAGCGCCGCGAGACCCGGAGCTGCACACCAGCGGTGGCGGGAGGAGGGAGGAATCCAAGGACCGCCACCGCTGGTGCCGCTTCCCGGGCGACGAAGGCCGGGAGACTGCGTTCAGACGACATCGCGCACTGATGCCACATAGTCGAGCCCCTGGACCTCGGAGACGAACCGGAGTTCGAGCTGCGGCGCGCTGGGACACGCCTCCATCAGCCCGAGTAGCGCCCCGAAACGTTCCGAGCGGATCCGGCGCTCGAGCTGCTCCCGGTCCGTCCAATCCTCGACGTAGACCAGGACGGACGAGTCATCCGCATCACGCGTGAGTTCCGCGTGGTCGCAGCCCCGGTCGATCTGGGCCGAAATCATGACTCTGGAGAGGGCCCGAACCATGTCGGGTGTCTGCGTTTCACTGGTAGGCAGACGAACGTACAGTTGGACCACGCTGAACGAAAAGCATAATCCGGGCCGACGTCGAGACGAGGTCGATGCCACGGCAAGAGCGAGATAAGACATTGTTTCAGAACGGCTTAGTCAATCAGCCAAGACTCGGCTCGAACCGCCTCGGGCGAAAGCGTCCTCCCATATGCGGGAGATTCTACGAGGGCTGGGGTGTCTTGCCTGGCCTGGCGATACCCAACCGAGTCATCCGGTTCTCCAGCGTCGTCGGCGGGAGCCCGAGAATGACCGCGGCACCGCGCGGACCGCGGATTCGCCACCCGGTCTGCTGAAGCACCCCCAGCACATGATCCCGTTCGAGCGCCATGAGGGTTCGTGGTACGGAGCCCGCGCGGACGACGGGCACGGAGGGCCGTTCGATGTTCAGCACGGGACCGTCGGTGGCAATCATGGCCCGTTCGACGACGTTGCGGAGCTCGCGGATGTTGCCGGGCCAGTGATAGTGCTGGAGCGCCAGCAGGCTGGTGGGTGAGATGGCGTCGAACGGCCTGCCCATGGCAGCGCCAAGCTCGTCGACCAGGGCCTTTACGAGCAGCGGGACGTCTTCGAGACGCTCCCGCAGCGCTGGGAGCGGGATGGGAAAAACATTCAATCGAAAGAACAGGTCTTCGCGGAAGCGTCCCTCGCGGACGGCCTGGTTGAGGTCCCTGTTCGTGGCCGCAATGATGCGGACGTCGACGCGGACGGGGTTCGGAGAGCCGAGCCGCTCGAACATCCGCGTCTCGATCACGCGCAGCAGTTTCGTCTGCGTCTCGATGGGCAAGTCACCAACTTCGTCGAGAAAGATGGTCGAACCGTTCGCCAGTTCGAACCGGCCGACCTGCTCGGTCAGTGCGCCCGTGTACGCGCCCTTCTCCCGGCCGAAGAGCTCCGACTCGATGAGCGTCCCCGGAATCGCGGCGCAATTCACTTTCACCATCGGGCGGGATCGCCGCGGGCTCAATTCGTGGATGGCCGCGGCCACGCGCTCCTTGCCGGTGCCTGTTTCGCCGAGCAGCAGCACCGTGGCTCCGGTCGGCGCCACCTGGCTGACCAGATCGAGCGTGCGCCCGATGGCGGCGCTCGTCCCGACAATCTGCGAGGTGTTCCGCCGCTCCCGAATCTCGTCCCGCAGGTACACGTTCTCGTGCTGCAGCTCGTCCCGAAGCCGCTTGAGGTCGTCGAGCGCGGCCCGGAGCTGTTCCTCCGTCCTCCCTCTGGCCAGCGCCTTCGCGAAGACCTGCGCGAGCTGCTCGAACCTGGCGACGAGTTCCTGCGGCCAATCCCGCGCGTACCGGGTCGAGGCGAACGACAGGCACCCGAGCGTCTCGCCATGCGCCTTGAGCGGTACGATGACCGTCGACTTCGTTCCGAAGCGGCTGAATGACGCGGCGTCAACAGCGGCCGCGGCTGGCAGTTCATCCACGGCGGCAATCACCACCGTCTCGCCGGCGAGCACGCGCTGGGAGACCCAGGGAAAGTGGACCGACGCGTCGGCGTGCTTGACGATTGAACGGCCGCCTGGCAGGAGGAATTCAAGGCCCTGTTCCCGCGCGCTGCTTCCGTCAGGCGACAGCGTCGCTGGCGAGTCGTGTGCCGCATCGTAGCAGTGGGTGACCCTGAGTCTCCTGGCGTCATCGGGTGATGCCTGCCAAAGCGCCGATCGATCGAGGCCCAGCGCCCTGCACAACCGGCGCTGCGCGCTGACAATCTCATCCTCGACGCGGCCGCCGGGCACGTCCATGAGACGCAGGAAGAGATCCCATAGCAGCGGCTCGAAACCTGGAGCGGGCTCGGGCGGAGCGACTGAAGGCGGGCGTGTGTCGTCCATGGCGTGCGGCTGCGGTGCGGGCTGGCGTGACTATCTTAGCGCACTAAGCGGCTCGGACCTCCCGCCGCTACACCCCCGGTGCAGGGGAGCCGTGAACGCGAGTATGCTGCTGCAGGAGGCTGCCATGAAGAAGACGTCCCTCTTGACGCTGGTCGGAGTCGGTTTGCTGCTCGCCGGCCCGTTCGCTGACCCGTGCGCGGCGCAGAAGCAGGAGCCGCCGAAGGTGCAGATGCCCCAGCCCGGGGTGCCCGAAATCATGACGATGGAGGGCCGGTATGTGCGCATCGCGTACAACAACGAGGGCTTCGTCACCCTCGGGTACAAGCTCGCGAATCTGTCCATCGGAGAGCCGTGGATGCTCCTCGAGGTGGGCTTCACCGTGCTCGACCGGACGCCCAACTACGATCTGATGCGGGACGCGCTGTCGCTGACCACGCCGGACGGTCAGACAATCCCGCTGCCGTCGCTCGAAGAGTTCCGGAAGGGCGACCTCAGGGCGCTCCAGAACCGGGAGCGGGTCCAGCGCGACTCGATCAACTACTTCCCGACGGCCGCGTCCCGGCCGTGTTCGGTCCAGTTCTTCACCAACGTGGACAGCCGGGCGATGGCCTGGGACAAGGTCCAGCTCAGCACGACGCGCGCGTGCCTCGGCCGGCTCTACTTCCAGGTGCCGGGCGGCATCACCTACGGCCAGCACTGGCTCAACGTGAAATTCGCGCAGAGCGTCGTGCGGGTGCCGTTCCGAATCCTGACGGAGGAAGAGGACAAGCTGCTGGACAAGAACTTCAAGGACATCAAGAAGCAGATGGACGACGCCTTCAAGAAGAAGGACTGAGCACGCGGCTGAGCGGACAGCGGAGACAGGAGGGCTGAGGACGGGTTGCTCGCCGCCGTGGCGGTGCGGCGGTGGCGGCTGCGCTAGAGTATGGGGTGATGGAACGACGGGATGCGATGACCACGAGACCGGCCCCGCTCACCAGCCGCCCCGCGTGGAGCGCCCTCGAGGCGCACGCGAAAGCCATGCGCGACGTGCATCTCCGGCAGCTCTTCACGAGCGACCCGGCGCGAGGCACGCGCCTGACCGCCGAGGGCGCCGGTCTCTTCCTGGACTACTCGAAGAACCGCGTGACCGACGGGACGCTCGCCCTCCTGGTGCAGCTCGCGGAGGAATCGGGGCTGCGCGAGCGCATCGACGCGATGTTCGGAGGCGAGAAGATCAACGTCACCGAGAATCGGGCCGTGCTGCACGTCGCGCTCCGCGCGCCGCGGGACGCGTCAATCGTCGTCGGCGGGACGAACGTCGTACCAGGTGTGCACGACGTGCTCGACAGGATGGCCGCCTTCGCCAGCCGCGTCCGGCGCGGCGAGTGGACCGGCCATACCGGACGGCGCATCAGGAACGTCGTCAACATCGGCATCGGCGGCTCCGACCTCGGACCCGTGATGGCCTACGAGGCGCTCAGGCACTACAGCGAGCGGGCGCTGACGTTCCGGTTCGTGTCGAACGTCGACGGGATCGACCTGGCGGAGGCGACGCGCGACCTCGATCCGGCTGAAACGCTCTTCATCGTCTCGTCGAAGACCTTCACCACGCTGGAGACGATGACCAACGCGCGGAGCGCGCGCGACTGGCTGCTGCGAGGGCTCGGCGGCGACGCCGCGGCGGTAGCGAAGCACTTCGTCGCCGTGTCGACAAGCGCCGACCGAGTCTCCTCCTTCGGCATCGACACGGCGAACATGTTCGGATTCTGGGACTGGGTGGGCGGCCGGTATTCGATGGACTCCGCCATCGGCCTGTCCACGATGATTGCCGTGGGGCCGGAGCACTTCCGGGCCATGCTCGACGGCTTCCGCCGGATGGACGAGCACTTCCGCACCGCGCCCTTCGAGCGGAACCTGCCGGTGCTGATGGGCTTGCTCTCGGTCTGGTACACCAACTTCTTTGGCGCGCAGACGATTGCGGTGCTGCCGTACGAGAACTACCTGAAGCGATTCCCGGCCTACCTGCAGCAGTTGACGATGGAGAGCAACGGGAAGCGGGTGACGCTGGACGGCGAGCCGGTGACCTACGACACGAGCCCGATCTACTGGGGAGAGCCCGGCACGAACGGGCAGCATTCGTTCTATCAGCTGATTCACCAGGGCACGCGGCTGGTCCCCTGCGACTTCATCGCGTTCGCCCGTGCGCTCACGCCGATGGGCCGGCATCACGACTTCCTGATTGCGAACGTCCTCGCGCAGGCCGAGGCGCTCGCATTCGGCAGGACCGCCGCTGAGGTGGAGGCCGAAGGCACGCCGGTGGCGCTGGTGCCCCACCGGGTCTTCGAGGGCAACCGCCCGTCGAACGTCATTCTGGCGGACCGGCTCACGCCGGAGACGCTGGGCGCCCTGGTCGCGCTCTACGAGCACATCGTGCTGACCCAGGGCGCGGTCTGGAACGTCAACCCGTTCGACCAGTGGGGTGTCGAACTGGGAAAGGCCCTCGCGCAGGCCATCATCCCTGAACTCGAGGGGCCTGCGGAGGCCCCGCTCGCACACGACAGCTCCACGAATGCGCTCATCCGGCGCTACCGACGCATGCGAGCGGGCCGTTGAGCCCGGAGTGCGCTCGTCAGAAGTAGAAGCCGACCCCCGCGATCGGGCCGTGGAGCGTCTGCTTGAACGTGAAGGTCCTGGACGCCACGGTCTGGGAGGCCCTGAAGTAGAGGTAGTTGTACCCGCCGGTGAGGCCGAAGTGCGGGATCGGCTTCCAGTCCAATCGGAACCCCGCCGCCAGATCCACGTCGGCGCCCACGCCGAACCCGCCGCCGTCGAACGTCGCGTGCACCTCGAGCGTCCTGCCGACATGGTGGATGCCGATGCCGACCAGCGGGTCCCAGAGGCCCGGCTTGCGCGAGAAGTTCGGCTGGTCCGCGATTCGGACGTCGTACTTCAGCGCGTAGCGGCGAACGCCGCCGGTGGCGTAGAGGGCCTTGTAGATCTTGATGCCGCCCGTCGCGTGGAAGTAGACAGCATCCACGTCCACCGACAGTTTCGGATTGTCGGGCCGGTCGCCGCCCACAGCCGCCCACAGCCCGTCGACATCGACCCTGAACAGTCCCTTCGCAACCGAGAACCCCCCGAGAAAGGCGCCATCGAAGCGGCCGTCGAGGATCTTCCCATCGCCGCCGCCGCCGCCGTCAAACGGAGGCACGGACACGTTGATGTCGATGCCGAGGGGCACCCAGACGAGAACAGGGTAGATCGCAACGTCCCAGCCGCCATCGCTCCCGTTGGTGGCGGTGGTCGCCGCCTGGGTCTGGGTCTGGGCCGTCGCCTGCGTCTGAGCCTGAGTCAGGACCTGAGCGCGGGCGTGAGCCGCCGTGCCCAGCATGAGCGCGGCGCACAACAGTCCGGACTGAATCTGCTTGACCATCACACTACTTCCTCTCCGCCCTGGCCACGCCAATGGCGACACTGCGGCTCGGTTTCGACTGTGCCGAACCTCTTATTCTAACAGCCCTTCACGACCTACTTCTTCGTCAGCCAAAGCCACTGCCAGCCCACGCTGAGCGACGTGAAGTTGGTCCCGGTGCGGACGAACACGCCCGAGTTGTAGGCGAGCTTGAGGGACTGCCGCTGTCCGACCGGAACGGAAAACGTCGCTCCCAGCCGCGAGTTGTTCATACTCCGGGTAGGCTCCTTCCCTTCAATCTGCGCACTGCCGCCGTTGTACCACGTCGCGTCGAACGCCAGCCAGAGGCGTGGCCGAAACGTGTAGCTCACGTGGCCCTGGAGGGACACCACGGGATCTTGTGACCGCCTGTTCCCGCCGGGGTAGGCGTCGGTGTTGTCCGTGAAGAGCCACACTCCGAGATAGGCGTCGACGTCCCAGCGGCCCTTCGGCATCGCCACGCCGAGCTCGGGCTTGAAGGCCCACCGGTTGCCGCCGAGGTTGATGAGCTTCGCGTCGTAGTACTGCCCGCTCGGCGCCACGGCCGTGAGGCTCGTGCCGACGATCGTCGTCCGGGGCGCTTTTACGAATTCCCTGGCCCGCATCGCGGGATTGCCGACGAGGTTGACGGACAGCTTGAAGCGGGCGTCGGAGAGGCCAGACCGGCTGGTCGTTCGGGCTTGTTCTGCCACGTCACCCGAGATGTCGCCCCACGAGTAGGGCACGGAGGCAGTCGCCAGTGCGAGCTTGCCGAAGAGGCCGAAGGTGTAACCCGTGGCCAGCAGCCCCGAGTTGACTTTCGCCTCCGCGTTCGTGATGAGGAGGGTTGGATCGAACACGATGGCGCCGGTCGACCTGGCGAACCCGGCGACCACGAACGCGCCGCCGACGGGACTGGCCGCGTACGCCTTGGGTTCCAGCTCCTGCGCCGCCGCGGTGGCCGCGGCCCCACAGGAGATGAGCCAGACGGCCAGAGCCCCGCAGCGAACCCGACCTGTCATCATCTCTTCTTGAAGGCCTCCTCGACCTGCTTGCTGATGTCCTTGTAGTTCTTCGAGAGGAGCTTCTCTTCGTCCTCGGTCAGGACCCTGAACGGCACGCGGAAGTAGAGCCGACCGAGGCCGGAGCGCGACTTGCTCAGTTCCACCTCGTCGCTCGCCGTCAGAAGCGGAACGAGATGCCGCCGACCAACTCGAACTGGTTCGCGTACTGGGCGTCGCCGATCACGTAGCAGCCCCACCACGGATCGCACCACCAGCCGGCCGCGTCCGACTTGATGTAGGTCGGCGTCCACTGGAGGCCAATCTTCATCCCGACGTTCCGTGACGCGTTCACCTTCAGGCCCGCGCCCCAGGTCGTCGAGAACTGCGAGTTCGACTCGGTGGTGGCCGACGTCCCGTCCAGCCTGTCGTAGGACACGCTGCCGTAGTTGGTCACGCCCAGGCCGCCCATGATGTACGGGCGGACCTTCGCTTCGGAGTCGCCGAAGTAGTACGCGCCGTACCCGTGGTACCCGTCGATATTGATGTCGCCGAGCGTGCGAACGGAGGTGCCGGCGATCTCCAGCTCCGTTGCCTGCCGGCGCCACAGGAAGCCGAGTTCCGCCGACGGCGTCAGGAAGAAGCCGAGCGAAAACCCGAAATTCATCGAGTCCTTCGGATCCACGCGGTCATACACGTTGCCGTCGAGCGCAATGACCGGGTCGCCGCTGACACCGTCCGACAGGGACCAGCCGATGAGTCCCGTGAACTCCACCTTCGGGGATTGCGCCCAGGCCGTGGAACTCAACACCGCGAGCATCATGACGCCGAGCAGTGCCTTTCTGATCATTCCAACCTTCTCCTTCATGCTCCTGGAGGCCTTGACAACCCGTAATCGTAGCGGCAATCCTCAATTGCGACAAGTACAGTCCTGAATTGAGACCGTCCAACCTTCAGTTGGACGCTTGCGCCCCTGCGGAGGTTCCGGCGCCCGACGCCCAGCCGATGGGCAGCCTCGCCGGCCAGAAGGTGGTCACCGTCAGCGGGCGCGGGCAAGGACATGAAGCAGTTCGGGCTGTTCTAAGGCCGGCGGCCGGGCGCGCCGGCCTCGAACGCCGCCGCGAATGCCTGCCGCTGCTCTACGCTCCCGAGCATGATCAGATCGGACCCGGGCTGGAGCAGGGTTTCGGCGCTGAACTGGGACGACAGCCCCCCGGCGGTCTTCAGCGCCACTACGCTCAGACCGGTGCGCGACCCGATGCCCGAGTCGCGCAACGTCTTTCCGGCCAGCCGCGCCGGCACCGGGATCGAGAACAGCTCGACGCCTTCGCCGAGCACCACGAGGTCGTGGCCGCGCAGGATCGAGACGACGGCCTCGACGCCCAGCGAGGTGTAGCTGAGGGCGAAGTCGGCACCCGCGCGGTGGATGGCTTCGACATTGCGCTCGTGGGTGATGCGGCTGACGATGCGGACGTCGGGGCTGAGCCGGCGGCAGTACACCGCCAGGAAGATGTTCATCGCGTCGTCGTTGGTCGTGAGCAGCACCGAGGGGGCGCGCCCGATGCCGGCGCGGTCGAGCAGGCTGCGATCCGCGGCGTCGCCGGCGAACACGCCGTCCACCTGCGAGGCCAGGGGCGCCAGGGCTGCGGCGTCACGGTCGATCACGTGCACGGGGAGGCCCTGGCGCTTCAGGGCGAGCGCGGCTGCCCGTCCAACCTTGCCGGCGCCGATGACGAGCACCGGCACGACCGGCGTCTCGCGGGCCGGCAGCATGGCGTCCAGCGCCGCCACCTGCGGGGCCGTGCCCGCCACCACCACCACGCTGTTGGGTTGAATCGACGTCTGCGGGTACGCGGGCACGAGGCGGCCGCGCTCCCAGAGTCCGACCACGTTCAGCCCGGTGCGCTCGCGCAGCCGCGTCCCGCGGACCGACTGCCCCGCCAGCGGCGTGCCCCGCACCGGCAGTTCCGCGATGCGCAGGTCGCCGAACGCGCCGATGATGTGCGCCTCGGCGCGGCCCACGTCGGCGCGGTTGGCGAGGTACTGGCCGAGCTGGTGCTTGAGCGGGAGCACCCGGGTGGCCCCGGCCAGTTCGAGGATGTCGATCGAGTCCTCCTCCTCGACGATGGCCACGACGGGGACGTCGGCCGCGACCTCGCGCACGGTGAGCGTGATGTTCGTGTTGACGGTGTCCGCGCAGTTGGCGAGCACCAGCCGGGCGTGCCCGATCTCCAGCAGCCGATAGGTCGCGCCGCTGTCGTTGTCGCCGGTCACGACCGGCATGTCGTCGCCCGCCAGTTGCGCGGCGCGCGCCGGGTCGGGCTCGATCACGAAGTGCGGCACGCCCTCCCCCCGGAGGCGCCCGGCCAGGGCCACCGCGATGTCGTCGAACTCGGCAATCACGACGTGCCCGGTGGTCCCGGCCGGCACGCGGCGCGGCGCCCTGAGACGCACGCGCGCTTCCAGCCACGGCGCGTAGAACAGGCGGATGAAGAGGAACGGCAGCAGGACGAGCAGCAGCACGACGCCCGACAGCAGCACCACCACGCTGAACAGGCGGCCGATGTCGCTCGTGAACGTGATGTCGCCGAAGCCGAGGGTGGACATCACGACGAGCGTCCAGTAGAACCCCGTCACCCAGGAATGCTGCTCGCCTTCGACGTTCAGCTTGATGACGTGGAAGAGGACGGCGTACGAGGTGATGATGAACAGCAGGAGCAGCAGGTAGCGCAGCAGCGCCCCCAGGTTGCCCCGCATCTCCCGCTCGCTGACGAGGTAGGCGAACTCGCTGCCCAGGAACTTCATCGCGTTGCGCTGGCCGGTTTCGGCGGATCGAGGACGAGGTTCCCGATGAAGAACTCCATCATCCGCTGCTGATTCACGCCCGAGTGGCCCACGTCAGGGCCGACCTGAACCTCGAAGCTCTTGCCCGCCCGCTGCAGGGCCTGGATGAGTTGCATCGCGTTGGTCGGGTGCACGTTGTTGTCGGCCGTGCCGTAGTAGACGAGGAGCCGGCCGTCGAGCTTGACAGCGTGCTTCGTCGCGTTGCCGGCGTCGTAGCCCGCCTTGTTCTCCTGCGGGATCCACATGTAGCGCTCGGTGTAGATCGTGTCGTAGTGCTCCCACGCCGTGACGGCCGAGGAGGCCGAGGCCGCGCGGAAGGCGTCCGGATGGCGCAGCAGGCACATGGCCGCCGAGTAGCCGCCGTACGACGTGCCGTAAATGCCCACGCGGTCGCGGTCGAAGTACGGCCGGTCCCAGAGCGACCGCACGCCGGCCGCCATGTCGTCCATCTCCACCTGGCCGAGCTTCTCGTAGATCGCGTCGAGCGTCCGCTTGCCCATGCCCGGCACGGCGCGCGAGTCGAGCGCCAGCACGAGGAAGCCGTACTCGGCGAGCGGGCTGGGCCGCACGAAGGTCTCGCTCGTGGCCGCCGACGCCGGCCCCCCGTAGACCGACGCCAGCGCGGGGTACTTCTTCGCCGGGTCGAAATTCGACGGAAAGCTGATCATGCCCCGAAGCGTCGTCTTGCCGTCGGCCGCGAGGTAGGTGAACATCTCGGCCTTCCTGAGACCGAGTTCGCGGTATTTCGTGAGATCGCTCGCGGCCAGCTCCGAGACGACCTTGCCCGAGAGCGCATCGATGAGCCGTGTGGCCGGCGGCGTGTCGTGCGTCTGATAGACGACGACCGCGTACCTGCTGTCGGGCGAGATGCCGCAGGCGCCCGCGCCCCCAGGCCCCCCCGGAGCCCCGCGGCCGCCGCCCCCCGGCATGCACGAGCCCACCGCGTGATGGAAGGCCGGGTCGGTCAGCCGCACGTCGCTTCTGCCGTCCAGCCCGACGCGGTGCAGTTGCTGTTTCAGGAAGTTGTCGCCGTCGCGGGCCATGAGGAAGACGGCCTTCGCGTCCTCGTCGATCTTGATCAGGCCGCCCGCTTCGAACGTCGTGTAGCGGGTGAGCGGCGTCACGAGCGTTCCCGACAGGTCGTACAGATAGTAGTTCCGCCAGCCGGTCCGTTCGGACGCCCAGATGAAGCGGCGGCCGTCCTCGAGGAACACCTGTGTCGGATTTGTCTCGACCCAGCCGGTGGGCCATTCCTCCCGGATGATGGTCCGGCACGCACCCGTGTCGGGGTTGGCCGCGGTGAACTCGAGAATGTTCTGCCGGCGGTTGGCCCTGGTGAACAGCAGTTCCTTCCCGTCGGGCGACCACGACACGCGGTAGACATAGTGGCCGACCACGTCGTTTTCGAAGGGCTTGCCTCCCCGCACGTCGATCCTGATGGTCGTGTTCGAGGCCACGTCGTACACGAAGAGGTCGACCACCGGGTTCGGCTCGCCGGCTTTCGGGTAGGCCTCGATGTCCGCCTTGCTGTACAGCTTGGTCTGGTCCAGCTGCAGGAAGTAGTCCGGCACCTTGCTCTCGTCGAACCGGTAGTAGGCGAGCTTCCGGCCGTCGGGCGACCACCACATCGCCGTCGTCTGGGCCAGCTCCTCGCCGTACACCCAGCTGGCCGTCCCGTACTTGATCCGATCCCGCTCGCTGCCGTCTGTGGTCACCGGGACCTCGTTCGCGCCGGCGGCGTCGGTGATGTAGAGGTTCCGGTTCTTGTGGACGGCCTTCAGCGTCTTGTCGGGCGAGTCGGCTGACTCCACCTGCCGACCGCGCGCCGGCCCGCCGCCGAGTCCCCCGCGCCCTCCGGGTGCGGCAGGCGCGGCCTCCCCGGCCGGGAGTTCCGTGGCGGCCCTCGCGGCGATGTCGAAGCGCCACGTCTTGCCGTCCTTCGTGTACTCGAACGCCCTGCCGCCGTCCTTCCAGGCGACCGACAGGTTGCCCATCTTGATGGCAGCCGGGAGTTCCTTGCTCATCCGCAGGTACTGCTCGTACCCGGGCATGCTCTTCAGGCGTTCCTGCGCGGCGACGGCGGCCGAGAGGATGGCGACGCCCGCCAGCGCCGCAAGGGCGAGGCGGAGCGGGAAACTGCGACGTGTCGTGGACTTCATGGATTCGGACTCTCCCCAGGCAATCGGTCGCTTATATCACAGGAGCGCCGCGTCCGGGCCACCGGGCGAGAGGCCTCCACCGCCGCGGACCCTGCCGTCCTGTGGCACAATGATCCCAATCCCATGAAACGCCGAACCGCCGCCCGCGCATGCCTTCCCATCGTGGTGTTTGGCGGGCTTGCCGCCCTGTCGGCCCAGCAGCCCGCGGTGCCGCCGCAGCAGGCCCCGCCCGTCTTCAAGGCGGCGGTCGACCTGGTGGCGGTCGACGTCAGCGTGATTGACGGCGGCGGCCGGCCCGTGCGCGGGCTCGATGCGGCCGACTTCCAGGTGACGGTCGACGGCCAGGTCCGGCGGATTACGTCGGTGCAATTCGTGTCGCAGAGCATCGAGGCGGCCGCTCCCCGGCTGCCCGAGCCCGACCTGCCGCGCTTCAGCAGCAACGAGGGGGCGACGGGCGGCCGGCTGGTGATGATCGTCGTCGACCAGGGCAACATGAACCGGTCGACCGGCATGGAGTTCAAGAACACGGTGGCGAAGCTGCTCGCCCGTCTCGGGCCCGCGGACCGCGCGGGGCTCGCCGTGCTGCCCGGCAGCATCGAGGTCGACTTCACGCGTCACTTCGCGCTCGTCAGCGAAGCGTTGGGCCGCGTCGTCGGCGGGGGCGGGGGATTCGAAAAGCAGAACCGCGTCGGCCTGGCCGAGGCCCTGGCCGTCGAGCGCGATCCCAGGCTGCTCGAGGACATCGTGCGGCGCGAATGCCAGGTTCGCGCGCAGGACATGGACGCGGAAAGAACGTTGGAGGCCTGCCGGCAGTCGCTCCGGGCGGAGGTGAACCAGGTCCTCACGGAAACGCGGGTGCAGACGGAGAACTCGATGACGGCGCTCCGCAATCTGCTCAGGCGGCTCCAGCCGATTCCCGGCCCGAAGACGCTCGTGTACATCACGGAGGGCCTCGTGATCGACCGCGACATCGGCCTGGTGTCGTGGGCCGGAGAGGAGACGGCGGCGGCGCAGGCCTCCATCTATGCCATCCGCGTGGTGCCGCCGGACACCGACGTGACCGAGCGCCGAGCGAGCGAGACCCGTCTGTTCGACCGCGATCTCGCCGCGCTGGGGCTCGAAGCGCTGGTCGGAATGACGCGGGGCTCGCTGCAGACGACGTTCGGCCGCGCCGAGGGGGCCATCGACCGGCTGGCCCTCGAACTGACCGGCTATTACCTGGTCGGCTTCGAACCCGAATCCTCCGATCGCGACGGGAAGGCCCACCAGATCGCGGTCCGGGTCGGCCGTCCCGGCGTGACCGTTCGCGCGCGGCGCCAGTTCATCGCGCCCGTCGCCACGGCGGCGAAAACCGACGAGGACCTGATCAAGGACGCCCTCCGCCAGCCCCTGCCGGCTTCCGACGTGCCCTTGAGCGTCGCCACGCACGCGTACAAGGATCCGGCGAGCGAGCGCATCAAGGTCCTCGTGAGCGCGGCGGTCGGCGACGGAAGGGACCTCATCCTCCCGCGCGCCCTCGGGTTCTGGGTGTCGAACGAGAAGGGCGACGTCGTCCAGTTGACGCTGGACGTGCCGGCCCCCGGCCAGTCGCGGTATCTCGGCGCGGCCCTGGTGGCGCCCGGCATCTACAACCTGAAGTTCGCGGCGCTCGACGAGCAGGGGCGGCTGGGCAGCGTCGAGCACCGGTTCGATGCCCGGCTCCGGACCGGCGGGCCGTTCCGCTACGGCGAGTTGATGCTGGCCGACGGCACGCTGGACGGCGCGCTCCAGCCGAAGATCGAGCCGGTCGTGACGGGCGACTCCCTCAAGGCGTACACGGAGCTGTACGCCACCGACGCCGCGCGCTTCGAGGGCGCGTCCATCCGTTTCGAAGTGGCTGCAGGGCCGAACGCCGAGGCCCTCACCTCGGCCGAGGGGCTCCTGACGGAGACCGCGTCGCCGGGCAGGCAAACGGCCCGGGCGGAGGTCCCGCTCGCGTCGCTCCCGCGGGGCGAATACGTGCTGCGGGCCGTCATCTCCGTCTCCGGCCGGCCGGTCGCGCGCCTGACGAAGCCGTTCTCGCGCCTGGGCCGGCCCGCCCAGTGACGAGGAGTTCGCCCGTCATGCCTCACACGACCGGCACCGTTCCCATCGACGACGGCGTCATCGCCGCCGCGCTCGAGCGGCATCGGCTGACGGACGCCGCCCGGGTGCACGACGTCCTGGCGAAGGCGGGCGAGCTGAAGGGGCTCGACGCGGACGACATGGCGGTGCTGATGGGCATCAGCGACCCGGGCCTGCTGCAGGAGCTCTTCGACGCCGCGCAGCGGGCCAAGCAGGCGATCTACGGCCGGCGGCTCGTCATCTTCGCGCCCCTGTATGTCTCGAACCTGTGCGGCAACGAGTGCACGTATTGCGCGTTTCGCGCGCGCAACACCGAGCTCGAGCGGCGGGCGCTCACCGAGGAGGAGATCGCGGCGGAGACGCGGACGCTCATCGACCAGGGCCACAAGCGCGTGCTGCTCGTGGCCGGCGAGTCCTATCCGCGGGAGGGGTTTTCGTACGTCCTGAAGGCGATCGACACCGTCTACAGCGTCACGCACGACGACGGCGAGATCCGCCGGATCAACGTGAACGTGGCGCCGCTCACCCTCGACGAGTTCCGCGAGCTCAAGGCGGCGAAGATCGGCACCTATCAGCTCTTCCAGGAAACCTATCACCGCGGCACGTACGCGAGCGTCCATCTCGCGGGCAGGAAGCGGGACTACGACTGGCGCGTGACGGCGATGGACCGCGCGATGGAGGCGGGCATCGACGACGTGGGGATCGGTGTGCTGTTCGGGCTCTTCGACTGGCGCTACGAACTGCTGGCGCTGATGCAGCACATCAGGTACCTCGAATCGCGCCACGGGATTGGCCCGCACACGCTCAGCGTGCCCCGCCTCGAGCCGGCCACCGGATCGGACCTGGCCGCGCACCCGCCGCACGCCGTGTCGGACATCGATTTCAGGAAGATCGTCGCGATTCTGCGGCTGGCGGTGCCCTACACCGGCATCATCATGTCGACGCGCGAGTCCGCCAGCATCCGGCGCGAGACGTTCGCCCTCGGCGTGTCGCAGATCTCCGCGGGCAGCCGGACCAACCCGGGCGGCTATGCCGACAGCGAGCGGGAGAACGCCAGCCAGTTCTGCCTCGGCGACCACCGGCCCCTCGACGAGGTGATCCGCGACGTGGCGGAGCTGGGCTACATCCCCTCGTTCTGCACGGCCTGCTACCGGCTCGGGCGGACCGGGCAGGACTTCATGGATCTGGCCAGGCCGGGCGAGATCAAGGCGCACTGCGACCCGAACGCCCTCGCCACGTTCGTCGAGTACCTCATCGACTACGGGTCGGAGGCGACCCGCGCCGTGGGCGAGCAACTCGTGGAGCGCGTGCTGGCGTCGATGGACCCGGTGCCCCGGCAGATGGCCGCCGGCATGGTCGCGCGCGTCCGGGCCGGAAAACGGGACGTGTTCTGCTGAGACCGCCGAGCGCTGCCCTGGCGGGCCAGCCCGGCCGCCATCCGTCGTAGAATGCCCGGGTCATCATGGACCTCGTCATTGTCCTCGCCCTGACGGCGGCGTGCGTGTACCTGCTGGCCACCGAGCGGCTTCCGGTCGATCTGGCCGCGATCTTCGTGGCGATCACCCTCGTCGCCACGCGCGTGCTGACACCCGAGCAGGGGCTCTCCGGCCTGGGCAACCCGGCGACGGTCACCGTGGCCGCCATGTTCGTCCTCAGTGCCGGACTGTCCCGAACCGGCGCCCTGGGCGCGGCCAGCTCCGGGCTCGTCGCGGTCGGGCGGCGGCACCCGTGGCTGGCCACGCTGCTGCTGATGATGATGGCCGGCACGGCATCGGCGTTCATCAACAACACCGCCGTCGTGGCCATCCTCCTGCCGGTGGTGCTCGAGGTCGGAAAAAGCGCCCGCATCAGCCCTTCGCGCCTGCTGATGCCGCTCTCGTTCGCGTCGATGTTCGGCGGCGTCTGCACGCTGGTGGGCAGCTCGACGAACATCCTGGTCAGCTCGATTGCCGAGCGCAGCGGGATGCGCCCGTTCTGGATGTTCGAGTTCGCCCCGCTCGGCCTGATCATGGCCGGGGCCGGGATGCTCTACATGTTCACGGTGGGCATCCGCCTGATCCCGGAGCGGCGCGGGGATGACGATCTCGACCAGGTGTTTCACGTCGCAGAATACCTGACCGACGTGGTGCTGCTGCCGGACGCCAGGTCGGTCGGCACGAAGGCCAGCCAATCGCCGCTGACGAAGGACCTCGATGTCGAGGTGGTGCGCGTGTTTCGCGACGGCGCGGCGCTGGACCGTCCGCTGGACGAACTGGTGCTGCAGGGCGGCGACGTGGTGCGCCTCCGGTGCGATACCACGCAGTTCATGAAGCTCCGCGAGCGGGAGGGCGTGAGTCTGATCTCCCACCTCGGCTGGCGGGAAGACGAGGGAGCCGACGGCGACGTGGAACTGGTCGAAGCCGTGGTGGCGCCCAACTCCATGCTCGTCGGCCAGACCCTGAAGTCGCAGCGGTTCTGGGAGTCGTTCGGCGCCAAGGTGCTGGCGATCCGCCACCACGGGCAGCTGGCGCTGACCAAGCTGGACAGCGTACCGCTGATGGCCGGAGACACCATGCTGCTGTCGGTGCGCAGGACCCGGCTGGAGGCGCTGGCCTCGAACCGCGCCTTCGTCATGGTGACCGCCAAGGCCGCCCCCCGCCTCCGCAAGCGGAAGACCCTGATCGCCGCAGGCATTCTGGCCGGCGTCGTGGGCGTCAGCGCGCTCGGGATCGCCCCGATCGTCGTGACCGCCCTGGCCGGATGCGCCCTCATGGTGCTCACCGGCTGCCTGAAGGCCGACGAGGTCTATACCGCCGTCGACTGGAAAGTCGTCCTGATGCTCGGGGGGCTGATCCCGCTCGGCATCGCGCTGGAGAGCACAGGGGCGGCGGCGATGCTGTCGCGGGGCATCGTCGGCGTCTTCGGCCCGGTCGGGCCGTGGGCGCTGCTCTCGGCGATCTACCTGCTCACATCCCTGCTGACCGAACTGATGTCGAACGCGGCCACCGCCGTGCTGGTGGCGCCGGTGGCGATCAGCGCGGCGGCCGCGATGGGCGTGGACGCCCACCCGTTCCTGATGGCCGTGGCGTTTGCCGCGTCGGCGAGCTTCATGACGCCGGTCGGTTACCAGACCAACACGCTCATCTACGGTCCTGGCGCGTACCGCTTCACGGACTTCCTTCGCGTGGGCGCGCCCCTGAACCTGCTGTTCTGGGTGCTGGCCACGTGGCTCATTCCACGGTTCTGGCCGTTCTACCTCTGAGTCCAGGATCGTCATTCGGGAGGGCGGCACGATGGGTGAACAGTGGTGGACACGGGTTGGCGAGGCCCTGACGCGGCCGCTGCTGCCGTTCGGCCAGGGGTTGTCGCTGGCCTTCCTGCTCTTCCTGGGCTTCCTCGTCGTCCTGCTCTACTTCGTCAGCAGCCGCATCCGGCTGTGGCTCGTGAGCAGGGCCCTCGTGAGGACCAGGCTCGACGCCAGCGGGCGACAGGCCGTCGGATCGCTGTTTCACTACTTCGTGTTCCTGACCGGGCTCGTCGTGATCCTGCAGACCACCGGCATCGACTTCACGGCGCTCGGCGTGGCCGCCGGGGGCCTCGGGATCGGCATCGGGTTCGGCTTGCAGAACATCGCGAACAACCTCGTGAGCGGCCTGATCGTCCTGCTGGAGCGGCCAGTCAAGATCGGCGACCGCATCGAGGTGGCCGGCACCGAGGGCGAGGTCACCGAGATCCGGGCGCGCAGTACGACGGTCCTGACCAACGACAACATCGCCATCATCATCCCCAACTCCCGTTTCATCACCGAGGAGGTGGTGAACTGGAGCTACACCGACGCCCGCGTGCGGTTCAAGGTGCCGGTGTCGGTGAGCTACGCGAGCGACGTGCGCCTGGTGGAGCGCCTGCTCCTCGAGGTGGCCCGCGAGAATCCCGACGTGCTCGGCGATCCCGAGCCCGTGGTGCGGTTCATCGAATTCGGCGACAGCGGGCTGAGCTTCGAGCTCCGGGCCTGGTCGGCGACGCTCATCCAGCGCAAAGGCAAGTTGGTGAGCGCGCTGAATTTCGCGATCCTCGCCAAGTTCAGGGAACACGACATCGAGATTCCCTATCCGCAGCGGGTTCTGCACCTCCGCAGCGGGTCGTGGGACGCTCGTGCGGCTGGTCCGTCCGGACAAGATGAGCCGGATTAATTCCCACTACTTGCGTAGGTTGTAACGGATTGACAGGGTTTGCTTGGCGGGAATAATCTATCTGTGAAGTGATTCACAACGTGAATTAATTCACAGATATGACCGACATCACCCCTTCGCGCCAGGCCGCCCACCGCATCCCCGTCCAGACCATCGGGCGCCTCAGCCTCTACCGCCGCCTCCTGCTCGACCTCTCCTCCGGCGGCATGCGGCAGATCTACTCTCATCAGCTCGCCTCGGCGGCCGTCGCCACGCCGGCCCAGGTGCGCCGCGACCTGATGATGATCGGCTTCGCCGGCAGCCCCAGGAGAGGCTACGCCGTCGACGACCTGATTGCCGCCATCAACGCGGTGCTCGCCCGGTCGGTCGAGACCTCGGTGGTCCTGGTCGGCGTCGGCAACCTCGGCCGCGCCATCCTTGCCTACTACACGAACCGCCAGCCGTGGGTGCGCTTCGTGGCGGCCTTCGACCGGGACCCGGAGAAGACGAACCGCATCATCCACGCCTGCCGCGTCTTCCCCTTCGACCAGGTGGAAGACGTGCTGGGGCGGGAGGGCATCCGGGCGGCGGTCATCGCGGTGCCCGCCTCCGAAGCCCAGCGCGTCGCCGACCGGCTCGTCGCGGCCGGCGTCCGCAGCTTCCTGAACTTCGCGCCCGTCCGCCTCCATCTCCCGACAGGCGCCTACGTCGACGACATGGACATGAGCACGGCCCTCGACCGGGTGGCGTACTACGCGCACCAGCAACGACAGGCCTAGCACGAGCGACATTGTCATCATGATCACGCCAGACCTCGAACCCATCGTCGCCAGGTATCACGCCGGCCGCCGGGACGCGCTGATTCCGCTGCTGCAGGAGGTCCAGCGAAGCTGCGGCTACCTGCCGCGCGAGGCGGTGGTCCGGATCGGCCGGCACCTGCGGCTGCCCGCGAGCAAGGTGTACGGCGTGGCCACCTTCTACAACCAGTTCCGGTTCCAGCCGCTCGGCCGCTACCACATCCAGGTGTGCCGCGGGACGGCCTGCCACGTGAAGAAGTCGGCGCAGACGCTGACGGCGGTGCAGCGCGCGCTGAACATCAAGCCGGGCCAGACCTCGCGCGACGGGCTGTTCAGCCTCGAGGTGGTCGCGTGCCTCGGCGCGTGCGGTCTGGCGCCGCTGGTCGCGGTCAACGGCGAGTTCCACGCCGGAGCGACGCCGGACGTCGTGAACCGCCTGGTGCGCACCCTCCGGAAGGAGGCGAGGGTCAGGTGATCCACGCCGAGGTTCCCCGCTGCTGTACCGCGTGCTGGCACACGCCCGATCGCCCGTGCCCCGATCTGGTCCCATGCCTGGCCGACGGCCCGCGCTGTCACGCGAGCGTCGCGTGCTCGGCGGCGGTCAGGGCGCGCAACCGGGCCGCGCGGCGCGAGGCGCCGCCGCGGCCGGTGATCTACGTCGGCACGGGGACCTGCGGCCTCGGCGCGGGCGCGGGCAAGACGCTCGCGGCGATCCGGGCCTGGCTGGCCGCCAACGCCATCGACGCCGATCTGGTGGAAGTCGGCTGCATCGGCTTGTGCGTCGAGGAGCCGCTGGTGGACGTCCAACTGCCCGGCAGGCCGCGCCTGAGCTTCGCCAGGGTGACCGGGAAGAAGGCGGCGCCGCTGTTCTCCGCCATCTTCTCCGGCCTCCCGCCGCCGTTCGAGCCGCTCGGCCAGTTCCGGCAGGAGGGCGCCGAACCGTGGCCCGGCGTGCGGCCGCTCGACGAGCACCCCTTCTTCGCGCCGCAGGCGCGCCGGGTGCTCGCCAACTGCGGGGTGGCGGATCCATCCAGCCTCGAGGAATTCCTCGCGCGCGGCGGGTATGGCGCGCTCGCCAGGGCGCTGCGCTCGCTGACACCGGACGACGTGTGCCGTGACATCGAGCTGAGCGGCCTCCGCGGGCGCGGCGGCGGCGGCTTCCCCACCGGCACGAAGTGGTGGATCGCCCGCAGGCAGCCGGCCGATCAGAAGTACATGATCTGCAACGCCGACGAGGGCGATCCCGGCGCCTTCATGGACCGCGCGGTGATGGAGGGCGATCCCCACCGGGTGCTCGAAGGCCTCGCGCTCGCCGCGTACGCGATCGGCGCGAGCAAGGCGTACATCTACACGCGGGCCGAGTATCCGCTCGCCATCGCGAGGGTGACAACCGCCATCGCGCAGGCGAAGGCGTTCGGCCTCGTCGGCGCCAACGTCTTCGACTCCGGGTTCTCGCTCGACATCGTCGTCAAACAGGGCGCGGGGGCGTTCGTCTGCGGCGAGGAAACGGCGCTCATCCACAGCATCGAAGGGCGCCGCGGCATGCCGAGGCCGAGGCCGCCGTTCCCGGCGGTGAGCGGGCTGGTCGGCAAGCCGACGGTCATCAACAACGTCGAAACCCTCGCGAACGTGCCGGACATCGTCATGAAGGGCGCCGCGTGGTTCGCGTCGGCGGGCACGGCCTCGAGCACGGGCACCAAGGTGTTCGCCCTCTCGGGCAACGTGGCGCGGACGGGCCTCGTGGAGGTCGCCATGGGCACGACGCTGCGGCAGATCGTGTTCGACATCGGCGGCGGCATTCCGGGCGGCCGGGCTTACAAGGCGGTCCAGATCGGCGGGCCGTCCGGCGGCTGCATCCCCGAGTCCCAGCTCGACATCGACATCGACTACGAGTCGCTGAAGAAGGTCGGGGCGATGATGGGCTCTGGCGGCCTGGTCGTGATGGACGACGGGAACTGCATGGTGGACGTGGCCAGGTACTTCATGGACTTCATCCAGAAGGAGAGCTGCGGCAAGTGCATCCCGTGCCGCGAGGGCACCCGGCGCATGCTCGACATTCTGGAGAGCCTGAGCCGGAGCCGGCGCAGCGAGCAGCAGTTCGAGGCGCTCGAGCGGTTCCGCGCCGTGATGAACCTCGAGCACCTCGCGAAGGTCATCCAGGACACGAGCCTCTGCGGCCTCGGACAATCGGCGCCGAACCCCGTGCTGAGCACGCTGCGGTGGTTCCGCGATGAGTACGAGGCGCACGTCTACGACCGCCGCTGCGACGCGAAGGCCTGCCGCGAGCTGCTCGTCTACGAGATCGACCCGGCGCGCTGCAAAGGGTGCGGCCTGTGCGTCGCGCAGTGCCCGTCGGACGCGATTGTCGGCACGCCGAAGAGCCCGCATCACATCATCGCCGAGCGATGCGTGGGGTGCGGCTCGTGCGTCGACGCGTGCAACCTGGATGCGGTGCTCGTGCACTAGGCAGGGGCATGGGGCATGGGGCATGGGACATGGGGCATGGGACAGGGGGCTAGGGGCTAGGGGCTAGGGGCTAGGGGCTGGGGACGAGAGGTGGGGGCGGGGTTTCTCGCGAGGCGAGCGATCGGGCGTGAGAAGCGAGCGCGTCCCTCGAAGCGGAGCATGCCGCGCCGAAACTGGTGTGGCTCGACCCGGCGAAGGCGGGACCGCCACGCGAGAGAGCCCGCCGCCACCGCACGGCAGGAGTCGGGAGAGACGATGACACTCGAGATGAACGGCCGGACGGTGGAGGCGCAGCAGGGCGACACGCTGCTGGCGGCGGCGCGCCGGGCAGGCATCCGGATTCCGACGCTGTGCCACTACGAGGGCCTGCCGCCGAGCGGCGCGTGCCGGATGTGCGTCGTCGAGGTGGAGGGCCAGCGCGGCCTCGTGCCGAGCTGCGCGTTCCCGGCGGCCGCGGACCTGAACGTGCGGACCCACTCGCCGCGCGCCGTCGACGCGCGCCGCACGCTCATCGAGTTGCTGCTCGCGAACCACCCGGACGACTGCCTCTACTGCGCCCGGAACGGCGAGTGCCAGCTGCAGGACCTCGCCGCGGAGCTCGGAGTCCGCCGCCGGCACTACTTCGGCGGGAGAACGCCCGCGCGCATGGACGTGGCGAGCCCGTCGATTGTGCGCGACCCGGCGAAGTGCATCCTGTGCGGCAAGTGCGTGCGCGTGTGCGAGGAGGTGCAGGGTGTCGGCGCGATCGACTTCATCGGGCGCGGCAGCCGGACGCGGATCGGCACGGCGTTCGACGAGGGCCTCAACGTCAGCAGCTGCGTCAACTGCGGGCAGTGCGTCGCGGTGTGCCCCGTGGGCGCGCTGGCCGAGACCCGGGCGATCGACGAGGTGCAGGCCGCGCTGGCGGATCCGCGGAAGATCGTCGTCGTCCAGCACGCGCCGTCCGTGTCGGTCAGCCTGGCCGAGGCGTTCGGCCTCAAGCCCGGCACGGACGTCGACGGGCCGCTGGTCACGGCGCTGCGCCGGCTCGGGTTCGCCTGGGTCTTCGACACGGCCTTCACCGCCGACCTGACGATCATGGAGGAGGCCTCGGAGCTCGCCCATCGCCTCGCCACGGGCGGTACGCTGCCGATGATGACCAGTTGCTCGCCGGGCTGGGTGACGTTCGTCGAACAGTTCTACCCGGACTTCATCCCCAACCTCTCCACGTGCAAGAGCCCGCAGCAGATGCTCGGCGCCGTGGTGAAGACGTTCCTGGCCGGACGGCTGGGCGTGGACCCGTCGCGCATCTACAGCGTGGCGATCATGCCGTGCACCGCGAAGAAGTTCGAGGCCGGGCGCGCCGGCATGGGGCGCGAGGGCCGGCAGGACATCGACGCGGTGCTCACGACGCGCGAGGCGGCCGAGCTCATCAGGATGCACGGCCTCGATCTCGCCTCCCTGCCGCCGGACGCGGCCGACACGCCGTTTGGCGAGCGCACATCGGCCGGCAAGCTCTTCGGCGCGCCGGGCGGCGTCGCGGAGGCCGCCATCCGGACGGCCCACTTCCTGCTCACCGGCCAGGCGCCGGAGCAGCTCAAGGTGCAGGCGCTTCGCGGCCTCGACGGGATCAAGGAGTTCCGGACCACCGTGGCCGGGCGCGAGATTGGCATCGCGGCGGCGTCGGGCCTCGGCAACGCGCGCGCGATCCTGGAGCAGATCCGGGCCGGGCGGAAGGATCTGCACTTCGTCGAGGTGATGACCTGCCCGGGGGGCTGCATCGCCGGAGGCGGCCAGCCGCGATCGGCGTCGCCCGAGGCGGTCCGCGTGCGGATGCAGGCGCTCTATGCCATCGACCGCGACGCGCCCCTGCGCGCGTCGCACGAGAACCCGGCCATCCAGCGGCTCTACGCGGAGTTCCTGGAGAAGCCGCTGTCGCACAAGAGCCGCGAACTCCTGCATACGCGCTACGATGCCCGTGAGCCGGTGATGTAGCCCGCCTTCGCCGGCCGGATTCCAGGCCGGCTTCGGCGGGGCAAGCCCGCGCCCCGACCGGATTCCAGGCCGGCTTCGGCGAGGCGCGACATCGGAGGAGACTGTAGACTTGACCGACATGCCCGACTGCGATGTCGCGGAGTGCTTGTGACGCCACTTTCCCAGGAGCCGCTTGTTTCGACCATCGGAGAGCGCTGCCGCGTCTGCTACCAGTGCGTGCGCGAGTGCCCGGCCAAGGCGATCCGCATCGCCGACCGCAGGGCGCAGGTCCTGCCGGAGCGGTGCATCGGGTGCGGCGTCTGTTACAAGGTCTGCACGCAGGACGCCAAGCGCATCCTCTCGGCCGTCGAGGCGGTCGAGGCGCTGCTGGCGGGCCCCACGCCGGTGGCCGCCCTGGTGGCGCCGAGCTTCCCCGCCGAGTTCATCCGCTACGAGTACACGCAGGTGGTCGGGGCGCTGCGGGCGATCGGGTTTGCCTCGGTGCACGAAGTGGCGTTCGGAGCCGAACTGGTGGCGAACCAGTACACGCGGCTGGTGGCGGAAGACCGGGAGAAGCCGTGGATCGCCACCACCTGCCCCGCCGTGGTCGGCTACGTCCGCCGGTATCACCCCGACCTCATCGACGCGCTCGCGCCGGTGGTGTCGCCGATGATCGCCACGGCCCGGCTCCTCCGGGCCCTGCACGGCGACGCGGTGCGCATCGTCTTCATCGGGCCGTGCATCGCGAAGAAGCGGGAAGCGGTGTCGTCCGACCTCGGCGGCGAGGTCGACGAGGTGCTGACGTTCACCGAGCTCCGCCGGATGCTGGCATCGCGCGCCCTGGACGCGGCCCAGGCCGAGCCGGCCGACTTCGATCCGCCCCACGCGCGCGGCGGCGGCCTGTTTCCCATCAGCGGCGGCATGCTCCAGGTCGCGGGCATCCAGGAAGACCTCGTGACCGGCCACGTCATGGTCGGCGAGGGGCCCGCCGAGTTCGTGCAGGCCATCAAGGAAGCCGAGACCGGCATGATGGAGACGCGCCTGCTCGAGATCCTCTTCTGCAAGGGGTGCACGATGGGTCCGGGCATGAGCTCGGACCTGCCGCACTTTGGGCGCCGGGCGCGCGTCAGCCAGTTCGTCAGGCACCGCATCGCGACCGTCGACGAGGGAACCTGGTCCGGCGCGCACGCCCGGTGGGCCGGCCTCGACCTCACGCGGACGTACTCGCCCTTCGACCTTCGCATGCCGGTGCCGTCGCCGGAAGAGCTCGTCCGGCTGCTCGGCGAGCTGGGCAAGTCGGACCCGCGCCACGAACTGAACTGCGGCGCGTGCGGGTATGCGTCCTGCCGGGAACTCGCCAGTGCCATCTACGTCGGCCTGGCCGAGCCGACGATGTGCCTGCCGCATAGCATCGAGCAGCTCCGGTCAGCGGTCGGCGAGCTGGCCCGCTCGAACGAAGAGCTGGCGAGCACCCAGGAGGCGCTCGTCAAGTCCGAGAAGCTCGCGAGCATGGGCCAACTGGCCGCGGGCATCGCCCACGAGGTGAACAACCCGCTCGGCGTCGTGATCCTGTACGCGCACTTCCTCATGGAGCAGGTCGGGGACCGGCCCGACATGCGGGAAGACCTGGCGATGGTCGTCGAGCAGGCCGACCGCTGCAAGAAGATCGTGGCAGGGCTGCTCGACTTCGCGCGGCAGAACAAGGTGGAGCACGGCCGCGTGAACTTCGTCGATCTGGTGCAGCGGGCCCTCCGGAGCGTGCCGCCCCCCGTCAACGTGTCGCTCGCCTTCGAGAACCGCATGGCGGACCCGCTGGCGGACCTGGATGCCGATCAGCTCACGCAGGTGCTCGTGAACCTGGTCAGCAACGCGTACGCCGCGATGCCCGACGGCGGGGCGCTCACGGTGGCGCTCAGCGACGACGGCCCGGCGAGCGAGCGCTGCCGCCTCGCGGTCTCCGACACGGGCGTCGGCATCCCGCCCGAGCACATCCCGAGGCTGTACGAACCCTTCTTCACGACCAAAAAGGTCGGCCAGGGGACGGGACTCGGCCTCTCGGTCACCTACGGCATCGTCAAGATGCACCGGGGCGACATCAGCGTGGCGTCCAAGGCCGACCCGGCCGGCGGAGCGACGGGCACCACGTTCACCGTCAGCCTGCCGCGCCGCCGCCCCGACGCGGTTGATGCGGCCGCCCCCAAGGACCCTGAGCCATGACACCTGAACCGGCAGCCCCGCACATCCTGCTCGTCGACGACGACGAGGACTTTCTGTACCAGCACAAGATCCAGCTCGAGCACGCAGGATACCGGGTGACCACGGCCACGAGCAGGGCCGACGCCGAGGCCCTCGCCGGCGGCGCGAAGCCGGACCTGGCCATCCTCGATCTCATGATGGAGCGGCACGACGACGGCTTCGTGCTGTCGCACCACCTGAAGCGCCTGCTGCCGGGCCTGCCGGTGATCCTGGTGACGGCCGTCACCGCCGAAACGGGCATCAGCTTCTCGCCTGCCTCGGGCGCCGAGCGCGCATGGGTCGGCGCGGATGCCCTGTTGGCCAAGCCGATCCGGTTCGAGCAACTGAAGCGGGAAGTGGAGAGGCTGCTCAGTGCCGGGACTCGGGACTCGGGACTCGGGACTCGGAGCTGACAACGTGGAAACGCTAAGTGTGCTGGTGGTCGACGACGAGACGGGGATGCGGCTGGCGGTCGCGCGCGTCCTGAACACCTACACGGTCAAGCCGGACGAGTCCGACGAGCGGGTGGTGGGCTTTGCCATCGAGACGGCCGAGTCCGGAGAGGCGGCCCTCGAGATGATGGCGGCGTCGGCGCCCGACATCCTGCTGCTCGACATGAAGCTGCCGGGGATGTCGGGGCTGGACGTGCTGCGCGAGATCCGGGAGCGCCGTCTCGAGACGCTGACGGTGATGATCACCGCCTATGCCACGCTCGAAACCGCGATCGAGGCGACCAAGCGCGGCGCCCACGACTTCCTGCCGAAGCCCTTCACGCCGGAAGACCTTCGCGTGGCGATCCGGCGCGTGGTCCGCCATCTGGCGGTCCAGCGCGAGGCGCGGCGGCTCGCCGAGGAGAAGCGTCAGGTCCGCTTCCAGTTCATCTCCGTGCTCGGGCACGAGCTGAAAGCGCCCCTGGCGGCCGTGGAGGGCTACCTGCAGATCCTGAAGGACGGGTCGGCCGGGAACGACCCCGCCGTCATCGCCCGCGTCATCGACCGGGCGCTTGTCCGCACCGAGGGCATGCGCAAGCTGATCGTGGATTTGCTGAACATGACGCGCATCGAATCGGGCCAGAAGCGGCGCGACCTCGCGCCCGCCGACCTGCACGCCGCCGCCGCCGCGGCCGTCGAGACGGTGGCGGCGGCGGCAGCCGCGCGCGGCATCGCGATCCGTGTCGAGGCGCCCGATCGGGCGCCCCTCGTGGCGGATCGCGGCGAGCTCGACATCATCTTCAACAACCTGGTCAGTAACGCGGTGAAGTACAACCGCGACGGCGGGCGCGTGACCATCGCCATCGACCGCGACGGCGCCGCCTGGCGCGTGCGGGTCGCGGACACGGGCATCGGCCTCTCGCCCGACGACGCACAGCGGCTGTTCCACGACTTCGTGCGCATCAGGAACGAGCAGACCCGCCTGATTCCCGGCACCGGCCTCGGCCTGTCGATCGTGAGAAAGCTGGCGCAGCTCTACGGCGGCGACGCGTCGGTGGCGAGCGAAGCCGGCACCGGCAGCACGTTCACGGTCACGCTCAAGGGATAGCCCCGCCGGCCGCGGGTCCTGTCCGGGGCCGGCGGGTGGTCCCTTCTGGTGTACACTCGGCCGCACGGCGGTCGCCCGGTGCGCGCAGCTCATCACGCCGGAGAAGTTTCGATGACCGACTCCCGACATCCCGTGTTCCTCGCCCGCGCACTCGCCGCTGCCGCCATCGTGCTGAGCATGGCCGGCGCGGCCGCCGCGCAGCAGCAGGCTTCGCCGAAAGCGGCGCCCGCCGCCGCGAAGCGCGCCTGGCCCCTGACGCGGCCCGAGGCCACCAACTACACGGAGACGAGCCGGTACGACGAGGTCGTCGCCTTCATGAAGGCCATGGCCGCGGCGTCGCCGCACATCCACCTCACCACCTACGGCTACACCTTCGAGGGCCGGCCGATGCCGCTGGCCGTTGTCGGCGCCTCGGGCCCGACGCCCGAGCAGGTGCTGGCCGCCGGAAAGACGCGCATCTACATCCAGGGCAACATCCACGCGGGCGAGGTCGAAGGCAAGGAGGCCTGCCTCGCGCTGCTGCGATCGATCGCGAAGGGCGAGCGCGCCGACTGGTTCAGGCACGTCGTGCTGCTCATCAACCCCATCTACAACGCCGACGGCAACGAACGGGTGAGCGTCCGCAACCGCGGCAGCCAGTTCGGCCCGATTGGCGGCATGGGCCAGCGCGCCAACGCCGAGAACCTCGACCTCAACCGCGACAACACGAAGCTCGAAACCGCCGAGGCGCGGTCGCTGGCCCGCCTGCTCACCCGGTACGACCCGCACATCGCGATCGACCTGCATACGACCAACGGCAGCGACCACGGCTTCTTCCTCACGTACGAAACCTCGGGGAGCCCGAACACCTCGCCCGGCATCGCGAACCTCGTGCGGGGCGACCTGTTGCCGTCGGTGACCAACGCCATCAAGGCCGCGCACGGATGGAGCTATTTCTACTACGGCGGGCCGACCCGGTCCGGCGAGCGCATGTGGTCCGGCGATCTGGATCTCTACAAGCCGCGCTACACGCAGACGTATTTCGGCATCCGCAACCGGATTGGCATCCTGTCGGAGACGTATTCGTACGCGAGTTTCGAGGATCGGATCACGTCGAACTACTGGTTCCTCGAGGAGATCATCGGCTACGCGGCGAGAAACGGCGAGGCCATCCGCAAGGCTACCGCCGCGGCCGACGCCGAGTCGATCGTCGGCACGCCGCAGTTCGTGCGCGCCCGAATGGTGAAGGCGAAGGACCCGGTCCAGATCGTCCTGGCCGACGTGGTCGATGAACGGAACCCTTACGTGCCGGACCGGCCCATGCGCCGGCGTGTCGACGGCAGCGAGCGCGTCGAGACGATGCCCCACCTCGGCGTCGTCGAAGGCACGGAGACGAGCATCGCACCGCAGGCGTACGTGATCTCGTCGGCGCCGGTGGCCGCGGCCCCGGCCGCGCAGGCCGGCGGCCCCCCGGCAGCTGCGGCGCCTCCGGCAGGCCGCCAGGGCCAGCCGGGAGGCCCGCCCGGAGTGGCGGGGCCTGGCGGGCGCGGCGGCATGGGCGGGCCGGTCGGCCGGCCCATGGGC
>JAWOGY010000131.1:0-2616 GCA_046496425.1 Vicinamibacterales bacterium
CCTCGATCCAGTTGCGCATGTGCGCCCGCGTGGAGTCCTCGTCGTTCGGCGACCTGTACTCGACCGGGCCGGCGGCGTCGGGGCCGTCGATCGGGTTGAGTTTGTCGTTCAGGTTCATCACGTCCTTGAACCGCGCCGTGGTCGCCTTCGGCCACGAGTGCGTGGAGTAGCCGAAGCCGTCCGAGGGCGGCTCGTGGAAGAACGTGAAGGCCCCGCCGTTGTACTCGAGGGTGCCCTCGCTGCCGTAGAAGGTGAGCAGCGGGCCCGGGTGGCCGTTGTTCGACATGCTGGTGAGGCGCAGCACGAAGCCGTCGGGGTATCTCACCATCGACGTCATCTGGTCGGGCACCTCGCGGTAGTTCTTCCAGTGATAGATGTCGCCGAAGGTGAAGACGCTCTCCGGCTCCTCGACGCCCATCAACTGGTGCGTGGCCGTGATGAGGTGCACGAAGAGATCCGTCGGCAACCCGCCCGAGTAGTCCCAGAAGAGGCGCCACTGGAAGAAGCGGCGGAGATCGAACTCCCGGGGCGCCGCCGGGCCGATGAAGCGCGTGAAGTCGACCGTGGACGGCGAGGCGTCCGGCGGAATCGGGTAGTACCAGGCTCCCGTCGTCGTGTTTCGGTGAATCTTACCCTCGACGAGCGTCACTTTCCCCAGGCGCCCGCCCTTGATGAACTCGGCGGCCTTCTTCGCGCACCCCATGCTCATGTACTGGCTGCCCACCTGGACGGCCTTGCCGCTCTTCTCCGCGGCCGCGATGAACGCCTCGCCCTGCTCCCAGGAATGCGTCATCGGCTTCTCGATGTAGACGTGCTTGCCGGCGGCCAGCGCGTCCTGCGTCATCTTGAGATGCCAGTGGTCGGGCGCGGCGACGACCACGGCATCGATGTCGGCGCGCGACAGGATCTCCGTGTAGTCGCCGGTGACGGCGGGCGCCGGCGAGATGAGTTCCTGCGCGCGATCGAGATGGCCCTTGTAGCAGTCGGCGGCGGCGACCACCTGCGCGCCGGCGATGCCGGAGGCGGCCTCCATCAGCAGCGTGCCGCGGATCCCGATGCCGATGAACCCGAGCCGCACGGGCTTGACCGATCGTCCGACGGCGCTGTTGACCTGTGCGTCGGCCCTCGGTGCGGTTCCCACCGCCGACGCGGCGGCGGCCAGGAGCGTCGACTTCTGGAGAAACTGCCTGCGGTTCATTGAAGAGTCAGCCGCCATGTCGTCCTCCGTGGGGTGGTGTCGCAGCCTGTGGGCGCATGCTACGCGCCGCGGGAAACGCCTGTCAACGGAGCAACTGTCACCAATCCGGCCCGATCTGAGTCCTGGGGAATGGAGACAAAATTAGTCCGGGTTGCCAGTATTGCTGGTAAAATACAGAGATTCCAACACCGTCAGCCCGGTCGCTGCAAGGAGGACCACCAGAATGGCACACGAACTGCCCGCCCTGCCGTACGCGCACGACGCACTCGAACCGTTCATCGACACGATGACGATGCAGATTCACCATGGGAAGCATCATTCGGCTTACGTGACGAACCTGAACGCCGCTCTCGAGCAATACCCCGACTTCCAGAAACACGGCATCGACGATCTCATCCGCAACATCGCGAACGTGCCCGAGGCGATTCGCACGGCGGTCCGCAACAACGGCGGCGGCCACGCCAATCACGCGATGTTCTGGCAGATCATGGCCCCGAAGGCCGGCGGCGACCCGTCGGGCCCGCTCGCGGATGGCATCAAGGCGTCGTTCGGCACGTTTGAGGCGTTCAAGGGCGAGTTCAAGAAAGCGGCCCTGGGCCGGTTCGGCAGCGGCTGGGCGTGGCTGGTCAACAACGGCGGCAAGCTGGCAATCGAGAGCACGCCGAACCAGGACAGCCCGGTGATGGAAGGCCGGCAGGCCGTGATGGGCATCGACGTGTGGGAGCACGCCTATTACCTGAAGTACCAGAACCGCCGGGCCGACTACGTGGACGCGTGGTGGAGCGTGGTCAATTGGAGTGAGATCGCGAAGCGCTACTCTCGGTGACGCTTCGCTCTCTGATCAGAAGCAAGAAGCAAGGAGCAAGAAGGGCCAACTGACGATTGTCAGAAGGAGACTGCGCTGAACGCGCACGTCCTTCTCGTCTTCTTGCTTCTGGCTTCCTGATTCTTGCTTCTGACTTCTACCTCCCGATCTTCCCGAGCTCCTCCACGATCACCTCGTGCTCGGGAAACTCGGTCTGGACGTCCGCCACGAAGGCGTAGCGGATGATCCCTGCGTGATCGATCAGGAAGAGCGCGGGCCGGGCGATGTTCCAGGCATCGAAGCCGACGCGGTGCCACACCCCGTAGGCCTTCACGGTCTCCCGCGAGTCGTCAATCAGGACGTCGAACGGCAGGCCGGTGTCCTCGATGTAGCGTTTCACCTTCTCGGAGCGTTGCGCCACGACGGCCATGACGGTGGCTCCGAGACCTCGGTACTGCGGCGAGTTGGCGGCCAGGTCGCCGAACCGGCGACGGCAGTTGGGTCACCATGTGCCCCGGTGGAACCCAAGCAGGACGGGCCCCTCCTCGAGCGCGGTTTCGAGCGACACCGGCGCGCCCTTCTGGTTCGGCAGGGTGAACAGCGGCGCGTGGTC